>JBBIJZ010000012.1:0-56438 GCA_037445715.1 Verrucomicrobiales bacterium | reverse complement strand
AAATCAGGCTTGCCGCGCCAGGCTGTGCCTCCCGATTCCGCCCGTGAACCCAATCCTCCCGCTGACCCAAAGGCCTCGGGGCAGCGGTCTGCCCCCTCGTTTCCGATGACCTTGTTCGCGACGCCTCAGCGGTCCTCGGCGTAAAAGGCCGCCACGACCGGCCGATGGTCGGAGGCCACGCCCCAGTTGGGGATGTTCGGCACGTAACTGCCCTCGCGGTGCCATTCCCGGGCCATGCCGGGGCTCAGGAGGATGTAGTCAATCCGCTCGTAGCTGTCTTCCTTGCCGTAGAAGTGGGTCCAGGTGATCCAGCGGGGGTCCCAGGCGGGGTTGGGTGGCGGGGCATTGTCGCCGTTGCGTTCGGCGGGGCGGGCATCCACCAGCCGCAGTGCCCCGCGGCCGAGGAGGGTGCGGATGGGCGGCCGGTCTTTGGTGTCGTTGAAATCTCCGGCCACGAGCACGTTGGCCCGCGAGTCGGCCTGGAGGCGGGCCTCGATCAGCGCACGCAGCCGGAGGGCCTCCTGAAGACGCAATTCCGCCTCGTCGCCGTACTCGACCACGCGGCGGGATTTGAGGTGGGCGGTGAAGAGCGTGAACTGGTAGCGGTCGTTGACCCGGATGTCCATCTCGGCGAAGCCGCGGCTGGTCTGGAAGCGCCGGCCCTGGTGCAGAAACGTCTCGTTGGTGTGGGGGCGGCGGGCCACGATGGGAAAGCGGCTGAGCACGGCCACGAAGATGTTGGTGTCGAAACCGCCCACGTGTTCCCAGTGCGGGTAGTTCAGGCCCGCGGCGGCGAGGGCGTCCCGCAGTTCGAGCAGGGCGGCGGGCCGGCCGATTTCCTGCACGGCCAGCACGTCGGGGCGGATTTGGAGGAGAATCTCGCGGATTTTGGCGCGGGCTTCGGGCGGTTTGGGCACCCGGCCCGGAGCGGCCACGTCCACGTAATTTTCCAGATTGTACGTGGCCACGGTGAAGAGCGTCTGGCCTTGGGCAAGCGCGCCCGCCCAGACCAGGACCAGCCCCCAAATCGGCCCAACTGTGAAGCGCAAGCGCATGGGCGAGATCAAACCGGGCCGCCTGCCGGGCGTCAAAACTTTGCCGCCGCGCGGGGCGGGACGGCGGGGCGATTGGACGGTTGGCGGGGGGCACGACCAACACGGCCGGGGTCGCCAACCCTTGGCCGCCTGCCAAAGGGGACGCCTCGGTGGCAAGACCCGAAGCGCGGGGAGGCCGTGGCCCACTACGCCCGCAAAATCCAGGACGGCAACATGGCCGCCGGCCACGGGCTGTACGAGCGACTCGGGATGCCCCCGGCCCCCTCGGTGCAATGACGCCCGAGCACCGGCGGCGGGGCCGGGGTGGGTTAAAAGGGGGAAAGGTCGCCGGACGGTGCGGCCGCTCGTCACCGGTTCGGTTCGTTCTTCCCGGCTCGCCTGCGCGCGGTGACGGTCCCGCTCGGGCTCGAAGGCCGCGGCGGGGCATTCGGGTCCCTTGCGTACCCCTGGGTACGGGGATTGCCCGGCGCGTTGGCCAGGCGGTCCGGCCGGGTCGGGGGCGGAAAACGCATGTGGCGCTAAATAACGATCCGGTTGGTCACTGCCCGACCGACCTGACAAACCCGCCATGCTCCCCGGCGCCGCTTCCAACTGAAAAACCGTGCAAAATCAGGTTTGCCACGTTTGGGCGTACCCCGCAGATTCCACCCGTGAACCCAATCCTCCCGCTGACCCAAAAGCCTCGGGGCAGGCTCGATGGATTCTGTTCGGCGACTCCATGCGCATAACCAACATGTACGTAACGAAATGGATTGTGATTGCGCTTGCCTTGTTCCAGGGCGGCTGGCTCACATTTGATGGCGGTCGAGCTTTGGTGATTGGAGATTACCTCACGCCGACCTCCGGGCCGCGTGCTGGTCAGCTTGGCCCCTGGTCACGCATTGTGTCTGCGGTGGGATTTGAGCCGCGCAGCACGTTCATCAAATGCCTCCACCTTGTCCTGGGCATGGCGTGGCTCATCGGCTTGGCCGCCTTCCTCATGCGCCCGCCGCTGGGCTGTTGGGTTCTTCTTTGCTGTGGCGTTGCGACCCTTTGGTACTTGCCGATTGGTACCTTCCTGAGCTTCATCGTCGTGGTGTTCTTGCTGACGCCGCAGCTCCGGAGTTCCTTGTCAGAGTGATCATGCCGAAGCAGATCACCAGTGCGAACCGCCACTCCGCTTCGCAGTTCAAGAGTCGCAGACCTCGGCAGGGTGCGCGGGTGGTCGGGCGTCACGGGCGTCACCGCGGCGGGGTGGCTGTCGCTCTGTGCGGTCATTGGGGTGCACATGTCTGGATTTCGTGAAGCTCAAGGGGAGCGGTTATGGGCAGTGCAACGATTCAAGGTCAGCTTTGGGGGGCTCGTGCTCAGGACTGGGCCACCTACGTGGAGCAGGTGTGCTTGCCGCTTTTCGGTGCGGCCCTTGATGCCGCCCGCGTGACCTCTGGCACGCGCCTGCTTGATGCCGGGTGCGGGGCAGGACTCCTCGCGCTGCTGGCCCACCTCCGCGGTGCGCAGGTGGCCGCCCTCGACGCCTCGCCGGGGCTGCTGGCCATAGCTCGGCAACGTTTGCCTGAAGCCGACGTGCGGGAGGGCGACCTCGAAGCCATGCCCTTCGCCGACGCCAGCTTCGATGCGGTCACGGCGGTGAACAGTGTCTTCTACGCCGAAGACATGGCGGCTGCCATGCGTGAGCTCGTCCGCGTCGTGCGGCCCGGCGGGCGGGTCGTCGTGACCGCTTGGGGACCGCCGGAACGGTGCGAGTTTCTAACTGCCGTGATGCCAGCGCTCGGGCCGTTGATGCCACCCCCGCCGCCCGGTGCTCCACCGCCGCACCCGGGTGCCCTGTCCGAGCCGGGAGCGTTGGCGGCTCTCCTGCACGGCGCGGGTTTGCGCGTCGTTGAGGAAGGCGAGGTCGCCTGTCCCTTTGTCTTCCCCAGCACCGAAGCATCGTGGCGCGGGAATGCCAGCGCGGGCGTCAATCAGGCGGCCATTGCACATAGCGGCGAGGCTGCGGTTCGCGCCGTTTACGCAAACGCCGACCGAGCCCACATGCGTGCGGATGGAAGCGTTCGTTACGAGAACGTCTTTCTCTGGGCAGCGGGCGAACGACGGTAGCGACTGGCGCTCGTGAGTGCATGCTAACAACCGGTTGCAGCGGATGGAGCGGGAAATGCCCAAGGCCACTGAATTTGTCGGTGGGCAGCGCGTCACGGTCCGAACATGCCCTGCTTACCGCGATTGCACGGGCGCGAGGTCATCGCGGCGTTGCAGCGCGCGGCTTCGAGGTTTTGCGGGTCAGGGGCAGCCACCACTGCCTGCGGCACCGGCGGGCGTCGTACCGTGGTGCCGGTTCGCGCGAGCGAGACCATCGGCCTCGGTCTGTTGAGCAAGATTCTGAAGGACGCGGAAAGGGAACCGGAGGCGTTGGGGAAGCGGTTGTGAGACGGTTGCCGAACAAGGTCACGGGAGCGGGCGGGGGCTGGCGAGGTCAGTTGCCCAGCCGAACGCCCCGGACCACCAGCGTCCCTCGGTTCCGAGCGACCGGGGCTGCCGCCGAAACCCTCGGTGCAAAAACGCACGGGCGCCGGCGGTGGCGCCGTAAAAGCGGGCGTTTGCGCGAAGCCTCCGCCCGCAACCGTCCGCACCCCCTCACGGGGTCACCGCCCGGTAAAAGCGCCGCGGCCGGGAGGTGTCCGGGTCGGTGAAGGTAAAGGCCCCGTCCGCTCCGGCCGGTGCGGCGGCGCCGAGGGATGTCCAGGGGCCGGCGGGGTCGGCCGCGGCCTCCAGCCGGTACACCACCCCCGGGGTGCCCGTGCCCTGCAGCTCGGCCCCGGTCTGGGGCGACCAGTGCCGCAAGGTCAGGCGCGGCGGCGAGCCGGGCTCCAGGGGGCTGGCCGGCAGCCGGGCGGCAAACACGTCCCCCGAACTGAATCCCACCACGTCACCGTGCTCGTCCAGTTCCAGGCCGAGGACATTGAGCACGGCCAGGAACCGCTCGCCGTCAAATTGCAGCCCCGGGAAAACCGCCGAAGGACCGGGCGGCCGGGGCAGGGTCGGCAGGGTGGGAGCCGTGGGCAGGGGCGAACCGTCGCGCCGGAAATACCGCGCGCGCACCTCACCGGATTCCTGGTGATGCCAGAGCAGCAGATGCGCGCGGCCATCCCACGCCAGGGCGGGAAAATGGCTCGTCGGTTCAGCCACGAGGGAGGTTTGCGGGCCCTCCACCTGGCCGGTGGCCGGGTTGATCCAGCGGCCGTGGAGTTGCAGCCCTTCCGTCGACGGTGTCGGTTCAGGCTCGCTATGGTTCCAGACCACCAGGAAACGCTCGCCGTCGAAGTCCGCCGCAATCGGGTTGTGGTCGGCCGAAGCGCGCTCGCTCACCGTGAGCACGGGGGTGGGAATCGCCCCGCCCTGGCCCACGCGGACCAGCATGGCTTCGGTGACGTTGGGCGCGTTGCCCAGGCGGGAATCATGCCGCTGCCAGGCCACCAGAAACGCGCCGCCCCCGGCCACCACGGCGGGCAGTTCGATGCCGTCTTCCAGGGTGCGCGTGGGCGGGTCCATCACCAGCACCGGGTCGCCGCGCGGTTGGCCGTTGGGTTCGAGGAAGCGGGCGTAAAGGTTCCCGATGAACTCGGGCCATTGGAACACCAGCAGGAAACCCTCCGCGCTGCCGGCCAGGCCGCGCACCTGCACCGGCGAGGCCTCGGTGCCGGCGACCAGCACCCCCAGCGGCGTGCTGTTCGTGCCGGCCGCGCCGTAAATGCTGCCGTCGGCATCGGTCCAGACTGTCAGGAAGTGCCCCTGGCTGACGGCCGCCGCGGCGACGGGCGGCAACGGCCGGCTGCGGCCCAGCTCGACCGGCGGGGCCAGCGGCGAACCGGTCCGGTCCAGCCAGCGGCCCTGCAGCCGGTCACCCGCATTCAGCAGCATCAGCCACCGCGTGCCATCAAACGCGGCCGCCGGGGCGAGCTCGAGCACGCCGGGGTCGTTGGCCAGGGTGAGGTAGGTCTGGGCGTGAAGGAGCGCGTGACTGCCAGCGGTGAGCAACACCCCCAAGCCCCACGCGATCCAGCCGCGCAAGGCGGGCCCTGGCCGGAGCGGCGATCGAGAAACGGTCCGCGCGGTCGGCGGGTGGAACAACCGAAGAGTGGGGTCTGGCAACCGGTGTTTCATGAGAAGAAGTGCCGTCATACCGAGTCGAATTCCCAATGCCTGCCTAATCCTTGACGGGCCAGCAGTCAACCCCCAAATCCAGCTCATGTCCCTGGCCGGAAGCGGCTTGAACCTCCGTCCGCGCCGGGGGAAGTGGGACCTGATCAAGCCTGATGAGCCCGCGGGGGCGTGAACCACTCAACAGGCAACGGCCGGCTTCAGCCCTTGATGCAACCGATGGGGCGCAGGCGGGCGACCTTGTTCGAGATGCCGGCCAGTTGGCAGGCGTCCACCACGTTGGCCACGTCCTTGTAGGCCTCGCTGATTTCCTCGTCCACGGTGCGGCGGCTCTGGCCGCGCACGATGATGCCGCGGGCCTCCATTTCGGCCACGATGTTGCGGCCGCGGGCGGCTTTCGAGGCCTTGACGCGGCTCATCGCGCGGCCGGCGCCGTGGCAGGTACTGCCGAAGGTCTCCTCCATGGCCCGCGCCGTGCCGGTGAGCACGTAGGAGTAGCGGCCCATGTCGCCGGGGATGAGCACCGGCTGGCCGATCTCGCGGTAGGCGCTGGGCACTTCGGGGCGGCCGGGGGCGAAGGCGCGCGTGGCGCCCTTGCGGTGCACGCAGAGCTTGCGCGCGCCGCCGGCGACGGTGTGGACCTCGAACTTGGCGATGTTGTGCGCCACCTCGTACACGGTGCGCAGGCCGATTTCGGCGGGGGTGGGCTTGAGCGCGTGGGCGAAGGCGCGGCGGGCGTGGTGGGCGATGACCTGGCGGTTGGCGAAGGCGTAGTTGATGGCACAGCACATGGCGCCGAGGTAGGCGCGGCCCTCCTCCGAGTCTATGGGCGCGCAGGCCAGTTGGCGGTCGGGCAACCGGATGCCGTACTTGCGCACCGCGCGGTCCATCACCGCCAGGTAGTCTTCGCAAATCTGGTAGCCGAAGCCGCGGGAGCCGCAGTGGATGATCACGGTGACCTGGTCGGGAAACAACCCGAGCACCCGGGCGGCCTCCGCGTCGAAGATTTCCTCGACGTAACCCACCTCGAGGAAGTGGTTGCCGCTGCCCAGGGTGCCGAGCTGCTCGCGGCCGCGTTCCCACGCCCGCTCGGACACCCGAGCGGGGTCCGCACCCTCGATGCAGCCGTGTTCCTCGATGAACTCGAGGTCCGCCTCGGTGCCCAGCCCGCGTTCGACCGCCCAACGGGCGCCCTGCGTGACCACCCGCTTGAGTTCCTCGGTCGAGACGGTCAACGCGCCGGCCGCGCCCACGCCGGTGGGGACGTCGCGGAAGAGCTGGTTGACCAGGTCGCGCAGCCGGGGCCGGACGTCGGCCCGGGTGAGCTTGGAGGCCATCAGGCGCACGCCGCAGTTGATGTCATAGCCCACGCCGCCGGGGGAGATGACCCCTTCGCGGACGTCGAAGGCGGCCACGCCACCGATGGGGAAGCCGTAGCCCCAGTGGATGTCCGGCATGGCGAGCGAGGCCATGACGATGCCGGGCAGGTGGGCCACGTTGGCGGCCTGCTCGGGCGCCTTGTCGGCGGTGATTTGCTCGAGCATGGCGGGGGTGGCGTAAATGCGCGCCGGCACCCGCATGCCACCCTCGGCCGGGATTTCGTAGAGCGCGTCGCCGATCTTCTGGAATTTCATGGCAAGTTTCCGGTTCGTGGTTTTTGGTGAAGGGTCCGCCGCCGGCGCCGCGCGACTTCACCCGTTGCGTGGCCGGCGGCCAACCCCAAACCACGCCTTAGAGGTCGAAAATGATCTGCGCTCGCCAGCCGCCGTCAACCTCGGCCAGTTCCAGGCCGTGGAAGGTCACGGCCTTGACCTCGGTGAAGATGGTGTGCCGGCCGGGGACGATCCGTTCCCCGAAGACCTCCGCATGCAACTGCCAGGTCCCCGCCGGCGGGCTCGGCCCCAGCTCCCGCACCTCGAATCGCGCGTAAAGCCGGTGCCGGGTGATGTGGCGGAAGTTCAGTTCGGAGAGCCAGCGCACCAGCAGGGCGGGCAGGTCGTCGGCGTCCAGGCTGACGGTTTCGGCTTCGGCCGGCTGCACGGCCGCGAGGTCGCCGATCACGCTGAACAGGCCCCAGGCGGCGCGGCTGAAAAGGGTGGGCAGGTCGGGGGCGGTCACCACGATGCCGGTGTCGGCGGTGTGGTCGAGCAGGGTCAGCCAATCGGGGCCCTCCGGTGCGGCGGCGGGGGCGGCGGCCGACCCGGGGGCGGGCGCGGGCTTGCGGCGGTGCAGGACCAGGCGCGGCTCGGCGATCCAGGTGCCGCGGCACTGTGGGCACTTGACCGGCTTGAACAGCTTGTCCGGCCCGAAGGTGAAGCCGCACTTGCGGCAGCGGGCGGGGGTGATTTCGGCCGCAAAGTCGGTGTGGGGCAGGCTGCGCAGCAGGTGAGCCAGGTCGTCGGCCAGCTCGCGCGGGGTGGCGCGGACTTCGCGGGCCAGTTGCGAGACCGTGCGCGGCTGGTCCAGCAGCAACGGGATGAGGTCGCGGCGCCTCATGGGACGGGCGGCGGGGTGCCGGTGGCCGGTGGGGCGAGGGGTTCGGCGGAGGCGGCCGCCGGTTCGGGAGCGGGCGCGGCCGGTTGGAGCAGGCGCGGGCGTTTTTCCTGGAGCGGGAGCCAGAGGCGCACGGTGGTGCCGCGGCCCACGTGGCTGTCTATGTCAATGTGGCCGCCGTGTTCGCGGATGATGCGGCGCACGATGAGCAGGCCCAGGCCGGTGCCCTTTTTCTTGGTGGTGAAAAACGGTTCGCCCAGCCGCTGGAGCTGGTCGGGCGGGATGCCGCCGCCGGTGTCGGCCACGCTCACCCAGACGCTTTCGGGGCCGGCGCCGGTGGCGAGGGTGAGCCGGCCGCCGCGGGTCATGGCCTGCATCGAGTTTTTGATGAGGTTGACCAGGGCCTGCTTGAGCTGGGCGGGGTCGAAGAGCGCGGTCGGCAGGTCGGGGGCGAGCTTTTCCTCGATCAACAGGCCGCGGTTTTCCAGCTCGGGCCGGAGCAGATCGAGGGTCGAGCGCACCACCGCGTTGAGGTCGGAAGGCTGGCGGCGGGGCGGGCTGGGACGAATGGCCTGGAGGAACTGGGTGACGATGTAGTCCAGGCGGGTGATTTCGCCCTTGGCGACGGCGAGGTAGCGTTCGAGCTTGTCCGCGAACTCGGCGACGTCCCCGGCCGTGGGCGCCGGTGCCCGCCGGGTCCGGCCCGGACGCGGGGTCGGGGCGGGGTGGGACTCGGCCCGCAGTTTGCGCAGGGCCCGTTCCATGAGCTGGAGGTGGATGTGGAGGGCGTTGAGGGGATTGCCGATTTCGTGGGCGAGGCTGGCGGCCAGGAGGGTCAGGGCCTGGGTGCGTTCGCTTTCAATGGCCTCGAAGGTTTTTTGGCGGGCCTCGGTGGCGTCGTGCAGGATGACCACGAGGCCCTGGGGGCCGGCGGCCGCGCTCTCGAAGGGGGTGGCCACCAGGCGCAGGAAGCGCGGCCGGGGGAAGGCGACCTCGAATTCGAGTCGGAGGCTGCCCCGGGCCTCGGGGGTGTGCAGGGCCAGGACGCGGGCCCAGTCCACTTCGGGCACGTGGGTGGCGATGGGGCTGCCCTCGACAGCGTCGGGCTGGAGGCCGAGCAGGCGGGTAACGGCGCGGTTGAGGTAAAGGATGCGGCCCTGGGGGTCGAGCACGAGCACGCCGTCCTCGATGGTGTTGAAGAGCGTCTCCAGGAAACTCCGCTCGCGGGCCAGGCGCTGGACCACGGTTTGGAGGCCCTCGGGGTCCAGACGGTCGAGGCGGCCGAGGATTTTTTCCAGGAAACTGGACGGGGCGGCCGGCATGGGGGCGTCAGAGCCACTTTTTGCGTTTGAAGTACCAGATGGTGGCCGCCGTGGTGGCCAGGGTGACCAGGATGACCTCCTCGTAGCCGCGGGCCAGTTCGGGCATGTTCTGGAAGTTCATGCCGTACCAGGTGCCGAAGACCATGACCGGGGTGGTGATGACGGTGATGAGGGTCAGCACCTTGATGATCTCGCCGGTCTGGTTCGAGGACATGTTCAGGTACACTTGGAGGATGCCGGTGAGCGAATCGGCATAGCCCTGGGCCAGGGTGTTGATGTGGTAGAGCGCGTCGTACACGTCGCGGAAATACGGCACCAGGTGGGCGCGGATGAGTTTGAACTCGCCGGCCGCGAAGCGGGCCAGCACCTCGCGCTGGGGGCCGATGATCTGGCGCAGGTGCACGACCTCCTTTTTGATCTTGAGGATTTCGTTGAGCACGGCGCTGCCCGGCTCCCGCAACACCCGCTCCTCCAGCGCGGCAATCTCCAGCGCCAGCTCGTCCAGGGCGGGCTTGTAGTGGTCCACGATCACGTCCAGCAGCGCGTAGGCCAGCCGGTCCGGGGCGCGGGCGATGTGCACGTTGCTGCGCAGGCAGCGCTCGGCCACCTGGGCCAGGGCCTTGATGGGGCGGACGTGGTAAGTGACCAGGAAATTTTTCCCGAGGAAAAAGTTCAGTTCGTTCGTGGCAAACACCCCGTCCGCCCGGCTGTAGTCCACGGCATGAATGACCATGAACAGGTACGGCGTGAACAGGTCGCCCTCCTTGGGCGTGTATTCCTCGACCTTGGGCGAGGGGCTCTCGGTCACGCAGTCCTCGATCGAAAGCGGGTGGAAGTGGAACACGTCCTCGAGGTAGAACTTGGTCTCCTCCGGCGTGGGGTTCTCCAGGTCCACCCACAAGAACAGGTTGGTGTCCGACAGGAGCGTCGGGATCAGAAAGGCCTCGATGTCCTTCGTGTGAAGGCGGCCCTGGGTGGTGAATGCCGCTGAGCGTACCATGTCCGTGGTTTGGCTGGTGCGGGCGCCGCGCCCGTTCGCCCGCCGTGCGCCCATGCTAGGCGAGGCGCGCGGGCCGGCAAGGCGATTACCGGCCCCGGCCGGAGCGTGCGCCGCTCAGACCTCCCGGTACCGCTGGGCGATGGGCAGGCGGCGCCCGATGCCGAAGGCCTTGCTGGTGACCTTCAGCCCCGGCGCGGCCTGGCGGCGCTTGTACTCGCTCTGGTCAATCAACCGCGCCACCCGGCGCACCGTGGCGGCATCGAAGCCCGCCGCGAGAATCTCCGCCACCGAACGGCCCTCGACGACGTACGCCTCGAGGATTGCGTCCAGCACCTCGTACGGCGGCAGCGAGTCCTGGTCGGTCTGGTTGGGCCGCAACTCGGCCGAGGGCGGTTTGGTGAGGCAGGCGGCGGGGATGATTTCGCGCTCGCGGTTGATCCAGCGGGCCAGCCGGTAAACCCACTGCTTGGGCAGGTCGTTGATCACCGCCAGGCCCCCGCACATGTCCCCGTACAGCGTGCAATAGCCCACGGCCAGTTCGCTCTTGTTGCCGGTGGTCAGCAGCAGCGCGCCGAACTTGTTCGACAACGCCATGAGGAACACCCCCCGCAGCCGCGCCTGGAGGTTCTCCTCGGTCGTGTCCTCGGGCCGGCCGGCGAAGACCCCGCCCAGCGCGTGCTTGACCGCCTCGAACGCGGCCTGGATGGGGATCACGTCGTAACGGATGCCCAGGTTGGCCGCCAGTTGCCGGGCGTCCTCGAGGCTGCCGCGACTGGAGAATTGCGAGGGCAGGGCAACTCCCCACACGTGTTCCGCGCCCAGCGCGTCCACGGCCAGGCAGGCGGTCAGCGCCGAGTCAATGCCGCCGCTGAGCCCGAGCACCGCGTCGGTAAAGCCGCATTTGTGCAGGTAGTCGCGCACGCCCAGCACCAGGGCCCCGTGCAACTTCTCCTCGTCGGCCGGCTCGGGCACGGCGGGGGCGGGCGGGGCCGCGGTGTCGGCCACCACAAAATCCTCGGCAAAGCGCGCGCCACGGGCCACAACCCGGCCGGCGGCGTCGAAGACCAGACTGGTGCCGTCGAAGATCAACTCGTCGTTGCCGCCCACCAGATTGCAGTACACCAGCGGCCGGCGCAGCTTGGCCGCCAGGCTGGCCAGCATGGCGTGGCGGACGCGGTTTTTGCCCAGGTGCCAGGGCGAGGCGGAGACGTTCAGCAGCAGGTCCGCGCCGGCGGCGGCCAGCTCGGCGGCGGGGTTGCGGCGGTAACGGCGGTCGGGCCAGAAATCCTCGTCGTTCCAGAGGTCCTCGCACACGGTCAGGCCCAGCCGGAGGCCGTTAAAGGGCACGGGGGGGTTCTCGGCGGCCGGCTCGAAGTACCGGTCCTCGTCGAACACGTCGTAGGTGGGCAGCAGCATCTTGACGCGGGTGGCCAGGATGCGGCCGTGCTGGAGCAGCGCCACGGCGTTGGTGAACTCGCGGCCGGGGCGGACCGGGTTTTCGCCCACAAACCCGAGCACCAGGCCGGTGGCGCCGGTGGTCGCCGCCAGACGCTGCACCACCTCGAGGTTGCGCCGCACAAAGCCCCGCCGCAGCAACAGGTCGCGGGGCGGATACCCGGTCGTGGCCAGCTCGGGCGCCACCACCAGCTCGGCGCCCGCCGCCACGCCGCGCGCGTAGGCCGCGCGGAGGGCGGCCTCGTTGCCCTCGAGGTCGCCCACCGTGGTGTTGAGCTGGGCCAGCGCGACCTTCATGGGCGGGGCGGCGTCCGCGCGCGCGGGCCCAGCGTGAGCCAATCCACCTCCGGGAAGCCACCGTACGGGGTGCGCACCACCGCGCCGGTCTGGACGCCGTGCCGGGCGAACCAGCCCCGCGGCATCTCGAGCACAAACTGGACGTTCTCCGTGGCGGCGGTGACGGGCGTTTCGTTCAGCGGCTCCAGGTCGTGCAATTCCAGGATCGTGCCGTCCGGGGCGAGGTAGGCGGCGGTGAGCGGCACGGTGGTGTTGCGCATGTAAAAGGCCGCGCGGAACGGGCGGACGAAGACGAACAACATGCCCTCGTTCTCCGCCAGGTTGGTGCGAAACATCATGCCGGTGGCGACCTCGACCGTGCGGCGCGCCACCTCGGCGGTGATTTCCTGCCCGCCCAGCCACAACTTGAGCGTGGGCAGCCGCGGTTGCGCGTGGTCCAGGTGCAACGGCCGCGGCTCGCGCGCGGTCTCGGCCGGGCCGGCAGATGACCCGGCGCGGCGGCACCCGCCCGCCGCGGTGAACAGCACCGCCAGTCCCAGGGCAACGAACCGTGTTTGCATCACGCCCAGATAGCCCGAAGCCGGCGGGCTTGTCCAACCGAACCTCCCGCCCGCCCACCCGCACCCGCTTCATCGCCAGGCGCGCCGGAGCCGCCACACGTCCAGCCGCACGACCCTCGGGTCGCCAGGCTCGCCAAACACGGCCCAGCCGGTGCTCGTGGGCGCCGGCAAGACCAGCGCCGTCAGCACGGTCTCGCCGTCGTTGGCGAAGACCTCGACCGACGAGGTGTCGCACCAGACCTGGAGCCGCACCCGACCGTCGCGCACCCGCAGGGGCGCCTCGAAGACGGCGGGGAAGGCAGGGTGGAAATCGGTGCGGCCGGAGCGGGAGCGGTCCAGCCGGAGGCGGCCGGCGGCCGGATCGCATTCAATGCGGGTGCGCTCCTGCGCGCCGCGGTGGACCTCCAGGCCAAACCGGCCGTTGCCCTGCACGGCGAACTCCACGTCGAACTCGAGCCGCGGCCCGGCGGTGGCGGGACCGGCCAGCCGCGTGTTGACTTCGTCCATCGTGAGGCCGCGGGCGGCGCGGTGGGCGGTGCGGAGCCGGCGCAATTCCCGCACCGGCTGTTGCCTCAGGCGGGGCCCCTCGGCGGTGGCGCACAGGGACAGCTCGCGCGGCAGGCTCATGGCGCCCCGCCAGGGCTGGGTGGGCACGTCGGCGGCGTATTCCCAGTTGCTCATCCAGCCGATCCAGAGCCGGCGGCCATCGCGCGGCGGCACATCGCTCCAGGAGACGGCGGCGTAGAAGTCGCGGCCCCAATCGGCCCAGAGCGCCGGTCGGGTGGCGGGGCGGGCGGGGGCGTCGGCCAGGAGGAGGTGGTCCACGTTGATGTGGCCCCAGCCGCCGGTGGCGTGGTCCACGATTTCGAGGCGGGCGGTGCGGCCGCGCAGATCGCGCACGTCCCAGCTTTTCCAGTCCAGGCGTTCGGCGTTGTCACCGGTGGCGGTGCGGACCACCTGGCCGTCCACGAGCAGGTTCAGGCAGGCGCGGCCCGGGTGCCGGCCGCCCCCGATGAGGAAGCTCAGGTAGTCGTGGTCCAGGGTGAACGCCGGCGAGGTGAGCGTGCCCTGCGCGGCGTCGCCGCCGAGGTAGGTGTTGACCAGGCCCCGGCCGCGGAAGCCCTCGACCGGCTGCTGGTTCGGCAGGGTGCCGCGGGCGGGGGCGGCGCCGAAGGCCGCGCCGGTGGCCTGCCAGTCGGCGTAGTCGTCGCCCTCGAAGTCGGCCAGGACACGGCCGGCTGGAACAAACTCGGGCTCCGGCTGCGGGTAGCTGGAGTCGAGCGTGAACCGCTGGCCGTCGAAGTCGCCCACGAAGTACTGGCAGCCGGAGCCCCCGGCGGGCGCACCGGCGCCGATGTTGACAATCAGCACCCACTTCGAGCGGCCGGCGGCGGCGTTGGCCCGGCCCACCGGCTCGGGTGTGACCGCCAGGGGGAACAGGTCGGGGCATTCCCAAACCCCGGCCGTGGCGCCGGCGGGGCCGAAGTCGCTCAGATGGGTCCAGTCCTTGAGGTTGGGCGAGGCGTAGAACCGCACCTTGCGTTGAACCGGCCACGCCACGACCATCACCCAACGGCGGGTGGGGGCGTGCCAGAACACCTTGGGGTCGCGGAAGTCGGCCTCGCCGATGTCCAGCACCGGGTTGCCGGCGTACGGGGTCCAGGTGCGGCCGCGGTCGGTGCTGAAGGCCAGGCGCTGGTCCTGTCGGGGACGGTCGGTGTGGTGGCCGGTGTAGATGGCCACCAGGGGCGGGCGGCCGGGGCGACCGAAGCCGCTGGTGTTTTGCCGGTCCACGACCGCGCTGCCGGAGAAGATCATGACCTGGTTTTCCTCGCGCAGCGCCACCGGCAGATGCTCCCAGTGGACCAGGTCGCGGCTGACGGCGTGGCCCCAGCTCATGTGCCCCCAGCGGTCGCCAAAGGGGTTGTACTGGTAGAACAGGTGGTACTCCCCGGCGAAGAAGACCAGGCCGTTGGGGTCGTTGATCCAGTTCCGCGGCGGGGAGAAGTGGAACTGCGGTCGCCAGGGTTCGGCGTAGGTGGGTGTCGGGGAGACCGCGGAGGCGTCGCCGGCAGCGAGCGCCGAGGCCAGGCTGGCCACACAGAAGGCCAGGCTCGTGACGATGGCCGGGAAGACCCGGTGGTTGGTGGTGGGGAGAACGAGGGAATCAGGGGTATCTTGCATGGAATCGGCTTCCAGCCAGGTGGGGGTTTTCCGCGGAGAGAGTCAGGGCGGCTGGATTGGAGTGACCCGGCGTGGGCCGGCAACGAACGTCGCTGGCCCGAGGTTTTGGGCATTACACCCGAGGTGGCGTCCCGCCCGGCACATGCTCAGCCCCCGCGGACCGTTTGCTCCAGGGGAGCTTCCAGCGCGCTCGGAGGCAGCCGGCCCAGGCGTACCGCCCTTTCGACCGCGCGCCGGGCGTAAAAATGATGTTCCCGCGCACCGGCCAGCAGGCCCTCGACCCCGAGGTCCACATCCAACTCCGGCCAATAAACGGAGCTGCCGTGGATTTCGTAGTGGGCGCGCTCGGCGGGCGTGGCCAGGCACAAGGAGGGGTAATAATCCAACGGCACGGTGATGCACCGGCCGTCTTCGAGGCGGAAAGTCAGCTCCGTCTCGCTGATCCGGACCTCGACCACGGCGGGAGGCGGTTTCATGGAGCGCACTCTACGATTGGGGGCGTTCATGCTCAAGCCAGCGGGCCACGATTTCGGACCGCCGCGCGGCGATCAGACGGCGTATTTCCCGCAGTTCGGCAGGTTTGAAACCGCGGTTGAACGCGACAGAAAGGTCGTCCAACCAAACCTTGCACTCGCGGCCGGCCTTGAACACATGCACGTGCATGCGTTCGCCCAGGTCGTAGCTGTAAAAACCAACCCGGTAGCCCCGGTAGATGAAAACCGTCGGCATGGCCGCTTCAAGGGGCAGTCTCCACGGAAAGCCGCCGCTCAGGGTGGCCCTTTGGATTTTGCTCTGGGATGGCCCGGAGGGGGCGGAGCGGCGCGGGCGCGGTCATGGGATTCGGGACGGGCCGGGGATGGAGCAGGATTATCCCGATTCGGGCAGGGCAATCCCCAGCCGTTTCTGCATCGCCTCCAGCGGCACGCCGCGGGTCTCGGGCACCAGGAACTTCACCCACAACAGTTGCAGCACCATCATGAAGCAGAAGAAGGCAAAGATGGCGGCCGGCGGCAGCGCCTCGGCCAGCTTGGGAAAGACGGTGGTCAGCAGGGCGGCGAAAAACCAGTGCGTGAAACTGCCCAGGGCCTGGCCCTCGGCCCGCTGGCGGTTCGGGAAGATTTCCGCGATGAACACCCAGATCACCGCGCCCTGGCCCACCGCGTGCGCCGCAATGAAGGCAAAGATGCACGGCGGCACCACCGCGTAATGCCGGGTGGCAAACGCCCAGGCTGTCAACCCCAGCGAAACGATGTACCCCACCGAGCCGATCAGCAGCAGCGTCCGCCGTCCCAGCCGGTCAATCAACCCCAGGCCGACGAAGGTGAAGACCAGGTTGGTGAGGCCGATGCCGACGGATTGGAGCAGCGCCGCCTGCGGGCCCAGGCCGGTCCACTCGAAGATGCGCGGGGCAAAGTACAGGACCGCGTTGATGCCGGAGAGCTGGTTGAAGAATGCGATGAGGATGGCCAGCAGGATGGGGACCCGCAGCCGGCGGGTCCAGAACCGCCCCCGCGGGCCGTCCTGCGCCGCGCTGGCCAGGATGGCATCGGCGTCGGCCCGCAGTTGGTCCTCGGTGGCCTCGGGCTCGATCAGCCGCAGCACGGCGCGGCCGCGGTCCAGGTCGCCCTTGCGGACCAGCAGCCAGCGCGGGCTTTCGGGCAGGCCGAAACACAGCAGCGTGTACAACAGCGCGGGGAAGGCCTCGACGCCGAGCATCCAGCGCCAGGCATGGTCGCCGCCCACGCGGGCAATGAGGGCGTTCGAGAGGAAGGCGACCAGGATGCCGAACACGATGTTGAACTGAAACATCCCCGCCAGCCGGCCGCGCCACGCCGGCGGGGCGATCTCGGCGATGTACATCGGCGCCGCCACGGTTGAGATGCCCACCCCCAGCCCGCCGATGAACCGCGCCAGACTGAACGAGTACACCCCCGTGGCCAGGGCCGACCAGACGGCCGAGACGAAGTATAACGCCCCGATCCACAGCAGTGTGGCGCGACGCCCGAAGCGGTCGGCCGGCCAGCCGCCCAGCAACGAGCCCAGCACCGTGCCGTACAACGCCGCGCCCATCGCCAGCCCGTGCAGGCCGGCGCTCAGACCCCAGAGCTTCTGGATGGTCTGCTCGGCACCGGAGATGACCACGGTGTCGAAACCAAACAAAAACCCGGCCAGGGCCGAGGTCAGCGACCAGAAGAAAATGCGCGCTTTCATGAGCCGGCTTGCGTGCGGCGAAGCTGAGCCGAAAACTCGGTCGCGGTCAACCTGCACCTGGGTCGTCCCGTCGCGCGGACGCGTGTGCTTCTTTCTTTGGTCTCCCGCTCCCGCTTTTGAAGACCGGCCCCGCTCCGCGCGTCGGAAGCTCCGTTGCACCAGACCCGCCGTTTTTCGCACGGGAACACACCTGTCTTGGGCGTGTCCGCATTTTCGCCCGTGACAGGCTACCGGTGGGCTGGTTGCATGGTCCGGACTTCCACCCTCGTGTCGTAATGAAGAAAACCGAAAAATCCCCCAACTCCCCGTTGACCTCGCCCCTGAGCCGCCGCCGCTTTTTGCGCGGCAGCGCCGGCGCCGCCGCCACGTTTTTGGTGGTGCCCGGCGCGGTCCTGGCCCTGCGCGGTCAAACCCCGCCCAGCAACCGCCTGAACATCGCTGGCATCGGCGTCGGCGGCCAGGGCGGCTCCGACCTGGCCAGCATCATGCGCGAGAGCCCCGGCGAGAACATCGTGGCGCTGGCCGACGTGGACTGGCGCCACGCGGCCGGCACGTTCAAGCGCTACCCGCAGGCCAAACAGTTCAAGGACTTCCGCAAAATGCTCGACGAGGTGAAGGAGATTGACGCCGTGGTCGTGGCCACGCCCGATCACATGCACGCCTTTGCCTCGATGGCCGCCCTGGCGCGCGGCAAACACGTCTATTGCGAAAAGCCGCTCACCCACTCGGTCTGGGAGGCCCGTCAGGTCACCCTCGCCGCCCGCGCCCGCAAGGTGGCCACCCAGATGGGCAACCAGGGCGCCGGCTCCGAGGATACCCGGCGGCTGTGCGAAATCGTCTGGTCCGGCGCCATCGGCCCCATCCGTGAAGCGCACATCTGGACCGACCGGCCCTCGCAGGGCCTGTTCAACGAGTACTGGCCCCAGGGCGTGGGCCGGCCCAAGGAGACCCCGCCAGTGCCCGAAGGTTTGGACTGGGACCTCTGGCTGGGGCCGGCCCCGGAGCGGCCGTATCACCCCGCTTACCACCCGTTCCGGTGGCGGGGCTGGTGGGATTTCGGTACCGGCGCGCTGGGCGACATCGGTTGTCACGCCTTCGACCCCGTGTTCCGCGCGCTCAAGCTGGGCGCGCCCTTGAGCGTTCAGGCCAGCTCGACCCGCGTCAACGAGGAGACCTACCCGTTGGGCTCGATGGTCACCTACCACTTCCCCGCCCGCGGCCCGGAAATCCAGGCCAACAACCCGCATGTCCGCGGCCTGTCCGGGCGCGGCGCCGGGGAGGTCGAAATGCCGGCGCTGAAACTGGTCTGGTACGACGGGGGCCTGCGACCGCCCCGGCCGCCCGAGTTGCCCGACGGCGAGTTGATGGGTGACAACGGCCGGCTGCTCATCGGCGAACGCGGGTTCATCCTCGGGACCCGGATATACCCCGAGTCGCTCCGCAAGGAGGTCGAAGGGCAGATTCCCCGCTCCATCCCGCGCGTGGACGGGCACTACAAGGACTGGGTGGAGTCGTGCAAGAGCGGCAAACCCTCCGGCTCGAACTTCGACTGGGCCGGGCCGCTGGCCGAGACCGTGCTCCTGGGCAACATCGCCCTGCGGGTGCAGGTGCGGGAACTGCTGACCCGGCGCAAGCTCGAGTGGGACGCCGCCAACCTCAAGTTCCCCAACCTGCCCGAGGCCAACGAGTTCATCCGCCGCATCTACCGCCAGGGCTGGACCCTGGGCTGACGACGTAGCCTCGACCACGCCCCGCCAAAAGAAAACGGGGCAACCAGGAAAACCCGATCGCCCCGCGAAAGAAAGAACCGGGTCCGGACCCTGGGGAAGGGTCTCGGACCCGGGGAGTTTTCAGAGTACAACTGTAGGACTACGGGGATGTTCCGACCCCAACCGGTACGGAGCCAGGGCCGGAAATTGATTGGGCATTCAAAGAACACTTTTGTTCGTTTGCCCGAAAGCCGGTCCCGCAGACCGGCCGTAGAAAACACCACGCCCCGCCTCTAGTCAAGCGGTTCTTGATTTTGGCAGGGCAATTCAGGGCAAGTCCTGTTTGTTGGCGGCGGCTTCATTGTCATTCAACTGGCTTTCTTGCAGTTGGTTGCAGCATTGACCGGGCCCCACCACTACCGGCTCGGACAGCAAAAAAATTTTTGCCGGGCAGGCGGTTTCGCCCCCGGTAGGACCCGAACCCGGCGAAAGAACGCCCCGGAGCTCGGGCCACTATCCCGGGTGGTAAACCAGTTTGTCGCTTGCCAGACAGGTGCGTTTCGCGTCTAAACGCGGCGTGCCGGACTGGCTCGCCATCGTCTTGCTGGGGCTCATCGAGGGGATCACCGAGTTCTTGCCCGTGTCTTCGACCGGCCATTTGCTCCTCGCTCAGCAATGGCTGCCCCGCCAAAGCGACCTGTTTAACATCTTCATCCAAAGCGGCGCAGTCGTGGCGGTCATTCCCCTGTTCCCGGAGCGTTTCCGCCAAATCGCCCGTTGCTGGCGCGAGGCCGCTGCCCGGGATTTCGCCCTGAAACTGGCCGCCGCCTTCGCCCTGACCGGCGCGGGCGGGGTGGTCTTGGACCAGCTCAATTTCAAGCTGCCGGAAACGGCCCTGCCCGTGGCCCTGGCGCTCATCGCGGGCGGGGTCCTCTTCCTCGTGGCCGAACACTTTCTGGCCGGCCGTGTCCCGCACGACACCATCACCTGGCCCGTGGCCGTGGCGGTGGGCCTGGGTCAGTTGTTGGCCGCGCTCTTCCCCGGCACCTCGCGCTCGGGGGCGACCATTCTGATCATGCTCGCCCTGGGTCTGAGCCGGCCAGTGGCGACGGAGTTTTCGTTCCTGGTGGGCATCCCCACCATGTTGGCGGCGGGCGGCCTGAAGATTGCCCGGGCACTCCTGCATCCGGCACCCGCCGGAGTGCAGGAAGACTGGGTCCTGCTGGCGCTGGGCACCGTGGTTTCTGCGGTCGTCTCCTTCCTCGCGGTCAAATGGTTGCTGGGCTTTGTGCGCACCCACACCTTCCGCGGCTTCGGCTGGTACCGAATTGCCCTGGGCACCTTGATCCTGCTGCTAACGCCCTGGCTGCGTCACTGAACCCGGCCCAAGGTTGTGGGCTCCCCCCAGCCCGGACGGCACCCGCCTCGTGGCGGACGACTTCGCGGGCGGGCTGGGGTTGATCCCCACCGCCACGGGGAGGGGCGCGCCGGTTGACCAAGGGGCTGCGGGACGACGTGCGGGTCCATTCGTATCCGACCTTCGACCGGCGCGGGCATTACGGGCAGTTCCACACCGGGCGGCGGCACGAGACGGGTGGCCTTGATTGCCCTGCGCACGCTGCGGTAGGCGCCTTGAACCGGCACGCCGCCGCCGCGGAGCCTTCCCCGTCCAATTGTGCGGCCAAACACACAGTTTACGCCCGGCCGTTCATGATTTACCGGTACCAAGCGTTGCGGGAAACTACCGGATGGTCCGGGCCGCGCCTGGGGAGGCAGACTCAGGCCTGGCCGGTAGAAAGGCGTGCACGCCGAACGTTCCGCAGAACCGTCAATCGAGTTGTTGCCATGAAAAACTGCCAAACCGACCGCACCCGCAGGTCAACGGGCGGGTTCACCCTCATCGAGCTGCTGGTGGTCATCGCCATCATCGCCATCCTGGCCGGAATGCTCCTGCCGGCGCTGGCCCGGGCCAAGTCCAAGGCCACGGGCATCGTGTGCATGAACAACACCAAGCAACTGATGCTCGCCAACCACATGTACCAGGGCGACAACAACGACAAATTCCCCGGGGCCTACCACGGCGGGTTCGTGCCGGGGTCCAACGCCCGCGAGCGTCCCTGGGTGACCGGGTGGCTGGACTGGGGCACCAGCCCGGACAACACTAACACGATTTACCTGCTGGACCCGCGCTACGCGGTGTTGGCGCACTATTTCTCCGGGGCCAAGAACATCTATAAATGCCCGGCGGATAAATATGTCTCCCCGGCTCAGCGATCTCGGGGTTGGACCGAGCGGGTGCGCAGTGTGTCGGGTAACATCTACATCGGGGAAGGCAACGGCTGGACCACGCTGGGAGGCGGGCCCAGCGGCCCCAACAACCTCCAGATGTACCGCGGCGCGGCCCGCGCCGCCGACTTGCTCATTCCCGGTCCGGCTCAAACGTGGGTGTACGTGGATGAGCACCCGGACAGCATCAACGACGCGGGCTGCTTCCCGCCCAACTCGCCCACCAACATCCCGGACGCCCCGGCGACGTATCACAACCTGGCCGCCGGTTTCGCTTTCGCGGACGGGCATTCCGAAATCCACAAGTGGATTGGCCCAACGATGAAAAAGCCCCGGCGCAGCAACGGGTTGGACGGCGTCATCTTCCAGGCACAAAACAACTTCACCACGGTTCGGGGAGACCCCGACTTGAGTTGGTACTCCCGGGTTTCTCCGCGTCAGACCGAAGCCCATTTCTAGCCCGCATTTTTCACACACCACCCGGATGGTGGCGCGGGCAAGCCGCCGTAGCGCAGGTTTCCAACCTGCCGTAGCGCCGATTTCTAATCGGCTGGGTGTCAAATCTCCCCCCCGCCTCCCCTGGCGAGCGCGCCGCAGGCTGGAAGCCAGGCAATACAGCGGATTGGAAATCCGCGCTACCAGAGTGTGAAATGTCCGGGCGTACCCCGCGGCGTCACAACCGTGGAAGGTCATCACGCCCACGGCCCGCCGCCATGAGGGGCTGGAGGACCGGTCCATTGGGGCAAGGCCACTTTGGGCTGTGCGGCCAGACGCACATTTACACCGTGCCGCGGTTGAATTAGTGGGGTCCCGCTGCGTGGGGTTTTGCCGCAGGCAACCTCCGCAGCGAGACGTTGACGCCGGGCGGAGCGGTTGAGAAAGTCGGCCGGTCGTCAACCCGTAACCCCGAAGTAACTTGCTGACATGAAAAGCTGCCAAACCAACCACACCCGCCGGACCTGGGGCGGGTTCACGCTGATCGAGCTGCTGGTGGTCATTGCCATCATCGCCATCCTGGCCGGAATGCTCCTGCCGGCGCTGGCCCGGGCCAAGTCCAAGGCCACGGGCATCGTGTGCATGAACAACACCAAGCAACTGATGCTCGCCAACCACATGTACCAGGGCGACAACAACGACAAATTCCCCGGGGCCTACCACGGGGGGTTCGTGCCGGGCAGTAACGCCAAGGAGCGTCCCTGGGTGACGGGGTGGCTGGACTGGACCACCAGCCCGGACAACACGAACACCCTGTACCTTCTGGATCCCCGCTACGCCATCTTGGCGAATTACTTCGCCAATTCCAAGAACGTGTACAAGTGCCCGGCAGACAAGTACGTCTCAAACGCCCAGCGGGCCAGGGGCTGGACCGAGCGCGTCCGGAGCGTCTCGGGCAACATCCTCGTGGGCGAGGGGAACGCCGAGACGGGTCCCATGGGAAGCATCTACGCCCATCCCGTCCGCGCTTCCGACCTGACCATCCCGGGGCCGACCGAGACGTGGGTGTACGTGGATGAATTCCCCGACAGCATCAACGACGCCGGCTGCTTCCCGCCCAACAGCTCGGTCAATATCGTGGACATCCCCGCCAATTACCACAATGGCGCCTGCGGATTTGCCTTCGCGGACGGCCACTCGGAAATCCACAAGTGGACCGGTCCGAAGATCAAGAACCTCAAAATCACGGCCCGCGACTACCAGCTCAACATTTCCACCGTCAAGGGTGACCCGGACCTGCGCTGGTATTCCTACAAGAGCCCGCGCAAGACCACCGATTACTACTGAGCCTTCGCGCGGCCGCCAAGGCCGTAGGGTTCGACACGCCGGTTACGGTCGCTGGCCCGCCTCACGGCGGGCCAGCGCTTTTTGGGGAGACCGCCAGATTAAACCAGGTTCAGCAGGACCCGACGCGGCGGCCGGCAGGTCCGAAAACCTTGAAGCCGGCCCGCCGCACGCCTTTAATCCCGCCGTGCCAACCCAGGTCCTCGCGGTGGCCAACCAAAAAGGCGGCGTGGGCAAAACCACCACCGCCGTCAACCTCGCCGCCTGCCTCGCCGCGCTGGGTCGGCGCGTGCTCCTGTTGGACCTTGATCCCCAGGCCAACGCCACCAGCGGCCTGGGCCTGGACAAAACCCCCGGCGCCAGCGCCTACACCGCGCTCCTGGGCGGTGAACCCCTGGCGTCGCGCATCCGCCCCACCGCCTTCGAGCGGCTCGAGGTCATCCCCAGCGAAGTGGACCTGTGCGGGGCGGACGTCGAGTTGCCCCGGCTTGAGAACCATCTCCACCGGCTGGCGCTCGCACTCGCCCCGCTGCGCGAGGCCGCCACGCACGACCTGATCCTGGTGGATTGCCCGCCCTCGCTGGGCATCCTCACCCTCAACGCCTTTGCCGCCGCGGATTTCCTCCTGGTACCCCTGCAGTGCGAGTACTACGCCCTCGAGGGGCTCACCCTGCTCACCCGTCTGCTGGAGCAAATCCGTGCCGGCGCCAACCCGCGTTTGCGCCTGCTGGGCGTGGTGATGACCATGTTCGACGGACGCACACGCCTTTCCCAGCAGGTCGTGGCCGAAGTCCGGGAGCACTTCCAGGCACTGGTGTTCGACACGGTCATCCCCCGCACCACCCGCCTGGCCGAGGCCCCCAGCCACGGCCAACCCATCATCGCCTACGACCCCTACAGCGCCGGCGCCGCCGCCTACGAGGTGCTCGCCCAGGAGGTGTCGGCGCGGCTCGAGGCCGGACCGCCACCGCCCGGCTGAAGCCGGGGGCGGGTTTGACGCCGCGGCGTTTGCGGGCACTATCCCCGCGCATGAAATACGTTGTCCACCGCACCGCTGCGGGCCTGGGCGGACTGGCCCTGACCCTGAATGCCCTGGGGGTTTCGGCCGCCGACTGGCCGCAATATCACGGCCCCACCTGGGACGGCGCCACCCCGGCACGCATCGCCACCGACTGGTCCGCACACCCGCCGAAAGTGCTCTGGAAGACGCCCACCCCCGGAGGCTTCAGCATACTGGCGGTCGCCGGGAGCCGCGCCTTCACCGTGGTGCGGCGCGAGGTGGACGGCGCCCTCATGGAGGTCTGCGTGGCCCTGGACGCCGCCACGGGCCGCGAGCTGTGGACCGCGCCGCTCAACCCCGCCAAGTACGATGGCGGCGGCGATTCCGGCACCCCCGACAACCAGGGGGGCGACGGCCCGCGCAGCACCCCGGCCGTGGCGGGCGAACGGGTGTTCGTCTTCGACAGCCGGTTCAAGCTCCACTGCCTGAACGCCGCCACGGGCGCGCCCGTTTGGGCGCACGACCTGTTGGCCGGGTTCGGCGGCAAAATGATTTCCTGGCAGAACGCCGCCTCGCCCGTGCTCGAGGGCGACCTGGTGCTGGTGGCCGGGGGCGGCGCCGGGCAATCGTTGCTCGCCTTCCGGCAAGCCGACGGCGCCGTGGTCTGGAAAGGCGGTTCCGAAACGCCCACCCACGCCACACCCACCCTGGCCACGATTCACGGGGTCCGGCAGGTGATTTTCTTCACCCAGTTCGGCCTGGTGGCCTGCGAGGTGGCCACGGGCCGCGAGCTCTGGCGCCAGCCCTACCGCTTCAGCGTCTCGACCGCCGCCTCGCCGGTCGTCAGCGGTGACCTCGTTTATTGCTCGGCCGGATACGGGGTGGGCGCCGGCGCTTACCGCATCAGCCGGGAGGGCGACACCTGGAAATCCACCGAGTTGTGGCGCAAGACCGGCAACGAACTGGCCAACCATTGGAGCACGCCGGTGGTCAAGGACGGGTACCTGTACGGCATGTTCAGCTTCAAGGAATACGGCTCCGGCCCGCTCAAGTGCGTCGAGCTGGCCACCGGCCGCGTGGTCTGGTCGCAGAAAGACTTCGGCCCCGGCGGCGTGGTGCTCGCCGGCGGGGTGCTGGTGGCATTGACCGACCGCGGCGAGGTGGTCCTGGTGGACCCGCAGCCCGCCGGGTACTCCGAGCTGGCCCGGTTCAAGGCCATCGAGGGCAAGTGCTGGAACCGCCCCGTGGTCACGGACGGGCGCGTGTGGGTGCGCTCAACCCGCGAGGGCGCCTGCCTGGACGTGACGCCCGCCGCAACACAGACCGCGGCGCGCTGAGACCCGGCCGCAGCCCGGCCGCGGCGGGGGCCGGCGTTCCGGTGCTGGTGCGCGGTTTGCCAGGCCGGCACCCGCCGCCGATACTGGCCCGGCGGTTGGGGTCCTCGGACGGACCCGGGCGCGAATCGTGCGCATGACCATGCTGACAAAACGAAACCATTCTCCCCTCCGCGACAGTTTCGCGTTACCCGGGGGGCGCAAACGCCGGGTGAGGCCCAATCGGGGCACCCGTTTCTCCCCACGCAGTTCGGGCGGGCGGGCGGTACTGCCGGCGGTGTTGACCGGCCTGACGCTGATGGCCGGACCTTCCGCAGACGCGGCGGACTGGCCGAGCTTCCGCGGTTCGCCGGAGCTGTTGGGCGTGGCCGCGACCACCTTGCCCGAAAAGCCGACCCTGTTGTGGACCTTCAAGACCGGCGGCCCGGTCAAGTCCACCGCCGCCATCGTGGCCGGCCGCGTGTACGTGGGCTCCGACGACGGGCACCTCTACGCCCTGAGCCTGGCCGACGGCCGCAAGCTCTGGGCCTTCAAGACGGACGGCCCCATCGAGTCGTCGCCCCTGGTGGCCGAGGGCCGGGTCTTCTTTGGCAGCAGCGACGCCTTCGTGTACGCCCTCGACGCCGCGACCGGGCAGCTCGCGTGGAAGTTCGAGACCGGCGACAAGATTCTCGGCGCGCCCAACCGGGTGAAGGCGCCGGGGGGCGACGCCACCTGGGTGCTGGTGGGCAGCTACGATTTCAAGCTGTACTGCCTGGACGCCGCCACGGGCCGCAGCAACTGGGTGTACGAGACCGCCAATTACATCAACGGCTCGCCGGCGGCGGCACAGGGCCGCACGGTGTTCGGCGGGTGCGACGCCCTTTTGCACGTCATTTCGCTGGCCGACGGGCGGAAGCTCAAGGAAATCGAGGCCGGCGCGTACGTGGCGGGCTCGGTGGCGCTCGAGGGCGACCGCGCCTACTTCGGCCATTACGGCAACGAGTTCCAGTGCGTGGACCTGGAGCGGGGAGAAAAGGTCTGGACCTTCAAGGACCGCAACTTCCCGTTCTTCGCCTCACCGGCGGTCACGGCGGACCGCGTGATTTTTGGCGGACGCGACAAGCGCCTGCACTGCGTGAACAAGGCCGACGGCCGGCCGCTCTGGGCCTTCACCACGCGCGGCAAGGTGGACAGCTCGCCCGTGGTGGCCGGCGACAAGGTGGTGGTGGGCTCCGACGACGGCCGGGTGTACCTGGTGTCACTGACCGAAGGCCGGGAGTTGTGGAGCTACGAGATCGGCGAGGCGGTGACGGCTTCGCCCGCGGTGGCCGGCGGCCAAATCGTCATCGGCAGCGAGGATGGAAGCGTGTATTGTTTCGGGGCCGGTCAGCAGCCATGAAGCCGTCGGTGCCCAATTTCGAGGCCGTGGTCGAGCAGGGAAACGCCCTGCAGGATCGCCTGGACGACGACCGGCTGGTCGCCGTGGGCGGGACCGCCGTCGCCTTGCACTGCGGGCACCGCTTCTCGTTGGACGTGGATTTCGTCACCCCGCGGATGCGCGAGCAGTACGAGGGGTTTCTCGAGCGATTGGAGACGTGGCCGGGCTGGCGAACCAACCGGCGCAATCCGCCCGTGCTCATCCTGGGCGAACGCGCGGGGATCGAACTGGGCGTGCGTCAACTCCGCCACCGGACCCGGCTCGAAACGGAGCGGATCCAGGGATTGCGCGTGCCGACGGCCGCCGAAATGCTGCGGATCAAAGCCTTTCTTCTGGCCGAACGGCGGGCCACGCGAGACTACCTCGATGTGGCGGCCCTGTGCCGGAAGTTGGGCTTCGAGGAATCGCTGCGTGCGCTGGCGTGTCTGTCGGAGCTGTACCCGGTGCTGGGAAAAATGACCGCGGCGACGGCCTTTGCGGAAGCCTGCGAAGCCGCGCCGGCTGATCGGCACCTTGTGGATTTGACCAGCTACCGCGGCCTTCGGGCACCGTTCACGCAATGGGATGAGGTGGCCGCCACGGTCCAGAAATTGGGCCGCGCGTTGCTGAAGCGGGAACTCAGCGGCGGGGCGGGTGAAAGCACCCCATGAACTTCGACCGCAGCACCACCTCGCCTTCCCCCCTGCGCTGGCTGAACGTCATCGAGCGCGGCGGCACGGACGACTGGCGGGATTTGTATCGGCGCTGCCGCGACCGCGAATTCGCCGGCCAGGTGGCGGAGCTGCTCGCCCTGAGCGATCCGGACATGTTGCCGTCCGCGCGGCTGTGGCGCTTCTTGCTCGAGGACTTGCATCCGGATCTCAAAGTCCATCTGCCCGCCGACCGCCCGGCGGCAACCACCGAACCCCCATGAGCACCCGCAAGTCCACTTCCTGGCGCGAGAAACTCGCGGACGACAAAGGCCTGCCCAAGGTCATCGCGATCACCGGCAAGCTGCGCCAAAGCTGGGGCACGGGCACCTGCGCCATCCCGGCCCCGCGCGAGGTGGACGCGCTGATCCGCCGCGTGCCCCGGGGCAGACTGGCCACGATCAACCTCCTTCGTGCCGCCATCGCGAAGGCCCACGGCGCGACCATCGGCTGCCCGATCACCACGGGCATCTTCACCTGGATGGCCGCCCATGCCGCCGCCGAGGACGAGGCGGACGGCCGGAAACGGGTCACCCCCTGGTGGCGCGTGCTCAAGGAAGGCGGCAGGCTCAATCCCAGGTTCCCCGGCGGCGTCGAGGCGCAGGCCAGGCGACTGCGCGCGGAAGGCCACGAGATTCTGCCCGGCCAAGGCCGGCAGCCGCCGAAGGTGGCAGGCTATGAAGCGAAGCTGGCCCGGCTTCCCACCGCCTGACCGGTAGGTGTCCGGACTCGCCCGGCCGTCCGGCGCGCGCCGCCGTTGCCGTGGGGCGGGTTGACCGGCCGCTAGGATGCGGTTCATTGCAGAGCGGATTTGTCCGAGACCGACATGAGCACAACAACCAACACGGCACCGCCGCCGGTGGCCAAACCGCCGCTGGAGAAGGCCACCACCCCCGGCAACTATTTCGTCTCGAATTACCCGCCGTTCGCCTTCTGGAAGCCGGAGTTCGTGCCGGAGTTTCTGGCCGCGCTCGAGCGCCCGCCCGCCGCCGGCGCGGCGGTCCCCGGAGCCAGCGCGCCGGCCCCGCCGCCGCTGGGCCTGTATGTGCACATCCCCTTTTGCCGCAAGCGCTGCCACTTCTGCTACTTCAAGGTTTATACCGACAAGGACTCGCAGGAAATCCGCGCCTACCTGGACGCGCTGCTCCAGGAGCTGGCGATTTACGCCGGCAAACCCTTCGTGGGCGGGCGGCGGCCGCGCTTCGTGTACTTCGGCGGCGGCACGCCCAGTTACCTGAGCGCCGACCAACTGCGGCACCTGACCGACGGCCTCAAGCGCCTGCTGCCCTGGGACGAGGTCGAGGAGGTCACCTTCGAGTGCGAGCCGGGCACGCTCACCGATCACAAGCTCCAGACCATCCGCGAACTGGGCGTCACCCGGCTGAGCCTGGGCATCGAGCACTTTGACGACCACATCCTCGAGATCAACGGCCGCGCGCACCGCTCGAAGGAGATCGCCCGCGCGTACGCGTACGCCCGCGCGGTCGGCTTCCCGCAGATCAACGTGGACCTCATCGCCGGCATGGTTGAGGAGACCGAGGAAAAGTGGCGCCTGGCCGTGGCGAAAACCCTCGAGCTGGCCCCGGACTCGGTGACCATCTACCAGATGGAGGTGCCCTACAACACCACCATCTACCGCCAGATGAAGGCCGAGGGCCGGCTGGTGGCGCCGGTGGCGGATTGGGACACCAAACGCCGTTGGGTGGACTACGCCTTCGGTGAGTTCGAGCGGGCCGGCTACACCGTGGCCAGCGCCTACACGGTGGTCAAAGACAAGGCCCGCACCCGCTTCGTGTACCGCGACTACCTCTGGGCCGGCGCGGACCTGGTGAGCGTGGGCGTGGCCAGCTTCGGGCACATCGGCGGCACGCACTACCAGAACTTCCACGACTTCGACACCTACCTGGCGCCGCTGCGCGAAGGCCGTCTGCCCGTGTACCGCGCGCTCACGCCCACCCCGGAAGAACGCTACATCCGCGAGTTCATCCTCCAGCTCAAGCTCGGCCAGGTCAGCGCCGCGTACTTCGCCGGCAAGTTCGGCGAGGACCCGCGGGTGAAGTTCGCCGGGCCGCTGGCGCGGCTGAAGGAATGGGGCTTCCTGGAAAACGGCGGCGACCGCATCGCCATCACCCGCGCCGGCCTGCTGCAGGTGGACCGCCTGCTGCACGAATTCTTCAAGCCCGAACACAACACCGGCCGCTACGCCTGAAGGCTGAACCAGCCGCGCCACTCCAGTGGCAGGGTTAGCTCCGGCTGTTCATTTCAGGGCGCACCGCCGACGGCGGGATCTGATGGCGCCGGGTGGGACGACGGCGCCATATCGCACGCTCGACTTGGCCGAGAAGCCGCCGCACCTTTGGCTGTGCAAGCATGATCGAGCGCATCGTCATCGAGAATTTCAAGAGCTTCCGGCGCGTGGACCTGTGGCTTGGTCGGTTAAACCTGCTCGTGGGCACCAATGCCAGCGGCAAGTCGAATTTCTTCGATGCCCTGCGGGTGCTCCAGGGTATCGGCAACGGCTTCACGCTGCAGGAGGTTTTGGACGGCAAACCACGTAGCGCCACAAGCGAGGTCTGGGAAGCCATCCGTGGCGGCAGCGCCAGGGCGTCGCTGGCGACCGGCCCGGGTGAAGACCGGCTGGCCTTCGAAGTGTCCGGGCGGTTTGATGAGGAAGGGGGAAAGTCGTGGCAGTACCGCATCGAGTTTCTGGCCCGGGAAGGGCGGCTCTGCCTGGAGAAACTGTCCCTTAATGGAGGGGAAGTGTTCGATTCGTCACCCATCCAAAACCAACCGCACGAACCGGGGTTCGAGGTTCGTTACTACGGCGGAAAGAAAGGGCGACAACCCCACCTGAGATTCGAGAAGAACCGCCCTGTGCTCATCCAGATGGCGAGGGGCGGCAACGGCCAGTGGCACAAAGCGCACGCCGAGGCTGCCGAAAAACTGGCCCGCATGCTGGCTGACATGCAGCGTCTCGACCCCAGCCCAGCACTGTTGCGGGGGTATTCCCTCGCGCACGAAATCAGGCGAATGGGCGAACGCGGGGAAAATTTCGCCGCGCTGGTCCGCACGCTTTGCGCTGACCCCAAAACCAAAGAGGCCTACCTGAGCTGGCTGCGGGAGCTGCGACCGCACGAAGTGGATGATGTGGGCACGCTCAGCGGAGCGGTGGGCGAACCTCTGTTCATGCTCAAGGAAGGCGGCCGGGAGTTTCCTGCCCCGGTGCTTTCGGATGGAACCCTGCGGTTTGCCGCCATCGCCGCCGCCCTGTTTCAACCGGACCTGCCGAAGGTGCTCACCATCGAGGAAATTGAAAATGGCATTCACGCCAGTCGGCTGCGGCAGTTGGTGGAGTTGCTGCGCAGCCGGGCATCGGAGGGGACCACACAGATCGTGGCCACCACCCATTCGCCCATTGTGCTGGCGTGGCTGAAGCCGGAGGAATATGCCCAAACCTTCTTCTGCAAGCGAGACGAGGTCAGCGGCGAGTCACGCATCTGCCCGCTGAACGAGATTCCGCACTTCCAGGAAACCATCCGCAAACAACCGATCAGCGAACTGTTCGCCGAGGGCTGGTTGGAGGCGGCGCTATGAGCCTGCGGGTGTTGGTCATTCCGGAAGACCCGACCTACAACGGCTACATCCTCAGGCCGCTGGTCGAACGGATGCTGGAAGAGGTCGGCAAACCCAGGGCGCGTGTGACCGTGTTGACCAATCCAAAACTGCAAGGTTACGACCATGCGGTGCAGGCCATCCGTTTCGAACTGCCGGAGCGTTACGCGCATTGGGACTTGTGGCTGTTTCTGCCAGATGCCGACCGGGCACAAAATTTGGATGAGCTGGAAAGCGCACTGGCTGAGAAAGGTGTCCGCCTACTTTGTTGTGCTGCCGTGCCGGAACTTGAGGCATGGCTGTTGGCCGGTCATCGCGACCGACTCAAGCTCGAGTGGGCAGAAGTCCGGGATCACCCCAGCCTGAAGGAGGAGGTTTTCGCAGCTTTCCTGCGGGCGCATGGCGACCTGCGCAGCGCTGGTGGCGGTCGCGAAATGCTGATGCGCCAGACACTCGCCAACTACACCGGCCTGCTGAAGCTTTGTCCTGAACTCGCCAGGTTGGAAAACCGTTTGCGGGAAGTCCTAGGATCCATGGGCTAGACCGGTTTCTCCCCTGCCGTTTGCCGCTAGCTCGGAATCCCGCGGCGTGGTCCGGCCAGCGGCAACGCACCATTCTTTCAGCCCCTCCCGCCGGACCACGGGTGGTACCTCGGCGGCTCCAACTATGGAGACCCGCGGGAACGCGACGATGCAGGGCGGCCGGCCGTAACACCCTTCGCCGTGGAGCAGGGAGACCGGCTGGCTGGCCTTGACCCGGGATCATGGGTTGTCTCGCGGCGGGTGTAACCTTGGCCGAAAACGCATCCGTCTGGCCCGCCATGATGAAAGTGAGCCTCTCTTTCCTGCTCTGCGGCGGGATTTCCCTGACAACCCTCGCAGCCGTTTCCCCGCACTGGTCCGGCGAATTCGCCCTGCCCAAGGTGGCGCCTGATTCGACCTGTAGCGGCGGGGTGCCGAACAACATGACCGCGCTGTCTTCCGGGCGAACCTACGTTTCCTATCGGGAAACCACCAACGGAGTAAGCCGGTTCAAGTTCACCTGGACCGACGATCACGGAGCCCACTGGGCCGAGCCGAGGATTTTTGCCCCTCAGCCGGGAATTCCGGTCAGCAGCCTGCCCAGCGTCGTGGCCGACCCCGCCGACCGCCTGCACTGGTGCTGGTCTTCCGGGGCGGCGCTTCACTACGTCGGGCTCGATCCCGGTAGCCACGCCTTCTCGGAGTACACGTTGATCGCCAACGCCGGGACGTCCATCGGTTTTAACCAAATCACCGTGGATCGCTCCGGCACCGTCCATGTCATCTGGCACAGTGGCAGCACCGAATCCACCACGGAGAGTGCCGAAGTCTGGTACGCCCGCCGGCCGGCGGGCGCGTCCGGCTTCTCGGCTCCCCTGCGGCTCAGCCAGGAGGACGGCCGCCATTCCGCCTTTCCCAGTGCGGATGTCAGCGGGGCTCCGGGCAATCTGCTGGCGGTCGCCTGGCGGGAAACCACCGCCAGCCCGTACAGCCCCGGCTCCAATTGGGACATCAAACTGCGCGTCAGCACTGACGGCGGTCTTACCTGGCTGCCCGAGCAGACCCTGGCGGCCGGCGCGGATCGCCAGTTTGATCCCCTCCTCGTGGTGGACCGCCACAACGTCATCCACGTCGCCTACCACGCCTACCCCGGCCTGCCACTGTCGCCGCAGTCGAATGCCGTCCATCTGGCCTACTCGGCGGATGCCGGGGTTACCTGGCTCAACCACACCGGCACAACCGGCTTCACGCAGATTTCCCCGCCGGGCGAGAATCATTCCCTGTGCAAAGCCGCCTACGATTTTGCTCACGACGTGGTCTGGTACTTCTGGAAGCGGCGCCAAGGCAGCGCCGAGGACCTGGTGGGCGTGGCGGTCCGGCGGCGCGGCCAGTACGTAAGCGCCCCCGAGTGCCTGACCGACCTGGCCGGGGGCGCCGCCGCGTTCCACAATTTTGCCGTCGGGCCGGACGGACGCCTCCGCGCCCATTACAACCGCAGCACGGTCACGCCCGACAACCCCTTCCAGCAGGCCACCCTCTTCTATCGCGAACGCGAGTTGCCCGAACCGCTGACGCCGACTCTCACGCACCTCGCGGTGACTCCGACCGACGTCACGCTTGAATGGCCGGCGGAGTTCGGCGTGACCTACGCTGCGCAGGCCTCGATCAATCTTGTGGACTGGTCACCGGTGCTCGCACATACCGCCACGAGCGATCCCGTCTCGGTGACCTTCCCCCGCGTCGCGGCGGACGCGATGGCATTTTTCCGCCTCCGGGCGTCCTGGTAAGCGCCAGCCGGCGAACGCTCCCGCCTGTACCGCGACAGCGTGGCCCCACTTTCACTTCCCCGTCGAAACGGGCCGGCGCTAGTCTCCGCGCGTGCATCTTCACCGGTTGTTGCCCATGCGTTCCCGCCGCCCCGACCCTTGGCTTGTTTCGCCCCCACGGTCGCGCGCCCGCGCTGACCTCCTTTTCTCCCGCCGCTGTGTAGGGCGGACGTGGGGTTGGGCGGGGCTGCTGGTCTGGCTGGCGCTGCGGTCGGCGCTCGGCGGGGAGTTCCACGTCTCGCCCGCCGGCGCGGACAATCAGCCGGGCACGGCGGACCGGCCGTTTCGCTCGTTGGAGGCGGCGCGTGACGCGGTGCGGCGGCTCAAGGCCACCGCGGGCCTGCCCGCCGGCGGCGTCACGATCTGGCTGCACGGCGGCGATTACCCCCGCACCCACGCGCTCGAACTGACGGCCGCCGACTCGGGCATCCCGGAGGCTCCCGTCGTCTGGCGGTCCCGGCCCGGTGAAACCGCGCGTCTGCTCGGCGGGGTCCGTCTGCCCACCGCCGGACTCGGAACGGCGCCCGCCGACGCCGCGGCCGCGGCCTGGAGGCCGGTGACCGACCCGGCCGTGCGGGCGCGGCTGGACGAGGCGGCCCGCGATCAGGTCCGGCAATGCAACCTGCGCGCCCTGGGCCTGACCGACTTTGGCGCCCTGCAGTCGCGCGGGTTTGGCCGCGAGACCACCCCCGCCCACAGCGAGTTGTTCCACCACGGCCGGCCCATGACGCTGGCCCGCTGGCCCAACGAGGGCGAGTTCGTGCGCATCGCCGGTTTCCCCGAGACGGGCGCCGAAAACGACGGTCACGGCGGCAGGATCGGCAGGCTGGAAAACGGCTTCACCTACGCCGGCGACCGGCCGCGTCGCTGGCGGGACACCGCCGACCTGTGGGTGCACGGCTACTGGGCGTGGGACTGGGCCAACTCGTACGAGCGGGTGGCGTCGCTGGACCTCGACCAGCGCCTCGTAAAGACCGCGCCACCACACGGGCTCTACGGCTTCCGTCAGGGCCAGCGCTTTTACTTCCTGAACGTGCTCGAGGAACTCGACCGGCCCGGGGAGTGGTTTTTGGATCGCCGGGCGGGCGTGCTGTATTTCTGGCCGCCGGTGGAGGAGGTCGGCGCGGGCGCGACGGCGGCCCGCCCCGCCGAGGTGCTGCTTTCGCTGCTCGCCCAGCCGCTGCTGAGGCTCAGGGACGTTTCGCATGTGACCTTCCGCGGGCTGGTGTTCGAGGCCGGCCGGGGCAACGGCGTGGAGATCGAGGGCGGCGCCAGCAATCGCCTCGCCGGCTGCGCGCTGCGCAACCTGGGCAACTGGGGCGTGAAAATCCGCGGCGGCACCGGCCACGGGGTGGTCGGTTGCGACGTGTTCGACACCGGCGACGGCGGGGTGGAGCTGGTGGGCGGGGACCGCCAGACGCTCACGCCCGCCGGGCACTTCGTCGAGAACTGCCACTTCGCGCGCCAGGGCCGCTGGTCCAAGTGCTACGTGCCGGCCGTCCACCTGGTGGGCGTGGGGCTGCGCGCGGCGCACAACCTGATCCACGACCACCCCCACTGCGCGATTCTGTTCGGCGGCAACGACCACCTCATCGAGTTCAATGAAATCCACCACATCGCGCTCGAGACCGGCGACGTGGGCGCCATCTACACCGGCCGCGACTGGACCTACCGGGGCAATCGCATTCGCCACAACTTCATCCACCACACCGGGGGCGTGGGCATGGGCTCGATGGGCGTGTACATGGACGACTGCGTGAGCGGCACGGAGATTTACGGCAACCTCTTCTTCAAGGTGCAGCGGGCGGTGTTTCTGGGCGGCGGCCGCGATCATCGCGTCCTCAACAACGTCTTTGTGGACTGCAACCACGCCGTGGAACTGGACGGCCGCGGCCTGGATCCATCGCCGGTCTGGCGGAACATGGTGGACCAGACCATGCGCCGGCGGCTGGCGGCGGTGCCGCTCGCCCTGTACCGCGAACGCTATCCCGAGCTGAAATCGCTCGATGCCTGGTACGGCCCGCCCGAAGGGCCGGCCCTCGAGGGCGAGGCGTTCAAAGGCGTGCCGCCGGAAGGCAACGTCGTGGCCCGGAACGTTTGCGCGGGCAAATGGCTGCACATATACTGGCACGCCCGAACGGAGATGCTGCGCCTGGAGGACAACCTCACCAACGCCGCCCCGAGCTTCGTCGCGCTGCCCGGCGACGACGCGCGAGCCGCGGACTTCGCGCTCCGACCGGACTCACCCGCGTGGCAGGTGGGGTTCCAGCCCCTGCCGCTGACGGCCATCGGTCTGCGCGAAGACGAATGGCGCCGGGAATTATTGCCGCGTCCAAACCGGGTCGAACCATGACACCGCCCCTTTCTTCCTCAACGCCTGCACCCGCCCCGGACACGGTCCCGCGCCTGGCCTATCCGCTGGACGAATTCTACGCCCGCGAGCGGATGCCGCTGCCGGTGATTCGCCCGATTGCCGGCGCGGACATGCCCGAGCCGTACCGGGGGCTGTTGGTGCACGAGCAGGACATGACCCCGACGCTGGAGGCGTGGTTTTACAGCGACATCCACATCGAGGTCTGGGGCCGCGAGCACCGCGGGAATCTCTACTTCCGCGAGGTACTGCTGCGCCTGGACCGGGACCTGCGGCCGGTCGAGTTCGGCGCCAGCCAGATTTACCTGGACCGCTTCGCCCCGGAGGCGCGGCGGCTCATCCTCGATGAGTACCTCCCCCTGGGCCACATCCTCAAAATGCGGGACGTTCCCCACCGGGGACAGCCGCTGGGGTTTTTCGCGCTGGAATCGGACGCCCTGCTCAACCGCGCCTTCCGCCTGCGCGACGCCCGTGTGCTCTACGGCCGGCGCAACGTCCTGCGCAACCCCGAGGGCCGGGTGCTGTCGGAAATCGTGGAAATCCTGCCCCCGCTCTGAGCCCGGCGCCCCCGGCGGTTTGCCCCGGCCCGAAACGCCGCTACCTTGGCCGGCGCAATACGCGTGCGTATGAACCACGGCGAAACTCCCGAGGTGTTGATCATCGGCGGCGGCCCGGCCGGCGCCAGCGCGGCGGCCATTCTGGCCGGGCAGGGCCACGACGTGCTGGTGCTCGAGCGGGAAAAGTTCCCTCGGTACCACGTGGGCGAGTCGCTCATCCCCTTTACCTACCACCCGCTGGAGCGGCTGGGGCTGGTCCCGAAGATGCGGGCCTCGGCCTTCCAGAAGAAGTACAGCGTGGTGTTCGTGCAGCCGGACGGCCGGGCCAGCCAGCCGTTTTACTTCTTCAACCGGTACGACCGGGAGACGGTGGCCCAGACCTGGCAGGTGCTGCGCAGCGAGTTTGACCAGATGCTGCTGGACCACGCCCGCGAACGCGGCGCCCGGGTGCTCGAGCAGACCGCCGTGACGGACCTGCTGCGCGAAGACGGCCGCGTGGTTGGCATGCGCGCGCGGCACGCAGACGGCGAGACTGCGGAGTACCGGGCGCCCATCACCCTCGACTGCACCGGCAAGGAAAGCTTCGCCGCCGTGCGCCAGGGCTGGCGGGTGCGTGACCCGTACCTGAACAAAGTCGCCGTGTGGACCTACTACGTGGGCTCGAAGCGCGAAACCGGCATTGACGAGGGCCAGACGACGGTGGCCTTCGTGCCCGAGAAGGGCTGGTTCTGGCACATCCCGCTGCACGGGGACCGGGTGAGCGTGGGCGTGGTGGCCGAGGGCCGGTACCTCACCCGCGGCGGGGTCAAGGACCCGGCGGCCATCTTCCAGCGCGAGGTGCAGCAAAACCGCTGGATCGCCGAGCACCTGTCCACCGGTCGGCAGGTCGGACCCTATTACGTGACCAGCGAGTACACCCACCACGCGCGCCACTGTTACGCGCCCGGGCTGCTGCTGGTGGGCGACGCGTTTTGCTTCCTGGACCCGGTCTTCAGCAGCGGGCTGATGCTGGCGCTCAAGAGCGGCGTGCTGGCCGGCGATTACGTGCACGCCGCGCTGGCCGCCGACGATTTGTCCCCGGTGCGCTTTGCCGGTTACGGCGCCACCCTGCGGCAGGGCATCGAGAACATGCGCAAGCTGGTCTATGCCTTTTACGACCCGGCCTTCAGCTTCAGGGCGGTCATTGAGAAGTATCCCGACGCCGCCGGCGACATCACCGACTGCCTCAGCGGCGACGTGAACAAGGACCTGTCCGGGCTGTGGGCGAAGATTCGCGAGTTCGTACCGCTGCCGGAGGACCTGCCGCTGGGCGGGCCGCTGGAGGCCCCGGTCCCGGAGCCCGCCCCGGCCGCCGTGCCCGCCTGAGGCCGGCGAAGGTCCGCCGCGCCCTCAGCCGCCGCGGTACACGCAACGCGCGGTGCAGGTCTCGGCCACCACCACCTCGGTCAACTGGGGCAGGCGCGGCTTGAGCCGCTCCCAGATCCAGCGGGCGAGGTGTTCGCTGGTGGGGTTTTCCAGCCCGGGCACCTCGTTCAGGTAGCGGTGGTCGAGTTGTTCCCAGAGCGGGCGAAACGCCTCCTTGAGGTCCGCGTAATCCACCAGCCAGCCCAGCCGCTCGTCGCAGGGTCCGGCCACGGCGATCTCCACCACGAAGCTGTGCCCGTGCAGCCGCCAGCACTTGTGCGTCTCGGGCAGGTGCGGCAGCCGATGGGCGGCCTCGAACTGGAAGCGTTTGCGCAACTCCACATTCATCGCCGGAGAAATCGGCCGGCCCGCGCCGGCCCGGGCGCTTCAAACCAGGTGCCGGTGATCCTCGGATTGGGCCAGCTTGCGCACCAGTTCCTTGATCTGTTGCGCCCGGCCGCGGTCCGCCACCAGCACGGCGTCGTCGGTCAACACCACGAGGGCCTCGCGCACGCCCACCAGCGCCACCGGCGTGCGCCGGGCCCGGGAGCGGGCATCGTAAACGAGGTTGCGCGCGGCGTCCACGTGCACGAAGTCGGCCATGGCGGCGTTGCCCGCGGCGTCCGCCTTGAGATGGCGGGTCAGCGCCGGCCAGGCGCCGAGGTCGTCCCAGGCGAAGGCGGCGTCGGCGCAGACCACGTTGTGGGCCTTTTCGAGCAGCGCGTAGTCAATGCTGATGCGCGGCACCTCCGGGTATTCGCGGGCCAGCACGCGGGCGAGCGCGGCGGGACCCCTGGCGGCGGCGGCAAACCAGCGCTGGCAGGCGGCGAACATCGGGGGTTGATGCGTTTCGAGGCCGTTGGTCAGGGTGACAAACGACCAGACAAACATCCCCGCGTTCCACCGGTACCGGCCGCTGTTGACGTACTCGACGGCGGTGGCCAGGTCCGGCTTTTCCTTGAAGCGCACGGCCTTGAAGAACGGGGTCTTGTAGCGGCGCACCCCGGCCGGCGGCGGCAGTTGCGGCCCCAGCTCGATGTAGCCGTAGCCGGTGGCCGGTTCGGTGGGCTGGATGCCCAGGGTCACGATGACCTGCCCGCGCCCGGCCAGGTCGAACGCGTCGGCCAGCACCTGCTGGAACTTTTTCGCGTCCGGGATCAAGTGGTCGGCCGGCAGCACGGCCAGGACGGCGGTGGTTGCGCGGGCACCCACCACCGCGGCGCCCAGCGTGACCGCCGCGCAGGTGTCGCGGCCCACCGGCTCGATCAGGAGGTTTTCCCGCGGCAGGCCGGGCAACTGCCGGCGCACTTCCGGCGCCTGGACGGCGGTGGTGATCACCAGCAGGTTTTTCCACGGCACCAGCGGCCGGATCCGGTCCACGGCCTGTTGCAGGAGCGAACGCGGGCCCAGGAGTTTGAGCAGTTGCTTGGGCGTCCGCTCCCGGCTCAGCGGCCAGAAACGTTCGCCCCGCCCGCCGGCCAGGATGACGGCGTAGCGCTCCGGCGTCGCTGAGGTGTTTTTCTTCATGCGCGGCCGGCCCAGTTGGACCAAAAGGCGGCCCGGCCGGCAATCCCGGATTGCGCCGTGGCGAGTTGCCCGGCCCGGGGCGCGCCCGTACAGTGCGCCCCATGAGCCGGCCCGCCGAGCCCGCCTGCCCGCCGAATGCACCCGCCGCCGGTGCGGACGCCGTTGCGCCCGGCGCCGACGCAGGCGGTTTTGTGTGCCCCGGGCCGGAGGGCTTTTCCGAGCGCGACGCCTGGCGGGAGGTGTGCGCCGGGTGGTGTCCGTTGTTTGCCGGTTTCCGCGAGTGGGGCTTCAGCATCGAGTGGCACAGCTTTCAGTGCCCGTTTCAACTGGACTGGTCCCGCAGCTTCCATCCCCAGAGCCTGGAAATCTGCCTCAACCTCAGCGGGCGCGGCCGGCTGCAGCAGGGCCGTCGCACCCTCGAGCTGCCTCCGCGCCGTGCCGTGTTTTACCTGTGCGCCACGGACGGCCCGCGGGCCTGGCGCCTCCCGGACGAGTCCCACGCCTTTTACACCATCGAACTGTCCCGTCCCTTCCTGGCCCGACGCCTCAACGGCCGCGAGCCCGGCCTGCATCCGCTGGTCAAGACCCTGCTCGAAGCCCCGCCCGCCGAAGGCGCCGTGGCGGAGACCGCCCCGCTCACCCCCGAGCTGGAGCGGTTGGCCGAGGCGCTGCGGCATCCCCCGCTGGTTCAGGCCGCCCGGACCCTCTGGTACGAGAGCCGCGCCCTCGAGCTGGCGGCCCTGTTCCTCTTCCAGCCCGCGCCCGAGGCCGAGCTGTTTTGCGACCGGCAGAAGCGCGTGGCGCGCGAGCGCGTCGAGCGGGTCGTGGCGCTCTTGCAGGCCGACCTCGCCCAGCCGCCCGACCTCGAGGAACTGGGCCGGCGGGTGGGCTGCAGTGCCTGGTACCTGAGCCGCACCTTCTCGGCCGAGATGGGCATGACCATTCCCCAGTACCTGCGCCGTCTGCGGCTGGAACGCGCCGCCGAACTGCTCCGCACCGGCCGTTACAACGTCACCGAGGCCGCGCTGGCCGTGGGCTACTCGAGCCTGAGCCATTTCAGCCAGGCCTTCCACGAGCACTTCGGCTGCTGCCCGGGGTTGTACCCCGCGCCCGGTCTGCAACTGGCCCGCCGCCAACGGGCGGCCCGGTGAAGCGGACCCGGGGCCCCGGCTTCCCGCGGACGGATGCGCGGGCGGAAACCGCGCCCGGGAAAACCCGCGGCGGCTGGAAGCGTTCCCCCCCAGCGGTGCCGCCGGCACCCCAACACCGGGTACGCCCGCCGGCCGCATCCGCGCGCGGACCGGTGAGCGGCCGTGCCGTGAGCCGGCGCCGGGGGCCGCCGTTGCCGTCGGTTCAACTTCCCGTTACACTTCGTTCCATGAAGACGGTGACCGTGCAGGAGTTGCGCAAGGACGCCGCGGGTGTGCTCCGCCGGCTCCGCCGGGGCGAACGGCTGGTGCTTGCCCACCGCGGCAAGCCGGTCGCCCGCCTCGAGCCCCTGGAACGAACCGTCCGCAACGAACGGGAGGAGGATCCGTTTCTGGGCATCCACCGCCGGGCCACGGTCAGCCCGAAAGGAAAAACCCGACACGCGGACATAGACCGCGTCGTTTATGGCCGCCGATGACGTGTTCGTGGACAGCGCCGGCTTTCTGGCGTTGTGGGATGCGGGAGACGAACACCATCGCGCCGCCGTGCGCCTGCAGGAGGAGCTCGCGCGCAAGCGGCGGCACTTCGTCACCTCGGAGTATGTGGTGGACGAAACGGTCACCCTGCTGCTGATGCGTCACAGTCACGCTGCCGCCGCAGACTTCCTGGAGACCGTGGAGCACAGCGAAGCCCTGCGGTTGGAATGGATCGGTCCTGAACGATTTTACGCGGGCGCCGCGCTGTTTCGCCGCCACCAGGACAAGGAGTGGTCGTTTACCGACTGTGTGAGTTTTGCCCTGATGCGCGAACTGCGCATCCGAGAAGCATTCACGACCGATCACCACTTCCGCCAGGCGGGGTTTGTCCCGCTGTTGAAGGTGTGATCCGCGTTCCCGAAAACCACGGTGGGGCCGCCATCCGCGCGCGGACCGGTGGGAGGCCGCGCCGTGAGCGGATGGTTCAACGGCCCGGACGGCGCGGTTCGGCGAACCGGTTCAGACGCTTTTGACCGCTTCGGCGAGGGTGCGCACGAAACCGGCGACCTGCTCGACCAGGTCCGGCGCGCGCCCCAGACGGGCGATGCGGTCCACCACCGCGCTGCCCACCACGACCGCCTCGGCGTGTTGCGCGACCCGGCGCGCCTGCTCGGGGTTCGAGATGCCAAAGCCCACCGCCACGGGCAGGTCGGTGTGCGCCCGGATGCGCGCGGTCATGGCCGCAATGGTGTCGCTGACGCGCTCCTGCATGCCGGTGACACCCTCGCGCGAGACGTAGTAGATGAAGCCGCTGGCGCGTCGCACGATGCGGGCGATGCGGTCTTCGGGCGTGGTGGGCGCCACCAACCAGATGGCGCACAGGCCGGCGTCCCGCATGCAGGTTTCGTAGCTGTCCGCTTCCTCGGGCGGCAGGTCCAGCACCAACAACCCGTCCACGCCCGCCCGGGCGGCGTCGGCGATGAAGTCCTTCACCCCGCGGCGGTGCAGCAGGTTGAAATAGACGTAGAGCACGATGGGGAGGGCCGAGTCGCGACGGATGGCGGCCACCGTTTCGAGCACCCGCGGCGGGGTGGCGCCGGCGGCCAGCCCGCGCTGGGCGGCGAGCTGGTTGACCAGGCCGTCGGCCAGCGGGTCGCTGAAGGGCACGCCCAGCTCGAGCACGTCCACGCCCGCGCGGTCGAAGGCCAGGGCCAGTTGTCGGGTGGCCTCGAGGTCCGGGTCGCCGGCGCCGATGTAGATGATGAGGCCCTTGCGGCGCTGCGCGCGCAGTTGGGCGAAGCGGGCGACGATGCGGTTCACGCCGCGGGATGTTCGGGGCGGCCCGCGAGTGAGGCAAGCGCGGTGTGACCGGGGTGCGGGGCCGCCGGGCGGTGGCGCGCCCGCCGCGATTCGAACGCGGGACCGTCTGCTTAGAAGGCAGATGCTCTGTCCAACTGAGCTACGGGCGCCCGGTCGGGCCCCGGGTACCAGCCCGGGTTTTCCCGTGGGGCAACTTTTGCGCCCACGCCCCCGTGCGGGCAAGTGAATCCGCAAGCGCGACACGGGCGCGGGCGCACTCCCGTCACGCCGCCGCGCCCGGGCCGGGCATCGCGGCGGGGCTTTTTTTCGTTCAAGCGGCGCCCTACCGGCGCTAGGTTCCGGGCGGAGTTTCCCATGACGACCCTTCTCGCGCGTTCGGGCGGGTGGGTGGCGGGGCTGTGTCTGTTGGCCGGCGTCCGGGCCGAAACCACCCTTTCGCTGGCCGGGCGGTGGCGGTACGCGCTGGACCGCGCGGACGCCGGGCTGGCGGCGGCGTGGTTCAACCGCACCCTGCCGGGCACCTTGCACCTGCCCGGCTCCCTGCCCGGCCAGGGGATCGGCGACCCCATCCGCACCAACACGCCCTGGGTGGGCGGGATTGTGGACCGGTCGTGGTTCACGGCGCCGGAGTACGCGCGATACCGCGAACCGGGTCGGGTGAAGGTGCCGTTCTGGCTCCAGCCGGAGCGGTACTACCAGGGCGTGGCGTGGTATCAGCGCACGATTGAAATCCCGGCGGCCTGGGTGGGACGCCGCGTGGTGTTGTTTCTGGAACGGCCCCACTGGGAAACCCGGGTGTGGCTGGACGACCGGTGCCTCGGCACCAACGACAGTCTATCCACGCCGCACGAGTACGCGCTGGGCGCGGACCTGGCCCCGGGCCGGTACCGGCTTACCGTGCGCGTGGACAACCGCCTGGTCGTGGACGTCGGCGAAAACTCGCACAGCGTCAGCGACCACACCCAGGGCAACTGGAACGGGGTCGTGGGCCGGCTCGAGCTGCGTGCCACGCCGCCCGTCTGGATCGAGGACCTCCAGGTGTACCCGCACGCCGCCGACCGTGCCGCCACGGTGCGCGTGCGCCTGGGCAATGCCACCGGGGCCGCGGGCACGGGCCGGCTGCGGTTGCGGTGCGCCCCCGAGTCCGGCACCGTGCGCGGCGGCTTCCGGGCCGAGCATCCGGTGCACTGGACCGCGCTCGGCGGGGCGCACGAATTCACCCACGCGCTGGGCGGGGACGCGGTGCTCTGGGATGAATTCCACCCGGCGCTCTACCGCCTCACGGCCGAGCTGGACTGGGGAGGCACCGGCCCGCCGGCCACGGCCGGGGCCACGTTCGGCCTGCGCGAGTTTGCCGCGGCGGGCACGCAGTTCACCCTCAACGGCCGGCCGGTGTTTCTGCGCGGCACGCTGGAATGTTCGATCTTCCCCCGCACGGGACATCCGCCTACGGACGTCGTGTCGTGGCGCCGGGTGATGCGGGCCGTGAAGGCGCACGGGTTGAACCACCTGCGGTTCCATTCGCATTGCCCGCCCGGGGCCGCCTTTCAGGCCGCGGACGAACTGGGCGTGTACCTGCACGTCGAGTGCGCCAGTTGGCCCAATCAATCCACCACGCTGGGCGACGGCCGGCCCGTGGACGCCTGGCTGTACCGGGAGGCGGAGCGAATCCTGCGCGCCTACGGCAACCACCCCTCGTTCGTCATGCTGCTGGCCGGCAACGAGCCGGGCGGCGCCCGTCACGCCGAGTACCTCCGTCGGTGGGTGCCCCATTTCCGGGCCCTGGACCCGCGCCGGCTTTATTCGGGCGGCGCCGGCTGGCCGCAGATTCCGGAAAACCAGTTCCACGTCACGCCCGACCCGCGCATCCAGGCCTGGGGCGCCGGGCTGAAGTCGCGCCTCAACGCCCGCCCGCCCGAGACGGTCACCGATTACCGCGACTACGTCGCCGCCCGCGCCGTGCCGGTGGTCAGCCACGAGATCGGCCAGTGGTGCGTGTATCCCAACTTCGCCGAAAGGCGCAAATACACCGGCTACCTCAAGCCGCGGAACCTCGAGATTTTCCGCGACACACTCCGGGCCGGCGGGATGCTCGGCCAGGCGCGCGACTTCCTGTACGCCTCCGGTCGGCTCCAAACCCTCGGCTACAAGGAGGAGATCGAGTCGGCGCTGCGCACCCCGGGCCTGGGCGGGTTCCAGTTGCTCGACCTGCACGATTTCCCCGGCCAGGGCACCGCGCTGGTGGGCGTGCTCGACGCGTTCTGGGAGCCCAAGGGCTACGTGAGCGCCCCGGAGTTCCGCCGGTTCTGCGGTCCGACCGTGCCGCTGGCGCGGCTGCCCAAACGGGTGTTCACGACGGACGAAACGCTCACGGCGGACCTCGAGGTCGCGCACTTCGGCCCCGCGCCGCTGGCGGAGGTTGCCCCCGTGTACCAGCTCCGCGGCGACGATGGCCGGGCGTACCACCCGGGCCGGCTGACCCCGCGCACTGTGCCGCTGGGCAACGGCCTCCGGCTGGGGCGAATCGCGCTGGACCTCCACCGGCTTCCCGCACCGGCGCGGTACCGGCTGGTGGTGGGCCTGGAAACCACGCCCGGGACCGGAGCGGGGCCGGGCCACGCCGCCGGCCCGCACTTCGAGAATGACTGGGACGTCTGGGTCTATCCGCCGGAGGTCCCTACCGAAGTGCCGCCGGGCGTCACGGTGGTCCGCGAGCTGGACGCCTCCGCCGCGGCCGCGCTGGCCGCCGGCGGCCGGGTGCTCTGGCTGGTGCCGCCGGCGCGCGCGGCCCCGGACCCGCGGCGCGGACCGGTGGCGCTGGGATTTTCGAGCATCTTCTGGAACACCGCCTGGACCGGCCGTCAGGCGCCGCACACCCTGGGCATCCTCTGCGACCCCCGGCATCCGCTCCTGGCCGGCTTTCCCACCGACGCCCACAGCAACTGGCAGTGGTGGTACCTGGTCACCCGCGCCGGCGCGATGATTCTGGACGAACTGCCGCGCGGGTTGCGACCCGTCGTGCAGGTCATTGACGACTGGTTCACCAACCGGCGCCTGGGCCTGGTCTTCGAGGCCCGCGTCGGTCCGGGCCGGTTGCTGGTGTGCAGTGTGGACCTCGAAAGCGACCTGGCCGCCGACCCGGTGCGCCGTCAGTTCCGCCGCAGCCTGCTGGATTACCTGGCCGGCCCGCAGTTCCGGCCCCGGACGCCGGTCACGCTGGACCAGCTCCGCCGCCTGGTGACGCCCGCCGCCGGGGCCACGGCGGCACGCTGAGCCGGCCGGCGCATGCCGGGCGGCGGGGAAACCCCGCGGCGGATCGCGGCGCCAACACCGGCCGAAGGCCCGGGCGGCCGCGGCGGGGTTTTCTGATTTGCGCCCCGGGAGAGCGCCCTTACTTTGGCGCGATGCAAGCACCCGGGTTGTCACTCTTCACTGTTCTTGCCCTGGCCGCTCCGGCCCTGGCGGACTGGCCGCACTGGCGCGGGCCGGCGTACAACGGTTCGAGCACGGCCACGAACCTGCCCGCCACCTTCAGCCGCACCGAGAACGTGCGCTGGACCGCCGAGATGCCCGGCCCGGCCGCCGCCACGCCCATTATCTGGCGCGACCAAGTGTTCGTTTCCTCGACCGACACCGCCGCCGGCGGCCTGGTGGCCCTGGCGCTGGACCGCCGGACCGGCCGCGAGCGCTGGCGCCAACCCGTGGCCCAGGGCATCCGCCGGGACAACCTCAGCAACTTCGCCTCGCCCTCGCCGGTCACCGACGGCGAGCGGGTGATTTTCCTTTACGGCCAGGGCGACCTCGTGGCGTTTGACCTCGCGGGCCGGACCGTGTGGAAACGCTCGCTGGCGCAGGATTACGGCGAGTTCGCCTTCCTCTGGACCTACGGCGCCAGCCCGCTCCTGTACGGGGGCCGGCTCTACGTGCAGGTGCTCCAGCGCGACGAGCCCGTCCAGGGCCGCGGCCGGCCCGGGCCGGACGGCAAGATCGAGTCCTACCTGCTGGCGCTCGACCCGGCCACGGGCAAGGAACTCTGGCGGCACGTGCGCCCGTCCGACGCGGTGCAGGAATCCCGCGAGTCCTACGCCTCGCCGGTGCCCTTCACGCACGCCGGCCGCCCGGAAATCCTGGTGATCGGCGGCGATTGCCTCACCGGCCACGATCCCGCCACCGGCGCCGAGCTCTGGCGCTGGGGCACGTGGAATCCCCGCAAGATCACGCACTGGCGCCTGGTGCCCTCGCCCGTGGCCGGCGCGGGCGTCATCCTGGCCTGCGCGCCCAAGCAGGCCCCGGTCTATGCCCTGGCGGCCGGCGGCCGGGGCCGCTTGCCCGACTCGGCCATCCTGTGGAAGTCCGACCAGGTCCGCGAGGTGACCAGCGATGTGCCCACGCCGCTGTTTTACCTGGGCGATTTCTTTGTCCTGAGCGACCTGCGCAAGGCGTTGACGCGCGTCGAGCCGCGCACCGGCCAGGTCAAGTGGCGCTTCGAGACCCCCGGCACCGCCAAATACGAGGCCTCGCCCACCGGGGCCGACGGGCGCATCTACCTGCTGAACTTCCGCGGGGAGGTGGTGGTGGTGGACGCCGCCGAGGGCCGGGAGGTGCACCGGGCCGAACTGGGCGAACCGGGCGACGACCGCACCCGCTCGACCATCGTGGCCGTGGACCGCGAGCTGTTCGTGCGCACCAACCGCAAACTGTATTGCCTGGCCGCGCCCTGAGCGCCAAGCTGCGCCGCGGCGCATGAAAGCCGTTTACTTCCACCAGCCCGGCCCCCCCGAAACCCTCGTGTACGGCGAGCTGCCCGACCCCGGGCCGCCCACCGGCGCGCGCCTGCGCATCAAGGTGCGCGCCGTGGCGCTCAACCCCATTGACACCTACCTGCGCAGCGGCGCGGTCAAGATGGACCTCCCCCACCCGTTCATCCCGGGGTGCGACTTCGCGGGCGTGGTCGAGGCGGTGGGACCGGAAGTGACCCTGTTCGAGCCGGGCCAGCGCGTCTGGGGGTCCAACCAGGGCCTGCTGGGCCGGCAGGGCACCTTTGCCGAGTACCTCCTGGTGGACGAATGCTGGGCCTATCCCATCCCCGACAACGTCAGCGACGAAGCCGCCGCGGCGATCGCCCTGGTGGGCATCACCGCCCACCTGGGGCTGTTCCGCCACGCCCGGCTCGAGCGCGGCGAAACCCTCTTCGTCAACGGTGCCAGCGGCGGGGTGGGCTCGACGGTGGTCCAAATGGGCAAGCTGGCCGGCGCCCGCGTCATCGCCGCGGTGGGCAGCCCGCAAAAGGCCGAGGCCATCCTCAAGCTCGGCGCCGATTACGCGATCGTGTACCGCGACGTCGAACCGCAACTGGCCCTGCGCAAAATCACCCCCGGCGGCGTGAACGTGTGGTGGGAAACGACCCGGGAGCCGGACTTCGACCGCATCATCGCCGCGCTGGCCAGCCGGGGGCGGGTGATCATCATGGCCGGGCGCGACGCCCGCCCGCCCTTCCCCGTGGGCCCGTTTTACGTCAAGAGCGCCAGCATCCACGGCTTCGTCATGTTTTCCGCCCACCCGGATGAACAGCGCGAGGCGGCCGAGGACATCAACACCTGGCTGGCCAGCGGCCAACTCAAGCCGCGCATTGACCGGGTTCTGCCCCTGTCCGAGGCCGCTACGGCGCACCGCCTGCAGGAGGAAAACACCATCGGCAAAAGCGGCGTGCTCGCCGGTAAAATCGTGCTCAAGCCCTGAACCCCTGCGTCGGCGGACCGCCCCGGCTTCCGGGGCGGCCGGGGGCGGTTTGCCCCGCCAGGGCCCGGGCATACACCCGCTCGTAAGCCGCCGCGACGGCCGTGGCGCGGCGCTCGCGCACGCTCTCGCGGATGTCCCCGGGCGGTCGCAGGGTCACCTCGCCGCGCGCGATCCGCCCCAGACATGCCGCCAGGCTGGCCACGTTCTCCGGCTCGAAGAGCAGGCCGGTCTCTCCGGCGCGCACGATGTCCACGTTGCCGCCGCTGGCCGAGACCAGTGCGGGCACGCCCAGCGCCAGGGCCTCGATCAGGGCCACCGAGCACGGTTCGTTGGTCGAGGGCAGGACAAACCAGTCCGCCGCGCGCAGCACTTCTTCGACCGCCAGGGACAGCCCGCGGAACCGGGTGCCGGCCTCGAGCTGATGCCGCCGCCGCAGGGTCTCGAGCCGCTCGTGGTAGGCCCGGCAGGCGGCATCGCCCGGCACCGGACCCCAGTGCTCGAAGACCAGCCGCTGTCGCTCGCCCGCGGGCAACCGTGCCAGGGCCTCGAGCACCAGATGCCAGTTCTTCCACGCGACGATGTTTCCCAGCCCGACCAACCGCACCGGCGCCTCCGCCGGGCGCCCGGCCGCGCGGGCCAGCGGGTGGTCAAACAACGCGTCGGCGCAGCACTCGGACACGATGTGGAGGTTCGGCAGGTCCGGCGGCAGGCCGTAGTGCCGGGCCATGTTCGGCGTGAGCACGCAGGTGAGCATCCGGGGCTGCCGGGCCGCCCAGCGGTACAGCCCGTGCCGGCGCGCGTACCCGTGATTGGTGAACACCACCGTGCGGCGACCGAACCGCGCCTCGAGCAGCGCCACCAGGAACCCGCCCCGCCCGTGGGCGTGCAGGATGTCAAAGGGCTCGCGGCGCAGCAGCGCGCGCAGTTCGCCCCGCGCCCGCAGGGCGCGCCACAGCAGCGCGGGGTGGTTGAACGAATCCTGCACCAGGTGCCGCGTCACCCGGTAGCGCAACGGCGGCCCGCGCACCTCGCGGTAGGCGGCGTTGACCCACACCACGTGCTCCCAACCCCGGCGCTCCGTGACGGCCTGGAGGTTGCGCAGCACGGTCAGGATGCCCCCGGTGTCCTCGGTGGCGCCCAGCAGGTGGAGTATGCGCATCGGGTCCCGGCGCCCGCGCGGACGCCGACGGCATGGTGCGGGCTGCCGGCCGGCCCGGCAAGCCGCCGCCCGTGGGCAGTGGCCCGCGGGACGCGGGAATTCAGGGCTCGACCGGGTCTGGCCCGGCCGGCTCCTTATTCCTCGCCGCAGCTACAGGCCACCGGGGCACCGCCGGCCGCGGCCTGACGCAGGAACTCGACGCGCCAGGTGCCGTCGTCTTCGCACCGGCTGCCCAGATGCGTGAACCCGGACCGGCCCAGCTTGGTGTACAAGGGCACCGGTTCGAACGGCACCAGCAGCACCAACCGCTGCCCGGGCCGCACTCGCGCGGCGGTTTCATCAATCACCCCGCACGGCGTTTCGCCCCGGGCGAAGATGGGCCGCACGTCCAGCACCACTTCCGCGGCCGGCGGTGCGGCGGCGGGCGACGCGGCCGACCGCGGCTTCGGGGTGAAGCCCGGATCGGCAAACTGCCCCTTGGTCAGGCGCACCCGCCAGGTCCGGGGACCGTGCTCGAGGTAGTCCCAGCGGAACCGGCCGGTATGCTCGGCGGCAAACTGGTAGTACAGCGGTACCGGGTCGTGGTCGTTGACCAGCTCGAAACTCTCGCCCTCGGCCAGGGCGTCCCAGAAGGAAAAGATGGTGGGATGCCGGTCGCGGGGCGCCAGGGTCCGGACATCCAGCACGGTCGCTGTTGCGGTCTGGTTCATGGCGTCAAGGTGGCCCCGCACCCCCGTGCCCCGCCTTGATGCCGGTCAAGAGTCAACCGCCTCCAGCGGCAACCGGCCGGCCCGCAAAAACCGGTCCCCGGGCGCGGCACCTGCTATCTTGAGCGCGGTGCAAGAGCGCGCCCCAAACCGGTATGGTGGGCACCGCCGGCTCGTCCGCGATTTCGGCGGACTGTGGCTGGGCGTGGCGGTCTTGCTCGCCGCGCTTCCGGCGGCGCCGGCAGACCTCGAAGAAACCTTGGCCGACGCGCCGCCGCCGTTGCCGCCCGTGGCCGATCAGCTCCTGGTGCGGTTCCGCGACGGCACCGCCCCGGCCGCCCGCGAGGCGGCCTTGCGCGGCGCGGCGCCGGGCTTGAAAAGCTTCCGCGCGCTGCCCCGCCCGGGGGTCCGGTTGGCCGCGCCCGGCACCCGGGCCGGGGTGTGGGACCACCTGGTGGTGGTCGAGACCGCGGACGCGCGCGAAGCCCGGGACGCCCGGGCCCGGCTGGCCGCGCACCCGGACGTGCTGTACGTCGAGCCGAACTACCGCCTGCGCCTGTTCACCGAACCGCCGGTCCGGCTGCCAAACGACTTCGAGTTCGCCGCCCAGTGGGCGCTGCGCAACACCGGCCAGGGCGGTGGCCGGCCCGGCAACGACATCCGCGCCCCGGAGGCCTGGGCCGTGCAGACCGACGCCCGCGCCGTGCCCGTGGCGGTCATTGACACCGGCGTGGACTACTTCCACCCCGACCTGGCGGCCAACGTGTGGGTGAACCCCGGCGAAGTCCCCGGCAACGGACGCGACGACGACGGCAACGGCTACGTGGACGACGTGCACGGGTACGATTTCGTGAGCGACGACAGTCACCCGATGGACGACCACACCCACGGCACGCACGTGGCCGGCATCATCGGCGCGGCCGGGGACAACCGCATCGGCGTGGCCGGCGTCTGCTGGCGCGCACGGCTGATGGCGTTGAAGGCCTTTGACGAGCGCGGCGAAGGCACCGTGGCCGCCGCGGTCGAGGCCATTCACTACGCCGTGGCCAACGGCGCGCGCGTCATCAACGCCAGTTGGGGCGCCAGCGACAAGAGCCTTGCCCTCCAGGAAGCGGTCAGCGCCGCCTGGGACGCCGGCGTGCTCCTGGTGGCCGCCGCCGGCAACGAACGCTCGGACCAGGCGCCCTTCCCCGCCGCCTTCGCGCCCGCCCTGGCCGTGGCCGCACTCGACGCCGCCGGCCAGCGCGCCGGCTTCTCGAACTACGGCCCGTGGGTGGACCTGGCCGCGCCCGGCGATGCCATTCTCTCCACCACGCCCAACTCCCGCTACGACCTGCTCAGCGGCACCTCGATGGCCGCGCCGCACGTGACCGGCGTGGCCGCGCTGGTGCTCGCGCAACACCCGGACTTCACCCCCGCCCAGGTGGCCAACCTCCTCCGCAACGCCGTCGAAGAGCTGCGCACCGACCGCTTCGTGGGTAGCGGCCGGCTCCACGCCGGCCAGGCCCTGCGCGCTGTCGCCCCCTACCCCCTGGCCGAGCTCACCCTGCCACCGGTCGTGGCCGGACGGCTCGACCTGACCGGCACCGCGGCGGGTGAACACTTCGCCGCCTACCGCCTCGAATACGGCGCGGGCACCTACCCCGAACAGTGGACGGTGTTCCATGAAGCCACCGTTCCGGTCACCGACGGCGTCTTGTACCCCGACTTTGCCAGCGACCGGCTCGGGGAAGGCCCCTACGCGCTGCGCCTGGTGGTCACCGACACCTTCGGCCAGCAGGCCCAGGCCCGCGCGGTCTTCACCGTCCGCAACGTCCAGATTCTCTCCCCGGCCGCCAACGACAGCCTGCGCGCCGGCGAGGTGGTGCCCGTGCGCGGCACGGTCTTCGGCGCCGGGCGCACCTACACCCTCGAGCACGGCCCCGGCCTCCACCCCACCACCTGGTCCACCGCCGGCATCACGCTGGTCGGCGACGGCCGGCGCGAGGTCTTCCACGACCTGCTGGGCACGTGGGACACCGCGCAGGCCGCGCCCGACCAGTTCCACACGCTGCGCCTGGTGGCCCGCACCAACGGCGTGGTCGTCGGCGAATGGCGCTCGACGATGATCCACCTGGACTCGCAACTGCGCCCCGGTTGGCCGCTGCACCTGCCCGCTACGGGCGTTTACCCCACCAACGACTGGCGGCACTTCACCGTGGCCGACCTGGACGGCGACGGCCACGCCGAAATCCTCCGCGTCCAGCCCGGCGCCTCCGCCCGCGACCCGGTCCGACTGCTGGTCTTCGGGCCCGACGGCGCGCTGCGCTGGGCGCAGGACCTCGCCCCGGGCGAACCGGCTTCGGACATTCCCGTGACCGGTGACCTGGAGGGCGACGGCCGGCTCGAAGTGCTCGTGGACGCCGGCGAAAGTCGCCGGCTGTACGCCTTCCGCCACGATGGCTCGCTCCTCGGGGGTGCCTGGCCCGTGCCCCTGCCCGGCGCCGCGCCCGGCAAGGTGATTGCCGACCTGGACCGCGACGGCCGGCCCGAGATCATCGGCCTGACCAATCCCTGGGCCAGCGCGCCCAATGAATCCGGCCGGCTCTTCGTGCTCCACGCCGACGGTTCGCTGAGGGCGAGCTGGCGGGTGGACTTTTGCGGCGCCACCGCCGGCTGGCCGCGGCGCCTGCCCGCGGTGGGCAACTTCGATGACGACCGCGACCTCGAGATCGTCGCCCCGTTCGGCTGCGGCAGCCTCGCCCTGTTCGACCTGTCCGTCCCCGACCAGCCCCTCTGGCGCAAAGACACCGGCGGCGAACTCCTCGCCCCGCCGGTGGTGGGCGACCTGGACGGCGACGGCCGCGACGAGGTCCTCGTGGGCGTAAACGACCCCGGCGCCGTCAACGGCGTCGGCCAGGCCGGCGGCCTGTACGCCTTCGACGGCTACGGCAACCTCCTGCCCGGCTGGCCGGTGCTGGTCCAGGCCTCGTTCACCACGCCGCTGGCGCTGGGCGATGTGGACGGCGACGGCGCGCTCGAGATCGCCGCCGTCGAGGCCGGACTCTCGCGCGTGCACCTCTTGCGCCGCGAGGGCTTCGACCTGCCCGGCTGGCCGCTGCGGCTCAGCCCTCTGCCCGTGCTCCGCTCGGGTCCGGTGCTGGCCGACCTGGACGGCGACGGCCAGCTCGAAGTGGTCCTGCCCGTGCCGGGACTCTTGCGCCTGGCCCTGCTCGAAAACGACCTGGCCCTGGCCGGAGGCGTGCTCGCCTGGGACCGCCACGGCGGGGCGTTGGACCTGCACCCGCATCCGGGCCTGAACGGACTCTTTGCCGAGGCGACCGCCGGCGGCAGTCGTTATCGGGCCGCGCCGGCGGTGGTGACGGACCTGGACGGCAACGGCCGGCTCGACATCCTGGCGGCCAGCCTCGAGGACACGGCCTACGCCGCGCCGCCCGCCACCAGCGCGCGCAAGGAGCGCTACAGCCTGTACGCCTGGGAACTGCCCCGCCCGTACCGGCCGCAACCGCGGGACTGGCCGATGTTCCAACGCGACGGCCGGCACACCGGCTACGCCGAGTCGCCCGCCGCCACCAATCAGCCCCCGGTGTTGACCGAGCTGCCCGACCAAACCATCCCCGTGGGCGGCGCCTTCCTGCCCCTCGCGCTGGACCGCTACGTCGAGGACCGCGACCACGGCGCGGCGGCCCTGCGCTGGGGCGTGACCGGCGCCCGCGCCCTGCGCGTCACCCTCACCCCGCAGCGCCTCCTGCGCGTGGAGCCGCCGGACCCGGACTGGACCGGGAGCGAGACGCTGCGGGTGGTGGTGCGCGACCCCGAGGGGGCCGAAGCCGCGGGCGAAGTCACCTACGCCGTCCGCGCTGATTACCAGCCGCCCCGGCTCCGCGACGACGCGGCGCTCACGCTCGAGGACCTGGCCGTGGACCTTCCGGTGCTGGACAACGACACGCATCCCCTGGGCCTGCCGCTGCGCGTCCTCCAGGTGGGCCGCCCGGCGCAGGGGCGAACCGTGCTCAGGGCTCCCGGCCTGGTCACCTACACGCCCGCGCCGGATTTCCACGGCGAGGACACCTTCACGTACCTGGTGTCGGATGGCCGGGACGGCCTGGCGTTGGGCACCGTCCACGTGCGCGTGCTGCCGGTGCCGGACCCGCCCGTGGCCGGCGACGATTTTGCCACGATTGACGAGGACACACCGGTCGAACTGGACGTCCCGGCCAACGACTCGGATGCGGACGGGGAGCCGCTGGAGATCGTCCGCTTCACCGCGCCCACCAATGGCGTGGTGCAGGTGACCGCAGCGAACCGGCTCCAGTACACCCCCGCCGCCGACTGGTCCGGCAGCGACGGCTTCACCTACACGGTGGCGGACCCCGCCGGCCTCGAGGCCACGGCCCGGGTCACCCTCGTGGTGCGCCCGGTCAACGACCCGCCCGAGGCGCCGGACCAGACCTACGTGCTCCCTCGCAACACCTCCCAAGACGTGTTCTACCAGGCCCGCGACCCGGACGGCGACAAGCTGACCTTCCGCATCGTGGACGAGCCCCGGCACGGCGAGTTGTGGGCCTACCCGGACCTCGCCACGTACTATCCGCACCGCGGGTTCTCCGGGGAGGACTTCTTCACCTACAGCGCCAGTGACGGCACCTACACCAGCCGCCTGGCGCGGGTGACCTTCCAGGTGCTGGACCGGAACAACCCGCCGCAGACCGAGCCGCTCGAGCTGGCCACGCGCCGCAACCGCCCGTTGACCTTCGCCCTGACGGCCACCGACCTGGATGAAGACCCGGTGCAGTTCGAGATGCTCGAACCGCCGCGCCACGGCACCCTCGCGCCGGCCGGCACCAACTTCGTTTACACCCCGGCGCCGGAGTTCCTGGGCGATGACGCCTTCACCTGGCGCGCCGGCGACGGCCGGGACTTCAGTCCGCCCACCCCGGCCCGGATCACGGTCACGGACAAAAACACCCCGCCCGAGGCCCGGCCCGCCACCGTCGAGGTGCGCGTGAACACCCCCACCGAGCTCACCCTCCCGGCCCACGACGGCGAGGGCGATCCGCTGCGCTTCACCGTCGTGACCAACCCGGTCGCCGGCACGCTCAGCGGCCCGGGGCCGGTCATGCTCTACACGCCCGCGCCGGACTACGTGGGGCCGGACCGCTTCAGCTTCACGGTGAGCGACGCCGAGTTCATCAGCCCGCCGGCCACCGTCACGGTGCACGTGGTGCCGCGCAACCGCATGCCCCTGGCCGAAAACCAGACCCTCGTCCTGCCCGCCGGCGAGCCCACCCTCCTCGTCTTCGATCTGCGCGACCCGGACGGCGACCCCCTCGAGGTGGTCATCCTCAAGGGCCCGCGCCTGGGCCGGTTGACCGGCCTGGGCACGAACTTCGTGTTCACCCCGCGCACCCCGTTGCCGGGCACCGACAGCTTCACCTACAAGGCCTGGGACGGCCTGGTGTACAGCGAGAAGCGCACCGTGTACCTGCGCCTGGAAAACCCGCCCCCGCCGCCCCCGCCGCGGTTTGCCGGCATCGAATGGCTGGCGGGGGGCGCGGTGCGCCTGCGGCTGGAAGCCGAGCCGGGCGACCGGCTCCGCCTCGAACGGTCCACCGACCTGACCACCTGGGAAACGGTCCAGCAAACCCTCGCCCCGGCCCGCGAGGTGGAATGGCTGGACGTGCCGCCGCCGGGGGCGACCGCCGTCTTCTACCGCGCCCGGCGCGAGTAAGGCCCGCGCCCCGCCGGGCGCGGCGCACGAGGGAGGGCGATTTGCGGTTGCCTGGCGCCCGGCCGGTTCGCACCCTTGCGGCATGGCGCCGGGATCGGTCCCGGTGCCGCTCGCGCATGAGTTACCAGGTCATTGCCCGCAAGTACCGCCCGCAACGCTTTGCGGACGTGGTGGGCCAGGAACACGTCACCACCACCCTGGCCAACGCCATCCGCGCCGGGCGCATCGCCCACGCCTACCTGTTTTGCGGCCCGCGCGGCACCGGCAAGACCACCATCGCCCGCATCTTCGCCAAATGCCTCAACTGCACCGACGGCCCGAAGGTGGACTTCGACGACGCCGACCCGCGCTGCCGCGAGATCGCCGAGGGCCGTTCGCTGGACGTGCTCGAGATTGACGGCGCCAGCAACAACGGCGTCGAGCAGGTCCGCGAGTTGCGCGAGACCTGCCAGTTCGCCCCCGCCACCTCGCGCTTCAAAATCTACATCATTGACGAGGTGCACATGCTCACGGCGGCGGCGTTCAACGCCCTGCTCAAGACCCTCGAGGAACCGCCCGCGCACGTGAAGTTCCTCTTCGCCACGACCGACCCCGAGAAGGTCCTGCCCACCATCCTCTCGCGCTGCCAGCGGTTCGACCTGCGCCGCATCCCCGCCGCCCTCATCGTCCGGCACCTGGCCGCCATCGCCGCCCGCGAAGGCGTCCAGGTCGAAGAGGCCGCCCTGCACGCCATCGCCCGCGGGGCCGACGGCGGCATGCGCGACGCCGAGTCCACGCTGGACCAGTTGATCAGCTTTTGCGGCCCCACGATCGTCGAGGCCGACGTGCTCTCGATGTTCGGCCTGGCCGCGCGCGACCAGTTGCTGGGCCTGACCGACGCGCTCCTGGACGGCGATGCCGCCCGCGTGCTGCAGACGCTGGACGAACTGGCCCGGGGCGGGAAAGACCTCGGCCGCCTGCTGGGCGATGTGCTCCACCACTTTCGCAACCTGCTCGTCTTCCAGGTCAGCCGCGGCGAGGCCGGCCTGATCGAGGCCAGCGAGGCGGAACTGAACGCCCTGCGCCGCCAGGCCGACCGCATCGGACCGGATGCCGTGACGCGGATGCTCGAGGTGCTGACCGACGCCGAAAGCCGCCTGCGCGACGCCCTCTCGCGCAAGATCGCCCTCGAGGTCGCCCTGCTGAAAGCCCTCCAGGCGCAGCACGCGGTGAGCCTGGATGTCGTGCTGAGTCAGTTGCAGGCCCTGCGGGCCGAGGCCAACGACGCGGTGGGCAGTGGCCAGCCCAATGCCCCCGCGGCCGCTCCGCCCGCCGCCGGCGGCGCTGTCGCGGGTCCGGCCCCCACGCCCCGACCCAATCCCGCGCCCCCCGCTGCAGCGGCCCCGGCCGG
>JBBIJZ010000011.1:37222-58519 GCA_037445715.1 Verrucomicrobiales bacterium | reverse complement strand
GGCGCTGGTGGGCCTGGCCGTGGCCGACCCGGACCGCGCGGCGGCGGGGTGGTTCTTCGGGGCGGGCGCGCTGCTGTTGGTGGCGGGGTTGGCGGGGACGCTGGCCGGGTTGCGCGCGCTGGGCGGTTCCGCGTCTGCCACGCGTCTGTCCCTCGTCGGCATGGGCGTGCGCAGCGCCACGCGGCAACCCCGGCGCAGCCTGGCGGTGGTGGGTCTGCTGGCCTGCGGGAGTTTTTTGGTGGCGGCCATCGGGGTGTTCCGGCTCGAGGCGGGACGGGGAGTCGAACGGCGCGGCTCGGGCACGGGCGGGTTTGCGTTGATCGCCGAGGCCACGCAGCCGGTGGTGCGCGACCTGAACACGGCGGAGGGCCGGGAGGCCTACGGGCTGGAGGCCGGCGTGCTGGCCGGGGTGAGCTGGGTGCCCTTCCGGGTGCGGGACGGCGACGAGGCCAGTTGCCTGAACCTGAATCGCGCGCAGACGCCGCGCTTGCTGGGCGTGAACCCGGACCTGCTGGCGGCCCGCGGCGCGTTCACCTTTGCCCGGCTGGCCGACCGCGCGCGCACGGCGCAACCCTGGCGGGCCCTGCGCCGCGGCCCGGACACGCCGCCGGACGAGGTGCCGGCCATTGGCGACGCCGCTTCGATCCAGTGGGCGCTGGGGCGCCGGGTGGGGGAGACGCTCGAGTTTACGGACGAACGCGGGCGGCCGTTCAAGCTGCGGCTGGTGGGCGCGCTGGCCAACTCGATCCTCCAGGGCAGTCTGGTGATTGATGAAGCGGAGTTCGTGCGGCGGTTTCCCGGCATTGCCGGGTACCGGTTTTTCCTGGTGGACGCGCCCGCGGAGCACCGGGAGGCGGTGGCGGCGGAGGTGACGCGCGGGCTGCGCGACCTGGGGGTGGAGGTGACCCCGGCGGCGGCGCGGCTGGCGGCGTTCAACGCGGTCCAAAACACCTATCTGGGCACGTTCCAGGTGCTGGGCGGGCTGGGCCTGTTGCTGGGCAGCGTGGGGCTGGGGGTGGTGGTGTTGCGCAACGTGCTCGAGCGCCGCGGCGAGCTGGCGTTGCTGCTGGCGGTGGGGTTCCGGCGGCGGGCCCTGCGGGGGGTGGTGTTGAGCGAACACCTGGCCCTGCTCGGGGCCGGGCTGGCGCTGGGGGTGCTGGCCGCCGCGGTGGCGGTCTTGCCGGCCGTGTGGGCCGCGGGCACGGAGGTGCCGCTGGGATCGCTCGGTCTGACCCTGGCGGCCATTCTGGTCAACGGCGCGCTCTGGACGGCCCTGGCCGCGGAGTCGGCTCTGCGCGGCGAACTGCTGGCCGCCCTGCGGAACGAGTAACCCGTCGGCCCGGATTCCCCCGGAGTCGCCGGCCGGGCCGACGGACCGCGAGCAGTTCCGGGCCCGCCGGCCTCCTCACGCCCGCGCCCACGCCGGCGGGTCCTTGAGCCGGTAGAGCATCTCGCCCGCCTTGGGGACCAGCAGGACGCCTTCGTCCTCGCGGCGGGCGAAATCTTCCAGCCGGAGGCTGGCGGGGTCGCGGTAACCCAGGTTTACCGCGCGACAGCGCGCCTCGGGGATTTGGGTGGCCAGGGTCACGCGGGCGCGCCGGGTTTCGATGCCTTGTTCATAGGTGCCCAGGCCGTGGACATGGGTCGAGTGGGCCAGCACCCCCCAGGGCACGTCTTTGAAGCGGTCCCATTGCCGCAGGAAGTAGTCCCGGCAGTGATAGCCGATTTGCTCGATCCACCGGCCGTGGGTGACGCTGAATTCCCGAATGTGCGGGGCGTAGATGATGAGTTCGCCGCCGTCGGCCAGCACCGGCTCCAGCTTGTACATGCATTTGCCGGCGGTCCACAGCTCGTCGTACATCGGCGGGGCGCAGGAGAGAATGGTGTGGAAGGGCCGGTCCCGGTACACGATGTGATGCCGGGCGGAGAGCTCGCTGGCGGCGTCCCAGGCGCCCTCCGGGGTGCCGGAGAACAGGCCCAGCAGGCCGCCGGCCGGGTCCACCACCATCGCCAGGCAAAACTTGGTCACCGGCACCAGCGCGGCGGCCCGGTCCACCACCGCACGCACGGGATTCCATTTGTGGCCGATGATCCGGGGCGTGGTGATCACCGCGCCCAGCCAGTGGAAGAAGTTCAGAATCCGCGGCCCGGCCACGCCGGGGAACAGGTACTTGTTGCCGCCCGAAAATCCCACCACCTCGTGCGGAAAGACCGGCCCGACGATGATCACCGAGTCGTACTCGAAGAGCAGCCGGTTGACCTCCACCGGCACGTCCAGCGCGAAGAGCCCGCCGGTCAATTCGCGGATGGTCCCGGCCGCGAGTGTGCCCACGGTCTGCAGGGCCGCGGGGTCGTCCCAGGCATGGTTGAAGAACCGCACCCGGCCGTAGCGGCTGCGGCGCTCGGCGGCGGTGATTTCCAGCCGCTGGCAGATGGCCGCCTCGCTCATGGGCGGGTGGGTGCCCAGCGCCACCAGCACGTCGAAGGCCTGCGTCACCCCGCCCAGTTGTTGAAACAGCCCTTTGAAAATCTGCCCCACCGGCGCCGTGCGCGTGTGATCGGGAATGATCACCAACACCCGCTGGCCGCCGAAGTCGCCGGAGGGATAGGCGTCCACCACCAGGTCGCGCACTACGGCGGGGTCGAGGGTCCGGCCGGGTGGGGCGATGACTTGCACGGTTTCCATGCGGCGGGCGGGTCAGATGGTTTGCGCCAAAAAGCCGCCGTCCACCCGCAGGTCCGCCCCGGTGACGAAGCTGCTGGCCCGGGGACTGGCCAGGAAGATGGCCGCGCCCACCAGCTCGTGCGCCTCGCCGAAGCGGCCCATCGGGGTGTGGTTCCAAATCTGGCGGGTCCGCTCGGTGGGGGAACCGTCCGGGTGGAACAGCAGCGCGCGGTTTTGCTCGGCCGGGAAAAACCCGGGCGTGAGGGTGTTCACGCGCACCCCGCGCGGCGCCCATTCGCGGGCCAGGAAGCGCGAGAGGTTCAGCACGCCCGCCTTCGCCGCCGAGTACGAGACGACCCGGGACAGCGGCACGTGCGCCGAGACGCTGGCGATGTTGATGATGCTGCCGCGGCCGCGGGCCACCATGCCCGGGCCCCAGACCTGGCAGGGCAGCAAAACGCCCGCGACCAGGTTCAGGTCGAAGTTCCGCCGCCAGTTCTCCAGCGGAATGGCCTCGAAGGGATTTTCCGGCGTCACCGTGGTCTTGGGGTCGTTGCCGCCGGCGGCGTTGAGCAGAACCGTGGCCGGCCCGCAAGCCGCCTCGGCCGCGTCGCGCGCGCGTTCGAGGCTGCCGCGGTCCAGGGCGTCGGCCTGGAAAAAGTGCGCCCGGCCGCCCCGCTCGCGAATCCGCCGCGCCCGGGCCTCCCCCGCCTCGGGGCGCAAATCCAGGATGGCCACCGTCGCGCCGGCCGCGGCAAATCCCTCGGCCACCGCGCCGGCCAGCACGCCGCCGCCGCCGATGACCACCGCCACCTCGCCACTCAAGTCGAACAGGTCAACCATGCCGCGCCAGTCTGGCCCCACCGCCCGGGCCGTGACAAGGCGTGAACCGCGCCGGCGGGGCCGCGCAGACGCCGCTGGCCAGGCGCCCCACGCCCGGCTACGCTACCGGCATGTTGGATTTGCCCCGCCCGCAGGTGATCTGCGTGCACGAAAGCGACCTCGACGGATTCGTGTCCGGCCTGCTGCTGCAACGGCTGGCGCGGGCGCTCTTCGGCGAGCCCGTGCGCCTGGAGGCCCATCACAATCATCACTGGCGGCAGCGCGCCCTGCCGGAAAAGACCGCCTGGGTGGCCGACTTCTCCTTCGAGCCGCGCCTGGACCGCCCGGGGTGGGTGATCATTGACCACCACAACTTCGACGCCCCGCCGCAACGCGCCCGGCTCATCCATGACCCCGCCAAATCCGCCGGTCTGCTCTGCTACGAATTGTGCCGCGCCGCCGGCCTGGCGTCTCCCGCGCTCGACCGCCTGGTCCACCTGAGCAACCTGGCCGACCTGTTCCTGATGGACGACCCGGACTTCGTGACCGCCTGCGACTACGCCAACCTGGTCAAGAGCTACGGTTTCTGGAACCTCCACGCCCTCATCGGCGGCGAGTTGGAACGGCTGCTGGACCACCCGCTGCTGGAGGTCATGGCCGTGCGCCGCCGCGTTGAAGACCCGCTGGGCTACGACTGGAGCCGGGCCAACATCGTCGAGCTTTCGCCCGAGGTGGGCTACGTGGACACGGTGGTGGGCAACGTGAACCTCATCGTCCACCGGCTCATCGAGGAAGGCGCCACGCCCTACCCGGTGCTGTGCACGCTCTACCGCAAGGGCGGCAACACCGTCATCGCCAGCTTGCGCAGCCGCGGCGGCGAGGCCCTCAAGATCGCCAGCCGCCTCCAGGGCGGCGGACACCCCAACGCGGCCGGCGCCACGCTGCCGCGCGCGGTCACCACCATTGCCGACGCCATCCTGTACCTGCGCCAGGCCCTCAACCCGCCGCCGGCGACCGCCGCCGGCCTGGCCGAGCTGGCCAAAGTCTTTGCCAAGCCGTGAATCCAGTGAACGTCACGTGCCCGCCCCACCCCCCGCCCCGGCGGCCGGCGGCTTTTCACCCGGGGCTCGCCCTGGCCCTGCTGCTGGTCGCGCTGACCGGCTGCTCGAGCTTCGGCCGGGAATGGCGTGCGGCCGCCCGGCCGCCCGCCCCCGTCACGGGCATCGGCGGCCGCTGGGAAGGCGTCTGGGTCAGCGAGGTCAACGGCCACCGCGGCCGGTTGCGGGCGATCCTGACCGAGGAAAGCAATCAGGTCTGGCGCGCCCGGTTTCACGCCCGCTACGCCGGCCTGCTGACCTTCGGCTACACGGTGCGGTTGCACACCACCGCGGCGGACGGCGAGGTGCGGTTCGAGGGCGAGGCCGACCTGGGCAAGCTCGCCGGCGGCGTGTACACCTACGCGGGCCGCGCCAATGCCACGCACTTCCACGCCACCTACCGGAGCCGCGATGACCACGGCCGCTTCGAGCTGCGCCGGCCCGGGCCGTAGTTACCCGGGGAAGCCCCGTCCCGGGCAGGGGGAAGCACGCCGCGGAACGCCGAAAAGCACTTGCCAGAGCCGAATCCGGGCCTAGCCTTGCGCGCTTGCCGGGGCGCCACGAGTGTGGACGCCCGCCAGCGGCTGAGAAACAACAGTCAACGCAGAACCTAACTTCAACCTCCGTTGCCCCCGCAACGCCGGCCCCGTTAGGCAATGGAGCCTCCGCCGGGAAGTGCTCCCGACCTGGTCTCCCGTTCGTCACCGCAAAAACCAAGTATGCTCACCATGGAAGACGCCCTCAGGCAAAGCGCCCAACGTTTTGCCCCGGGCGAGATCGTCAAAGGCACCGTCATCGAAGTCCGTCCGCGCGAAGTCCTCGTGGACATCGGCTACAAAAGCGAGGGGGTCATCCCCCGCAACCAGTTTGAAGACCTGCCCGACCTCAAGCCCGGCGATGTTGTGGACGTGTACATCGAGCGGCTCGAAGACCGCGAGGGCATGGTCGTGCTCTCCCGCGAAAAAGCGGAGTTCAAGAAAAACTGGGAGCGCATCCTGACCATTTGCAACGAGGGCGGCACCGTCGAGGGCAAGGTCAAGGCCGCCGTCAAGGGCGGGCTCCTGGTCAACATCGGCGTCGAGGCCTTCCTGCCCGCCTCGCAGGTGGACATCACCTCGCCCAAGAACCTCCAGGCCTACGTGGGCAACACCTACCGCTTCAAGGTCGTCAAAATCCACCCCGAACGGCAAAACATCGTCCTGTCCCGCCGCGAACTCATCGAGCAGGAACGCCAGGAGCGGCGCGCCAAGCTCCTCAACGAACTGGTGCCCGGCGACATCATCAAGGGCACGGTCAAGAACATCACCGACTTCGGCGCGTTCATTGACCTCAACGGGCTGGACGGCCTCCTGCACATCACCGACATGACCTGGGGCCGGCTCAATCACCCCAGCGAGATGCTCAAGGTGGGCCAGGAGCTGGACGTGGTGGTCCTGGACGTCAACCGCGAGAAGGAGCGCGTCAGCCTCGGGCTCAAGCAGAAGACGCCCAATCCCTGGGACAACATCGAGGCCAAGTACCCCATCGGCACCCGCGTCAAGGGCAAGGTGGTCAGCCTGGTGCCCTACGGCGCCTTCGTGGAACTGGAACCCGGCGTCGAGGGCCTCGTGCACGTCACCGAGCTGTCCTGGACCAAGCGCATCGCCAAGGCCAGCGACGTGCTCAAGCAGGGCCAGGAGGTCGAGGCCATGGTGCTGGGCATCAATCGCGAGGAACAAAAAATCTCCCTCGGCATCCGCCAGCTCGAGGCCAACCCCTGGGAAAAGGCCCGCGAGAAGTACCCGCCGGGCACCCGCGTCAAGGGCAAGGTGCGCAACCTCACCAGCTACGGTGCCTTCGTCGAACTCGAAGACGGCCTCGACGGCATGGTGCACGTCTCCGACCTGTCCTGGACCCGCAAGATCAACCACCCCTCCGAGGTCCTCAAAAAAGGCGACGAGGTCGAGGCCGTGGTCCAGGAGGTGGACGTGGTCAACCAGCGCATTTCACTCAGCGTCAAACACCTCACGCCCGATCCCTGGGAACACATCGAGCAGTACTACAAGGTGGGCGACCTGGTCACCGGCAAGGTCACCAAGCTGGCCAGCTTCGGCGCCTTCATCGGCCTGCAAAACGACATTGACGGCCTGGTCCACATCTCCCAGGTCAGCGAGGAGCGCGTGGACAAGATCAAGAACGTGCTCGCCATCGGCCAGGAGGTGACCGCCCGCGTGATCAAGATTGACCGCGCCGAGCGCCGCATCGGCCTGTCCATCAAGGCCGCCAACTACACTCCCGAGCAGCTCAAAATCGAGCAGGCCCTGCTCGACCAGCTCAAGCCCGGCGAAGACCTCGTGGCCCTGCAACGCGCCTTCGAGGCCGCCGAGGAAAGCAAGGCCAGCGAGGAGGAATAATCCCGGCCAACCGGACCCCGGCAGCCCCGCTGTCGGGACCGGTTCTTACCGGCTTGCAACGCGGGCGGACCTACGGGTCCGCCCGTTTTCTTTGTTCCCGCCGGCGGCCGCCGCTTTCCGGTGGCCGCGGGCCACCCGGCTGAACCCGGCAAACCGATTTGGGGAGCCTTATCCGTCCACGGATTCGCTGGATGCGCCAAGGTAGGGCCGCGCTGCTGCGCTGCCGGGTGCGACGCCGGCGCAGCGGCGCCCTGCCGAACCCTGGGCAGCGGCGCCCTACCCGGAGTTGATTGATCCCGGCAAAACTGGTCGGCGCGGACCGGGTTTTGCGCGCGGGCGCGCCAAACCCCGCGTGGGCACAAGCGCACCCCCTTTCAACCCGGCCATTCGGATGGTTGGCGCAACCGGCCCGCGGTTCTTGACACTGCGCCCGGCGTTTCGGGAGACTCGTTTCCGGTTCACCGAAGTCCCAATACCGCTGTAGCCTGCCAATCATGGGCCCGCCTCCTTCCAATTCCTCCGCGCCGGCCGGGAGCATTTTTGCCGGCGTCACCCCGTACCACTGGCTGGTGGTGATCATTGCCTCGGCCGGCTGGTTGTTCGACTGCATGGACCAGCGGTTGTTCATCCTGGCGCGCGAGCCGGCCCTGGCCGAGTTGCTGGGCGGGGAGGCCGCCCGGGCGGTGGTCAAGCAGTACGGCGGCTACGCGACCATGGCGATGATGATCGGCTGGGCCACGGGGGGCATTTTCTTCGGGATGCTGAGCGACAAGTGGGGGCGGGTGAAAACCATGGTGGCGACACTGCTGGTTTATTCCGGCTTCACCGGCTTGTCCGGTCTGGCCGGAAGCTGGCAGGAATTCATCGCCTACCGGTTTCTGGTGGGGCTGGGCGTGGGCGGCATGTTTGGCGCCGCCACGACCCTGGTGGCGGAGAGCGTGCCGGGGCGTTTCCGGGTGGTGGCCCTGGGGTCGTTGCAGGCGCTTTCGGCCACGGGGAACATCATGGGCTCGCTGATCAGTTTCTGGATTCCGCCCGACCGCGCGCAGTTCCTGGGCGGTCACTCGGGCTGGCGGGTGCTGTTTTTTGTGGGCATTTTGCCCTCGCTGCTGGCCGTCCCGATTCTTTTCTTGCTCAAGGAACCCGAGCCCTGGAAGGCGGCGAAGGCCGCGGCCGCGCGGGGCGGTGGCGGTCGGCAGGTGGGGTCGCTGGGCGATCTGGTGGGGCATCCGCGCTGGCGACGCCACGCGGTGGTGGGCCTGTTGCTGGGCGTGGCCGGGATGATCGGGCTGTGGGGCATCGGGTTTTTCTCGCCGGAGTTGATCACCGAGGCGCTGCGCGGGGAACCGGCGGAGAAAGTGAACCGGGTGCGCGCGCTGGGCACGGCGTTGCAGGACGTGGGCGCATTTTGCGGGATGCTGAGCTTCACGGCGGTGGCGGCGTTTCTGACGCGGCGGCTGGCGTTTTTGCTCTCGTTTCTGCTGTGCCTGTTCACGGTGGCGCTGGTGTTCGCCACGTTGAAGACCGAGGCCCAGGCGTACTGGATGCTGCCGCTGATGGGCTTTGCCACGCTCTCGGTGTTTGCCGGCTACTCGATTTACTTCCCGGAGCTGTTCCCCACCCGGTTGCGGGGCACGGGCGTGGGCTTTTGCTACAACACGGTGCGCTACCTCGCGGCGCCGGCGCCGGCCCTGCTGGGGCATTTGAGCCAGTGGGTGGGCTCGTTCCGTCTGGCGGCGGTGATCATGTGCGCGATTTACCTGGTGGGTCTGGTGGCGCTGCTCTGGGCGCCGGAGACCAAGGGCAAACCGTTGCCGGAAGATTGACCGCCTGCCGACGGGCACGCCCGGCCCCCCAAAAGAAGTGGGGCGGCCGCGGCCGCCCCCGCGATTTTTTCCGGAACGCCGGGCCGGCCGGCCCGGGCTCACACCTGCCCCAACGCGGCTTCGACCTCGCGTTTGAAGGTGTTTTCGCCCACGTTGATGATGCGCATCTCGCGGCGGGCGTTTTCCGGGGAGTCGCTGGCGTGGGCGGCGTTGACCATGACGTTGGCGCCAAACTCGCGCCGGATCGAGCCGGGCGGCGCCTTGGAGGGGTCGGTGGGGCCGAGGACGTCGCGGATTTTGGCCACGGCATTGACGCCCTCATAGACCAGGGCGATGCATTTCTCGGAGCCGGGGGCGGTCAGTTGGGCGGGTTCGCACTCACTGGGGCTGCGGCCGGCCATGAAACGCACGATGTTCTCGAACTGGTTCTCCCCGTAAAGCGGCCCCAGGATTTCGCCCAGTTGCTCCTCCTCGGCGGGCGGAATCTTGAGGCCGAGTTCTTTTTGGAGGACTTCCCGGGCGCGACCGGCCACCACGCCCTTGAGCCGGGTCCGGAGCACCTCGCGCACCGGTCCGTAAAACTCCATCGCCTGGGCCACGCTCATGCGGTGGACCTTGATGCCCACGATGTACAGCCCGGTGCGGGAAAAGAAGTCAATCATGTTGCCCGGCCGGCCGGAGGCGAACCGGAAGTTGTCCGGTTTGAGCAACACCAGGGTGCGCTCGGGTTTTTCGTCCGGGCCGTAGCTGATGACGTTTTCCAGCACGCCGCCGTCGGTGTCCGAGTAGCGGGCCCAGAGGCGGAGCTTGGCGGCCGCCTCCTCGGCTGTGGGGGCGGCGAGCACGGCCGGCTCGAAGTACCGCACGTGGTCGTCGCTGTCCACCACCAGGTCGCCGTAGGTGTCGCGAATGGTTTCGCCCCCGCGGCGGTGGAACGAAAAATGGCCCACCACGCTGCGGACCTTGCGCACGGCGTCCTCGCCCTTGAACAGGAGCATCATGACCCGGCGCCGGCGCTGGGTCTTGGGGTCGGGCGCAAACTGGGTCAGCACGTACTCCCGGATCAGCTCCTGGATGCGGCGGTCCTGGGGGTCCTGAGGGGAGACGACCGTCTCGGCGTATTCCCGCACCAGGTCCGGGCCGGGGGCGAACATGCGTGCGGCGGCCAGTTCGAGGTTGGTGCGGGCGATCAACCGGGCGATGATGCCGCCGGTGCGGGATTTGTACAGGGAGTGGGGGGTGATGATGGCGTAGGCCAGTTGGGTCTCGGACATAAAATCGGCAACAGGGAAAGGCTTTGGCTTTGGCCGGAGTGTCCGGCTCAGGACGCCGCCGAAGGCTCCGGAGAGGGCGGCTCCGCCGGGGCGGCCGCGGCCGGAGGTGTGCCCGCCGGAGAATCATCGGCCGGAGGCGGGATCGCCTTGCCGCCCAGGATTTTGAACATGACCACGCCGCAGGTCGGGCAACGTCCCTTGATCGCCCTCCGGCCGTTTTTCATGATTTCCTCGACCGCGTCGGCGATCTCCTTCTTGGCTTTGCATTTGACGCAGTAACCTTCGGCCATAAGAAAGCGCCGGATGGACCGCTTCTGGCGATCCATCCGTAACCGGTTCGGAGCTTAGGGAACCCCCGGGGGAGGGTCAATCGGGAAAAGCCGCCGCCCCCAACCGCGATTAGTGCCAACAAAAATGTTCCCGGGGGGCGGGGTGACTGGTTGGCTTAAACGGGTCGTTGCGCCCAAGGTCGGTGTCACCCGGGATGCCCACCGACCTGAGCGCCGAAAGCAGGCAACAAGTCCTGGCCCGCCTGCGACGGCGTTGCGCCCCGGCCGGCCGGACGGTCGCCGGTTTCCGCCTTGCCCGGCCGGGCCGCGGTCGGGATGCTGCCGGCATGGCTGAGACTGACCAGTTGCGCGAGCTGTTCCGCCTCCAGCGCGCGCTCAACGAACGCATCGGCGTCCGCACCGAGACCCTGACGCGCGAGGAGCGGATCACTTGGGTGCTCAATTACTGCCGGGCCATGAGCCAGGAGATCGCCGAGTTGACCGACAGCGTGCCGTGGAAGTGGTGGGCGCGGTACCAGCAGTTCGACGAGCAGAACGCCCGCGTCGAGGTGGTGGACCTGTTCCATTTCCTCATCAGCCTGGCTCAGGTGCTGGGCATGAGCGCCGACGACGTCTTCCAGGCCTACCTCAAGAAGAACCAGGTCAACTTCCAGCGCCAAGAAAGTGGCTACACCACCAAAGACGCCGCGGACTCGCGGCACATCTGAGCCCGCGTGCCCCGCGGCCATCGCCCCGCCCCGCCTGGCCGGCCGGCCGGTCAGCGGCGGCTACGTGGTGCCGCCCCAATGGCGCGCCGACCTGGAGCAGGTGCTCATCCCCCCACCGCAGTTGCGCCGCCGGGTGGGGGAAATCGCCCGGGCCCTGACGCGCGATTACGCCGGCGGCGACCTGCTCCTGGTGCCGTTGTTGACCGGCACCATCATCTTCCTGGCGGACCTCTTGCGGTGCCTGAATCTCCCCCTGCGGGTGGACTTCCTGGGCGTGTCCAGCTATCGCGACGGCACGGTGTCCCGGGAATTGATCCTGACCAAGGAATTGCGCCTGGAGGCCCGGGACCGGCATGTGTTGCTGGTGGACGACATCCTCGACACCGGCCGCACGCTGGCCTGGGTGCACGCGCGGCTGCGCGCCCTGCGCCCCCGTTCCTTGCGCACCTGCGTGCTGCTGGACAAGCCCGCGCGCCGCTGTGAACCGGTCCAGGCCGACTACGTCGGATTCACCATCCCGGACGTGTTTGTGGTCGGCTACGGGCTGGACTACGCCGAGCGGTATCGCAACCTGCCGTTTGTGGGGGTGCTGCGGCGGGAGCTTTACGCGCCGGCCGGGCGCTGAACCCGACCCGGCGCCGCCACGCCGGCGGGCCGCCTCGCCGCTTGCCTTGGCGGGGGCTTGGGGCAAGCTGCGCCGACCGTGCGGGCCCTGCTGCGACGCGTTTCCCTGATTTGGCGCCCCGGACTGGCCGTGGGCTCCGGGGTGGCCCTGGCGCTGGCTTTCCCCACCCCGGGGTGGGCGGCGCTGGCCTGGCTGGCGCCGGCGGGGATGTGGCTGGCGGCACTGGACGCACCCCCACGACGCGCCTTTGGCCTGGGGTACCTGGCCGGACTGGCGCATCACCTGGTGGCGCTGCGGTGGTTGTTGCACATCCCGTTTCCCGCCGGGGCGGTGGCGGGTTGGCTGGCGTTGAGCGCGTATCTGGCGCTGTACCCGGCCTGCTGGGTGTGGCTGTGCTGGCGCTGGCGGCCCGTCGTACGTTCGGCGCCGGGGCGGGAGGTGGATGCGGCCGGGCCGGGGGACGAGTCTCCGGCGGGGTTGAAGGCCTGGGCCCGCGTGGCGGACCTGGCCTGGAGCCAGCGCGCGGTGTGGGTTTTGGGTTGTGCGGCGGCGTGGGTGGCGATGGAAATGCTCGCAGCCCACTTGCTGACCGGGTTCCCCTGGAATCCACTGGGCGCCTCGCAGTACACGCAGACGCCGCTGATCCAACTGGCCGCCGTGACCGGCGTGCCGGGGGTTTCCTTTTTGGTGGCGTGGTGCTCGCTGGCGCTGGCGGTGGGCGGCTTGCACTGGGGCGGGCGGTTGGTCGCTCGGCCGGTCATCCGCCCGATCGGCCCGATCGGACCGATCGGACCGATCTCTTCCTCGCGAAGCAGCCGCTTGCGCCTGGCGCTGCTGGCCGAGGTGGGGCCCGCCTTGCTGGCGGTGATCTTCGTTTCGGGCTGGGGGGTGCAGCGACTGACCCGCGCGCCGGAGGCGGAGCGCGAACTCAAGGTGGCGCTGATCCAACCCGCCATACCCCAGCGACTGATCTGGGACCCGCGCGAGAGCACCAACCGCTTTGCCCAGCTCCTGGCCCTGACCCGCCTGGCCCTCGAGACGCGCCCGGACCTGGTGGTCTGGCCCGAAGCGGCCCTGCCCGCGCTGGACGAGGCGGATTATCGGGCGTTGCGCGAGTTGATTGCCGCGCACCGGGTGTGGATGGTGCTGGGGGCCGACGATGCCGAGCCGCGTCCCGAGGGGGGACATGACTTTTACAACAGCGCCGTGCTTTTCGGTCCGGACGGCGGGTACCGGGCCAGTTATCGCAAGCAGCGCCTGGTGATTTTCGGGGAATACGTGCCCTTCGAGCGCTGGCTGCCGTGGCTCCGGCACCTGACGCCCATCGAGGGCAGCTTCACGCCCGGCCCGGGGCCGGTGACGTTCGTGCTGACCAACCCGCCCGCGCGGTTTGCCCCGTTGATCTGCTTCGAGGATGTGTTTGCGCGCGGCGTGCGCCGCCACGTGGCGCCGGACACCGATTTTTTGCTCAACCTGACCAACGACGGCTGGTTTGGCGAAAGCGCCGCGCAATGGCAGCAGGCCGTGCACGCCGCCTTTCGGGCGGTGGAAACCGGCGTGCCGCTGGTCCGTTGCACCAACAACGGCCTGACCTGCTGGGTGGATGCCCGGGGTCGGTTCCGGGCCATCCTGGGACAACCGGGGGGCAGCGTGTATGGGCCGGGCTTCCTCCAGGTGCGCCTGCCCTTGCCGCCCGAGGGGACGCCGCGGGTACCGACCCCTTACCTGCGCCACGGTGACTGGTTTGGCTGGGGGTGCGTGGGGGTGACGCTGGTGGGATGGGGGGTAAGCCGGTGTTTCGTCCCGCGTCCGGGCGGCCGCAGCCTGCTCCGGGACGAGCGGGGCAAGGTGCGGGCTGAAAACGGGCAAAACGGATGAAGGTCAAAAAAAACAGCTTGACCAAAGCCTGAAAACTCGTTTAGCTGGTCGCGCTTGAACGGCATCTTGCAATGGCTGCAAGGCTGGTCGGCAAGCCGGGCTGAAGAGCAAACCAAACACACACATTGTTTATGACGCGAGGGATTCTTAGGGCAGTACTGTGCGCGGCGGGTACGGCTGTCGGGCTGGCCCAGACGGCGATCATCAATTTCGAGAGCGAGGCCTCTGGGGTCAAACCCAACGGTTACAGTCCGAGCGGCCACCCGGACGTGCGATTCACCGATACCACCGGGGCGGGTTTGACCATCGGTAAGTTCACCGGTCGGGGCATTGGCAACCGCACCCTGGCCGTGTGGGACGACGTGGACGGAAGCAAGCTCCAAATAGATTTCGCCAAGCCGATGTCCGCCTTGAGCCTTTACTTCGGCAACGACGACATCGCTTACTCTTCAGCAACCGATCGGGCATGGCTCGAAATTTGGAACGGAGGCACTTTGCTGCACCGGACCAGCATGGCCATGAACCTGAACAGGGCAGCCGACCAAGTCATGGCCTACACCGCCTCCGGCGGCGCCTCCTTCACCCGGGCCTACTTCTGGTACGGCGATTCCGCGGGGGACCCCTTTACGACAAGCGCATTTGGGAATACCGGTTTGATCGAAATGGTGGACAACATCAGCTACACCTACGCCGTGATCCCGGAACCGGGCAGTGCGCTGGCCGTGGCCACGCTCCTGGGGTTGGGGGCCTTTGGCGTGCGGCAACGCCGTTCCCGGCGCTAAGCGCTTGATGTTTTGAACACCCCGGTCGGGTCCGCCCGACCGGGGTTGTTTTTTGCGCCAAAGCCTCCAACTCCGGCGACCGTCGGCTCGCCGGTTTCCGGCCGAATTATGGAGTGTGAGCGGGGCAAGGGCGGTCACCGCCGGCACGGCCTTCGGGAGCCCTCCGCCCGGCGGTGCAATTGCCCGGTTAAGGGTTGGCGGGAGGCGGCCCGGTGGTTAAACTGGGCATCCGATGTTCGACCTGGTTCAGAGCCGACTCGACGCCGCCTCCGACAAGCTGGCCCAGTTGCGGAGGTTTCTTTGACGTACCTGCGCTTCAAAAACGCCTGGGCGAGATCGAGACGGAGATGGCGCGGGACGCCTTCTGGAACAACCGCGAGGCGGCCCAGCGGCTCATTGACGAGGCCAACGCCCTCCGCCGCAAACTTGAACCCCTCGCCGCCCAGGAAAAGCAGCTCGAGGACCTGCGCGTGATGCTCGAGCTGGCCCGGGCCGAGCCGGAGGCGGCCCAACCGGCCCTGGCGAGTGAACTGGACCGCGACACCGCGAGCTTCCTCCACAAGCTGGACGCGCTGGAGCTGGGCTTTTTGCTCAACGGGCCGCACGACCGCAACAACTGCATCCTGTCCATCAACGCCGGGGCCGGCGGCACCGAGGCCTGCGACTGGGCGGCCATGCTCCTGCGCATGTACCAGCGTTGGGCCGAATCCCGCGGCTGGCAGGTCGAGGTGACCGACGCCCTGCCCGGCGAAGGCGCGGGCATCAAGAGCGCCACGCTGCTCATCACCGGCGAAAACGCCTACGGCTTTGCCAAGGCCGAACGTGGCGTCCACCGACTGGTGCGCATTTCGCCCTTCGACGCCAACAAACGCCGCCACACCAGCTTCGCCAGCGTGGACGTGATTGCCGAGATCGAGGACAGCACCGAAATCGTCATTCCCCCCAACGAACTGCAAATTGACACCTACCGTTCCGGCGGCAAGGGCGGGCAAAACGTGAACAAGGTCGAGACCGCCGTGCGCATCACGCACCTGCCCACCGGCGTCGTCGCGGCCAGCCAGAGCCAGCGCTCGCAGCACCAGAACCGCGCCACGGCCATGAAGATGCTACTGGCCAAGCTCTACGCCCTGCGCGAGGACCAAAAGAAGGCCGAAATGGAGCGCTTTTACGGCGAGAAAGGCAGCATCGGCTGGGGCAACCAAATCCGCAGTTACGTCCTCCAGCCCTACCGCATGGTCAAGGACCTGCGCACCGGTTACCAAACCGGCAACACCGACGCCGTGCTGGACGGGGACCTGGACGACTTCGTGCACGCCTGGCTGCGGGCCGGTTGCCCCACCAAACGCAAGGTCGGCATCCGGGATGAGGAGGAGGAGTAACCTTGCCCGAGTTACCCCGTGCTTTTTCTGCACCGCGATTCGGATGTTCTGCGAGTCGGAAGAAAGACATCATTTGCCGCAACTCATGCCAGCCACCGCGGCCAGGTGGCCATGTTCGGAGTCGAGCCGGTGATCCAGATGGCCGGCGGCGCGCGTGAGGGCGCAATAATGCGCGTGGCTTGACCCGTGGCCGGAACTGTCGTACCAGCACCTCGTGAACACTGAACTGATCCGGAAACGCTTGGGCGGTCAAGGACCGCACGTGCGGCGAACCGCGGACGGACAGGTGTTTACCATTCCGCATCCGGAGTTCGTTCTCGTGGGCCGCTACAACGTGGTCATCGAGGACGAAAAAGGGTTGCTCGAAGTGATTGCCCCCCCTGCACGTGGTCTCGATTCGCAGTGCGCCGTCCCGGAAATCGCGGAATAGCGGAGGCCGGCAGTGAGTCGGTCGCGAGGGTGGTTGGACGGTCTTCCAAAAATCGCGTCGTTCCGGACGCAACCGGCTGTCACGCGAAAAGCCCCATGAGCGACATCTTGAGCACCATCGTGGCCGAGAAGCGCCGCGAAGTGGAGGCGCTGCCCCGGGGGCCGATCACCGGGGAGCGCCTGCGGGCCGCGCTGGCGACCCGCGGGGACCCGCGCGACTTCCTGGCCGCGCTGCGCCACCCTCGCCGGGGAGACATGGCCCTGATTGCCGAGGTCAAAAAGGCCTCGCCCAGCGCGGGGGTGATCCGGGCTGACTTCGACCCCGTGGCGATCGCCCGGGCCTACGAGTCCGCGGGCGCCACCTGCTTGTCGGTGCTGACCGACACGAAGTTCTTCCAGGGCTCGCGCGAACATTTGCGGGCCATCCGCGCGGCGGTGGGCCTGCCGCTGCTGCGCAAGGACTTCATCATTGACGAGCGCCAAATCCTCGAGGCGATCGAGTGGGGTGCGGATGCCATCCTGTTGATCACGGCCATCCTCGACGACGCGCGCCTGCGTCACTTCCACGCCCTGGCCCGCGGGGCCGGTCTGGCGGTGCTGGTCGAGGTCCACGACGCGGCGGAACTGGACCGGGCCCTGGCGCTGGGGGCCCCGCTTATCGGCGTCAACAACCGCGACCTGAAAACGTTCACCGTGGACCTGGCCACCACCGAGCGGTTGGCCGCCCGGCTGCGGGCGCACCCGGCCGGGGGGGAGGTTTTGCTGGTGGCCGAAAGCGGCATCCACCGCCGCGCCGACGTCGAGCGGCTGCGCCGGGCCGGCGCCGGGGCCATTTTGGTGGGGGAATCCTTGATGCGGCATCCCGACCTGGAGGCCAAGACCCGCGAGCTGCTCGGCCAGGCGCCCTGATGCTCTGACAAACCGCCGGCCGCGCCAGGGCGATCCTTGGAATCCGCCGCCTGCACGGCGGTGGGGGAATCCGCCCCGCTTGCGTCTTGCCCGAAGCGGGAGCTCGCGGCACAGTGCGGACGTCATCACCACCTGCCATGAAACCAACGCTCCTTTCCGTATGGCTGCCCGCACTCGGCTTGCTCGGCGGTTTGCAGGCGCAACCCCTCTTCGGCAACCCGCTCGCGGACCTCGCCCGGCTCAAGCCCTTCGAGGCCCGCCGGGCTTCCTCCTCCGACCCCGACTGGAAAAACGGCAACGCCGACGCCCGGCCCATCGCGCCCGGCGGCACGCTCACGCTCGCGGAACTCGAAGGGCCCGGTGTCATCACGCACCTCTGGTTCACCATCGCCCACGACGCGCCGTTTTACTCGCGCTTGTTGACCCTGCGCCTGTACTGGGACGGCGAGGAGCATCCCAGCGTGGAATGCCCGATTGGGGATTTCTTCGGCATCGGCCACGGCGTGGACCAGCCCTTTGTTTCGCTGCCGGTGCGGGTGTCCTCGGATGGACGGGCGCGCAACTGTTACTGGCCGATGCCGTTTCGGAAATCGGCGCGGATCACCGTGACCAACGAGAGCGACCGGCGCTGCCACGCCTTCTACTACTACATTGACTGGCAGAAACACCCGTCCTTGCCCGAGGACATCGCCTACTTCCACGCCATGTACCGGCAGGAACATCCGTGCGTGATGGGCCGCAATTACCTCCTCGCGGACATCGTCGGCCGCGGCCATTACGTGGGCACCGTGCAAAGCGTGTACCACGTCTCCGCCGGCTGGTACGGGGAGGGCGACGACTTCTTCTTCATTGACGGCGCGGCCGAGCCGCAACTGCGCGGCACCGGCACCGAGGACTACTTTTGCGACGCCTGGGGATTCCGCCAGCAGGACGGGCCGTTTTACGGCACCCCGCTCTGGGAGGGCTACGGCCCCGGCGACCGCAGCAGCGCCTACCGCTGGCACCTCACCGACCCCGTGCCGTTCACACGCTCGCTGCGGGTCGAGATCGAGCACAAGGGCTCGCAGACCTTCCCGGACGGCAAGGTGGACGGTTTCATCGAGCGCGACGACCTCATGTCCAGCGTGGCGTTCTGGTACCAGATCGAGCCGCACAAGCCCTGGCCGGCACTGCCGCCCGGCCCCGAGCGCCTGCCCTTCCGCGAGCAGGCCCTGGTCGTGGGCCACCGGGCGGTCCCGCAGGCCCGCGCCAGGGGCGGACCCGTCGAGGTGCAACCGCTGGGGGGCGTCACCGACGGCCGCCAGCTCTGGTTCAAACCCACCACCGCCGACGCCTGGCTGGAAATCCCCTTCACCACCGAGCAGGAACTCACCGCCGAGCTCTGGGTGCGGCTCACCCATTCCTGGGACTACGGCCTCTACCGCGTGAAGCTGGACGGACGCGATCTGGGCACGTTCGACCTGCTCAGTCCGAACGTCTCACCCACCTCCCACAAACTGGGCTTTCACACCTTGCCCGCGGGCGCCCACACCCTGCGCTTCGAGTGCACGGGCAAGGCCGAGCAGTCCAAGGGCTACTTCTTCGGGCTGGACGCCCTGACCGCGCGCCTCCCGGTTTACGCCCGACCCGCCAGCAAGGACCTGCGCGAACTCCAGGTGCCGGCGAAGTAACCCCGGGTCACCGGTTCGGGCCGCCCCTTTCGTCGAGGGCGACCCGACCCGCCCGACGGCCTGCCCGTGGCGCGAAACCGCCCACGGGCGTTCCTGCATCATTGGCGTCTCCGCGCGCCGTGGAATGCCCGGTGCCCGGTATGGCCCGGGCAGGCTCCCCCTGCCGAGGATAAGGGTTAAGCTGTTGGGGAAAATTACTTGCCACGAGTCTCGCGGGGTGCACGGTATGCGCCGTTCACCCAATCGGGGTCCTTGCGGTCGGACCCGGCCGTACGTTGGAATGGCTGGTGCGCACCCGGTCGAAAAGGCCCCCGGGGAAAACCAAAACGACCCATGAAGAACGCGCCAAACTTCGCCAAACAACCGCGCCACCTGCCGTGGCGTTTGATTCTGGGAGCGTCGGCGGCCGGGTCGCTCCTGGCCGGCACGCTGACCACGGACTTCAACACCGACCCCGGCGGCCTGCTCCTCGGCAAGGCCAAGATCGAGGATGGCTTCCTCAAACTGCAGGACCTGCAGGAACTGATTGACGGCACCTCGGCCCTGCCCATGCACGGCTCGTATGTGTTCCCGGAGATTGACCCGGGTCAGAAAGTGGCGGCCTTCACCGCCAGCTTCCGCGTCAGCATCCACGGCGGCACGGAGATTCCCGCGCAGGGGTTCGGTTTCGTGCTGGCGGAGGACCTGGCGAATCGCTCGGCGCCCTTCCGCGAGGGCGGCGGGGACACCACCGGGCTGGTGATTTCGTTCGACACCGTGGACAACCTGCCCGGCTTCGAGGCCGAGGGGAACGAACCCGGCGACGCGCCCGGCATCATCGTCAAACTGGCCGGGCAGCGGGTCCTGGCGCAGCGCTTTACCGGCCTGCGCACCGGCCCGCCCAACAACCAGACGCCCAACTTCGTGCCGGTGGAAATCCGCCTGGACGCGGACGGCACCCTCAACGTGACCTACAACGGGGTGAAGGTGATCGAGAACGCCTCGATCCCCTACGCCCCCATCGCCGGCCCGTTCGGCGTCGGCGCCGGCACGGCGGAACTGACCGCCGCCATCCGTGCCAACCACTGGTTCGACAACATGACCATCACCACCACGCCGGTCACCACCGGACCGGTGCTGCTTTCCGCCCTGCCGTTGGGCACCCAGGTCCGGCCCGATGCCGCGGTGGAGGCCCGCATCGAGAACCTGGGCGGCGCGACGGTCCAACTGCAGTTCGACGGCGCCGCCGTGCCCCCCTCGGTGAGCACCAGCGGGGGCGTCACCACCGTCAGCTACGACCCGCCGGGGCTGCTGGCGGCCGGCTCGACGCATCAGGTGCGGCTCACCTACGGGACCCGCGCGTTGCAGTGGAGCTTCACGGTGATGAACGTTCCCAGCGTGCCCGCCGCCTTCGCGCTGGACGCCACGGCGGTGGACACCACGCGGGGCGGGTTCAAGGTGCGCATCCACCAGCTCGAATCCACCCCGCCCGGGGGCAACAGCTACCAGCGCGCGGTCAGCCAACTGGCCGGTGAGCTGGGGCCGAACGTGGCCGACCTGAGCTTCGCCAACCCTGACGGCACCTTCGACCGCGACCTGATCAACTTCGAGCAGGACGGCAACGAGGCCGGGTTTTTCAGTTGGAGCACCGGCTTCCTGGACGAGCAGTTCCCCGGCATTCCGGGCACCACCGGCACCACTGACAACATCGCCATGGAGGTGACCGGCTACCTCGATCTGGCCCCCGGCGTGTACACCTTTGGCATCGTCTCGGACGACAACGCCCGGCTGACCATCGGCCCGCACCCGCGGGACGTGACCGGCCTGATCGTGGCGGACACGCCCATCGGCACGGTGAGCGGCACCGTGGTGGTCACCCAGGCGGGACTGTATCCCTTCAGCCTGGTCTGGGCCGAGGGCGGCGGGGGCGCGCATGTCGAGTTGTGGACCGAGGACGCTGCCGGGCGCCGCGTGTTGCTCAACGACCGCAACACCGCCGGCCACCTCAAGGTGTACCGTCAGCTCCGCTCCGGCGTGAACCTGCCGCCGTACCTGAGCCGGGCGCGGCCGGCGCCGGGCGATGGGAACGTCTCGACCACCCCGCGGATCGAGTTGGAACTGACCGAAGAGGCCACGCAGGTGGACCTGGCGTCGCTGCGGCTGCTCCTGAACGGCCAGCCCGTTACCCTCGCCGAAGGCGCGGTCGCCCGCAGCGGCAACAAGGTCACCCTCACCCACCGGGTCAGTGACCCGTTGGAAGGACTCGCCCTGCAAACGGTGCGGCTCGAGTACCGCGACTCCGCGGGCCGCAGCGTCGCCCGCGAATACACCTTCACCACCGGGCTGCCGCAGACCGGCGGCTTTGCCGGGGGGCAATGGGACTTCGAGCGGGGCGACCTCAGCGCCACTCTGGGCCGGCCCCTGGGCTTTATTGACCCCTCGTTGGCCGGCCGGTACCGCTTCGGCACCACCACGCAGTTTGGCATCCCCGGCATCAACGGCCGCGAAGCCCGCGTACTCCACATCCCGCACGTGGACAGCGGCGAGGCCGACGCCAATGGACCCATCTTCA
>JBBIJZ010000011.1:0-37122 GCA_037445715.1 Verrucomicrobiales bacterium | reverse complement strand
CTGCCGCCGGAGGTGTTCCTGTTCGGCGACGGCGACGACAACGAGCGCAGCGAGGCCTACCTCGCGGCCATGCAATTCCGCGAAGGCGCCCTCACGGACGAAGAGGTCGCGGCCCTGGGCGGCCCCTCGCCCTACGGCATCCCCTGGCCGGCGCCGGCCGCCCGGCGGGCCACCCCCGTCACGCCCACCATCACGGTCCAGCGTAGCGGCGCCAATGTGGTGCTGACCTGGACCGGCGTGCTCCAGTCGGCCGACCGTGTCGAGGGCCCGTACACCGACGTGTCCGGCGCCAGCAGTCCGTTGACGGTGCCGGCCAGCGGCTCCGCCAAGTTCTACCGCGCCCGGCGATAAGTCGCCTTTGCGGGCCAACGCTCCGCGTCGCCCGCATCAACCCCGACCTCACCACCCCGGATTTTCCCGGTCCGCAAACCGGGAAATCCGGGGTGCCTTTTTGTCGGGTGCCGGCCGGCTTGAACCCGGGCGGATCGCCGGGCCCGGCCGATTGGGCCGGTGGCCCAAGGGACCCGGCTCAAAGGCCCAGCTTCCGGAACCGCCGGTTCACGTCCTTGAAGTGGAAGTCCAGCGAGCAAAGGCGATCGAGCTCGCCGGGCCGGAAGTGGCGGGCCACGTCGGGATCGGCCTTGAGCACTTCGAGAAAATCGGCGTCTTCGCGGCCGGCGTGTTTGACCTCCCAGGTTTTCATGGCGTTGCGCTGAACCAGCGCGTAGGCCTCCTCGCGCGTCAGGCCCTTGCGGATGAGCGCCAGCAGGACGGTCTGGCTGTTCCACATGCCCAGGCTCAGGCGCAGGTTCTTCTTCATGTTCTCGGGATACACGTTCAGGCCGTCCATCAGGCGGGTGAGCAGGCCGAACATGTAGTCGAGCAGCGTGCAGGAGTCGGGGAAGATGATGCGCTCGACCGAGCTGTGGCTGATGTCGCGCTCGTGCCAGAGGGCGACGTTTTCCAGCGCGGCCAGGGCGTGGCCGCGCAACACGCGCGCCAGGCCGGTGAGGCGTTCCCAGGTGATGGGATTGCGCTTGTGCGGCATGGCGCTCGACCCCTTCTGGCCTTTGGTGAACGGTTCTTCGGCTTCGAGCACCTCGGTGCGTTGGAGGTGGCGGAACTCGACGGCCCACCGCTCGAGGCTCGCGCCCACCAGCGCCAGCGTGGTCTGAAACTCGGCGTGCAGGTCGCGCGGCACCACCTGCGTGGCCAGGGGGGCGGGGCGCAGGCCGAGCTGTTTGCAGACGTGGGCCTCGACGCGCGGCGGCAGGTGCGCGCTCGTGCCCACCGCGCCGCTGAGCTTGCCGACGGCGACCGCGTCTCGGGCGGCTTCGAGCCGGCGGCGGGCGCGCTGGAATTCGTCGTGCATGAGCGCCAGCTTCAGGCCGAAGGTGATCGGCTCGGCGTGGATGCCGTGGCTGCGCCCGATGCAGGGCGTGAACTTGTGCTCGCGGGCGCGCCGGGCAATGACGGGCAAGAGCGCCCGCACGTCGGCGATCAGGATGTCGGCGCTCTGGACCATCTGCACGGCGAACGCGGTGTCAATCACGTCGCTGCTGGTCAGGCCGTAGTGAAACCAGCGGCTGGCGCGGTCATTGATCTTCTCGGCCACGGCGGTGGTGAAGGCGATGACGTCGTGGTTGAGCGTCTTTTCCAGCTCGCGCTGGCGGGCCACCAGGCCGGGCAAATCGGCCGCGGCCGCGGCGCAACCGGCCTTGATTTTCTCGAAGTCCCCGGCCGGGACGATGCCTTCCCGGACGAGGGCCTCGCTGGCGAGCTGTTCGATCTGCAGCCAGAGGCGGAGCTTGTTTTCGTCGGTCCAAATGGCCCGCATCTCCGGGCGCGAGTAGCGCGTGATCATGCCTTCAGCCTAGAGGTGAAGCGGGTCCGGGTCGAGTCGCGCCGGCGGGGGGGCGGCTCGAGAAGGCAGGGGCCGAGCCTCCGGCGGGACGCGCCGGCCGGCGTGCGGGTTATTCGGTGATGGCCACGACTTCGTGGAGGGCCACGGGCGGGACGGTCAGCCGCAGCCGGCCGTCGCGGTAGCCGAAGCGTTGCAGGCGCCCGCCCGGTTCGAGCGTGACGGTCCGGGGCTTGCGGGGCAGCCGCACGGCCACCTCCAGCGGGCCCACGGCCGGGAGGTCGTCGAAGACGTGCACTTTGGGGTCGGCGTGCGGGCCGGCGGTGTTGACCAGGTTGACGAGCAACCGGCCGTCCTTGCGCATGACCGAGACGTCCACGAGGGGCGAACCGGTCACCGTCACCAACGGCTCGGGAAACAACTCCCGCACCAGGGCGTTGAGGAAGTCCCGGGCCGTGGGGGTGCGGGCTTTCAAATACCGGTCGCCGAAATCAAACCACACCGCCGCCACACGCCCGCGGCCCAGGGGGGTGATCGTGGCCGCCGGATGGGCGGGGCTGCGCGGGTCGTTCTGCGTGTGCAACCGGCCGAACACGCGGGTTTGCGGGCCGGGCCGCACCTTTTGCACGGCGCCGCGCACCCCCGCCAACCAGTCGCCGTGGGCCAGAAACCGCGCGCCGGTCTCCGGGGGCCCCTCGGGGGTCACGTCCAGTTCCGCCGGGAACAGCGCGGCGGCGGCCGGCCCCACCAGCAGCAGGGAGCCGCCGTTTTTCACGTAGGCGGTCAGTTCCTCCCGGAAGGCCGGTTCCAGGTGGTCCCATTCCGGCACCACCAGCAGCGGCCAGCGCGTCATCTGCCCGGCGAGGTGGTGTTCGCTGACGATTTGCACCGAATTCTGTCCCTCGAGCAACGCCTGGAGCACCCCCCGCAGGGCGTTCACGCCCGCGCTGCCCCAGGGCGCGAACAGCCGCGGGCTGGCGCGGTAATGCGCCGCGCGCGCGTACAACAGGGCCACCTGCGGCACGGCCTCGGCGCGGTGGCAGAACGCCTGGCGCGCGCGGCAGAACCGCGCCACCTCGGCCATGAGCCGCATCTGCCAGTCGTAAATCGAACCATCCCGCTTCTGCTGGAAATAGGCCTGGTAGCCGCCGCCCTGCGCGAGCACGACGGCCGCCTCCTGGCAGAGCTGCGTGACCGATTTCAGGCTGCGCGCCGGCTCGTCCTGCGGTCCGGTGAACGACCAGGACATCAGGTCCCACGGCTTGCCCTGGTTTTGCAGGCAGCGCGCGGAGAACCGCGCCGAGTTCACGCTGTCCTGTGGCGAGAAATCGCCCGACAAAAACGCCACGTCCGCCGTGACCGGCTCGGGCATGTGGTCGCTGAAGGCCCAGTTGCTGGCGACCTCGAAGTCCGGATGCGATTGCTTCAGCGCGTCCACGTAATGGCGGAGGTAGCGGCGGAAGGCCTCGCGGTGAAAGTCCATCCACGCCGCCCAGTGCGGTTCGCCGGGCCGGCGCGGCACCGTCTCGAGGCCCGTGGCATCCCGGAAGGCCCGCACCGCCGCCGGGCTGTAATCGGGAATGGCCGCCCAGCAATCGCCGTCCACCCACACGCCGTCCACGCCGTATTCCCCGGCCAGCTCGCGCAGTTGCGGGATCAGGAGCCGGTCCACATACGGTCCGAACAGCGAGGTCGCGTTCGGGTCCGGCGTGCCGTCCGCGCGGACCGCGGCCCAGTCCGGGTGTCGCTGCACCGCCTCGGTGTCCCACACGCCGGAGTAGTGCAGGTACAGCGCCACCCCGCGCTCGGCCGTGACCTGGCGCCAGAGCCGCAGCGGGTCGCCCACGAAGCCGGGCGCCGGATGGCCCACGCGTGTGGGGTAGCTCGACCAGCCCGGATGCCCCTTGCAGTCAATTTGCAGGTAGTCCGGCCGCACCGCCTCGAGGATGGCCGCGATCATTTCGCGCGTGGTGTTTTTGCCGATCTCGGTGCCGTCGCGGCCGGCGTGGAAATCAAAGTGGATGCCCAGAAAAGCCTCCGAGCGCTTCAGGCGGCGGGGTGGTTGGGAAGCCTCGGCGGCGGCGCCGGTGGGGGGCAGACCCAACGCGGCCACCAGGAGCAGCGACAAGCAGGATTTCATCAAGCGAGGGCGGTTGCAGGTCCGGGCGTCACAGCACCACCTCGGTGCCGACGCCGGCGTCGGTGAAGATTTCGAGCAACACCGCGTGCGGCACGCGGCCGTCCACCAGGGAGACCTTCTCGACCCCGGCGCGAATGGCGGCCACGGCGCTGTCCACCTTCGGGATCATGCCCTGGTCCACCACGCCGGCGGCCTTGAGCGCCGCCACCTCCGCCACGCGCAGGTGGGCGATCAACGTGGACGGGTCGCGGGGGTCGCGCAGCAGACCGGGCACATCGCTCATGAAGACCAGCCGGCGCGCGCGCAGGGCGATGGCCGTTTGCGCCGCCGCCACGTCCGCGTTGCAGTTGTAAATCTGCCCGTCCTCGCCCCGCGCGGTGGGGCTGATGACCGGTGTCACCCCGCGGGCGATGCACTCCCGCAGCGGGGCGGTGTTGACCTCCACCACCTCGCCCACCCGGCCCAGGTCCCGCGGCGTGCCGTCCGGCCCGGTCACGCGGGCCGGACGGCAGCGGAAGATGTCCGGCCCGGCGAAGCCCTGCGCCTGGCCGCCCTGGGCGCGGATCAGCTCGACGATCTCCGGGTTGATCTCGCGGGAGAGCACGCGGTCCACGAGGGCCGCGGTGGCGGCGTCGGTCACGCGCTGGCCCTGCACGAAACGCGGTTGCAGGCCCGCCCGGGCCATCGCCCGACTGATGGCCTTGCCCCCGCCGTGGACGACCACCGGGTCAATCTCCACCGCCTCGAGGAACACGATGTCGCGCGCCACGCTCGCCCGCACCGCCGGGTCCGGCGAGTCCATGAAACTGCCGCCGTACTTGATGACAAACGTGGCGCCGCTGTAGCGCTGGATGTAGGGCAGGGCCTCGAGCAACGTGGCCGCCTTCGCGATGAGGTCTTGCATGGGCGCAGTGTGGGCCGGGCCGCGCGGCGTGCAATGCCGCGGTGGGCCCTTCAACGCGGCGGGCGCGCGGCCGCTGCGGGCGGCGCGTGTGGGGGCTCGGCCCCCGCAGGCACGCGGCGTTGCAGGTCGCGGCGCAGGGTGCGCACGGCAATTTCCTGTTCCGGGCTGAGCCGGTAGCGGCGCTCCAGCTCGGCCAGCGAACCGAGGGCGCCGGTGTAGTTGCCGGCGCGGGTCTGCTGCACCGCCAGGTCGAGGAGCAACCGGTTGGTGTTGGTGATGATCTCGAAGGCGGCCAGCACCGGCGCGGTCTCCGGCGGGCGGGACCGACCGCACCCCGCCGGCGCCGCGACCAGCGCGGTCCACAACACCCAGCGGACTGGCGCCAACGACTTCACGGGTGACCCGAACGGCGGCCAGTCTGGCAACGGCCGTCCCCGCCGGCAAGTTCCGCCGGCGCGCCGGTCCGCGGCCCGGCCCGCCTCAATACCTGCCGGGGTCGTAGTGCAGGTTTCCCACCTGCCGTGTCGCCGATTTCCCCATCGGCGGCGCGGTGGAGCGCAGGGGATCTGCGGGTTGGGAAACCCGCGGTACGGCCGACCAAGTGGTCTGCGCTACGGCCACTTGTCCGCGGCCCGAAGATGCGTCCCCCGCGTCACGGCTCGCGGCGCACCCGGAAAAAGGCGGCCGGCTCGGGCGCCGGGCCCTCCCAGCGCAGACCGGTGCCGTTGGTCAGGCCGGCGACCACAACCCGCCAGGCGCGCAGGTCGGTCGAGGTCTCGAGGGCGTAGGCAAACCCCGCCGCGGCCTCCCACTCCACGACGTACCGTTCGGCCGCGCGCGCCACCCGGGTGAGCCGAAACGGCCGGGCGTAGGGGTTGGCGAACTCGACCCACAACGCCAGGTGGTCGGAGGCGACGATTTCATCGTCCCGGTTCACCCCGGGCGGCAACGGCTGCTGCGTCGCCGTGCGCACCACCTCCGCCCGTACCACGTTGCTGAACAGGAGGCCGCCGGGGAGCACGTAATCGAACCGGTAGAGCAGGCCCGGGGACCGCGTGGACCAGGTCTTTTCGCTGGGCGAGCCCGGGGCGCGCGGGGTGAGCAGCCGCAGGCCCGTGGCCGGGTTGACCAGTTTGGCCACGGGCTGGCGCGAGCCGGCGGGCGGCGCCAGCACGTCCTCGTTCAGGTCGCCGGTCAACACGTGTGGCCGGTCCGCGTGCGCGGGCAGGAACACGTTGACCAGCCAGTTCGAGATGGCCGCCGCCTCGGCCGCGCGCCGGCGCTGGTCGTTCTCGGTGCTGCCCTGCTTGAGATGAGTGGTGAAGACGTGCACCGGCGTGGGAAACCCCGGCACCGCCAGCTCGACCTCGAACAGGTCGCGGGTGAACCGGCCCTCGTAACCCCAGGCGTGCAGCGCCGCGTCGTCCAGCCAACTGGCACTGCGGCGCACCGGAAAGCGGCTGGCCACGACGCTGCGCAGGTAACCATCGGTGCCCGAATTGGTGGCCAGCGCGTAGCCCGGCAACCAGGCGCGCACCCAGTGGGGCATCTGGTGGGTCTGGTCGAACGGGATTTCCTGAAGGGTGATCACGTCCGGCCGCAGCCAGCTCAGGATGCGGCCAATGGCCTGCACCTGCGCGGCGTTGGTGCTCCAGTCCGGCGCGCCGTTGCCGCTGACGTTCCAACTGAGCAGCGTGAAGGCCTGCGCCGGGCCGCCCAGCCCCAGCCCGAGCAGCCAGGCGCCGAACCACCCCGGTTTCATCGCGCCCACTCAAGCCGTTCCCCCGGTGGGCCGCAAGCCGCCAAAGCCGCCGGCGCGCCGGCTCGGGAGAAATGCGCAGCCGGTTGCCCGACGCCGGTTTGGTGGCAGCTTGGACCCCGTGCACCGACCGCGCCCCGTCAAGCTGCTCGCCCGCCTGGGGCGTTGGCTGCGCAAAGTGCCCCTGCTGGGCTGGCTCACCGCGGCGGGCGCGGCCGACCTGCCGGGAGAAGTCCCCCCGCTCGCGGCGGGCCGGGACCGCCGGGCGGCCGCCGCCGAAATTCGCCTGGCCCGCGCGCCCCTGACCGCGGAAGAAACCGCGGCGGTGGGGCGTTTTCTCGCCGGCTGCTTTCGCGGGGAGGACCCGCCGGCCGCGGGGTTGCCGGACGGTTTTCAGCGTCAGCGCGGGGTGGTGTACCTGGCGGCGCGGGCCGGGGGCGAACGGCTCGCGCACACCTGGTATGAAGCGGCCACCGGCGCCGGGGCGTTGCGGGGCGCCGTGCAGGTGCTCCACCAGCGGCTCGACCCGGCGCGGCGCGCCGCGGTCACGGGTCTCGAGGTCAATCTGGCTCACTCCTTCCGCCGCGTGAACCCGCAGACCGACACCGCGCGTCTGGCGCCGATTTACCGGGGACTGATGGGACTCGAACTGGTCCACAACGGGCGTGTCTGGCGCTACGCGCCCACCGAGTTCATCGCTTTCAATCTCGATTTTCCCCGCGCCCTCGAGCGGCTGGCTGCACGCGCCGGCGTCCCGGGTCCCGAGGCCGGCGGGCCTCCCGGCCCGGTGCGGCTTTTCGCCGCGGACCAGCTCCTGGTGACCCTGGACGGCGGCGGGGCACAGACCACCCCGCTCTACCGCGGCAACACGGTGGTGCCGGTCGAGGCCATCACCCGAGCCGCGGTCGAACAACTCGCCGCCGCCCAGGCCGAATGGCTCCTGACCAATCTCGGGGCCGACGGCCGCCTGCCGTATCTGTACTGGCCCAGCCGCGGCGAGGAATCCCCCGCGAACAACCAGCTCCGGCAATGGATGGCCACGCGCGCCCTGTTGCGCCTGGCCCGCGAGCGCGGCGACACCGGTCTGGTGGCGCGCGCCGACCTGAACGTGCGCGACAACCTGGCGCGCACCTACCGCGAAGACCCCGAGGGCCACGGCCTGATCACCGACCACGGGGACGCGGTCAAACTGGGCGCCGTGGCCCTGGCCTGGCTGGCGCTGCACGAGCATCCGCAGGCCGAGCGTTACCGCGCGCCGGCCCGGGCGCTGCTCAAGACGATGGACGCGCTCTGGCGGCCGAACGGCGAGTTCCACACCTTCTGGCATCCGCCCGAACGACGCGGCGACAACGTGAACTTCTACCCCGGCGAGGCCCTGCTGGCCTGGGCCGCGCTCTGCGAGCAAACCCGCGACCCGGAGCGGCTGGACCGCTTCCGGCGCAGCGCGCGGTTTTACCGCGACTGGCACCGGGCGCACCGCAACCCGGCCTTCGTGCCGTGGCACACCCTGGCCTGCGCGCGGGTGTGGGCGCTGACGCGTGAGGCGGAGTGGCGCGACTGGATTTTCGAGATGAACGACTGGTTGGTGGGCCTGCAGCAATGGGACGCGCAACGCGAGTTTCCCGACACGATGGGCCGCTTTTACGCGCCGGACCAGCCCTTCGGTCCGCCGCACGCCTCTTCCACCGGCGTGTACCTCGAGGGGCTGGTTGCCGCGTGGCGCGTGGCGCGCGCCGCCGGCGACGCCGCCCGGCAGGAGACCTACCGCCGGACCCTCGTGCGCGGCCTGCGCAGCCTGACCCAGCTCACCTTCCGCGACGAGACGGACCTCTTTTACGTGAGCCGGCGCGCGGCGGTGCGCGGCGGGGTGCGCACCACCGTTTACGACAACGCCATCCGCGTGGACAACGTGCAGCACAGCCTCATGGCCGTGCTGGACATCCTCGAGGCGTTTGCGCCGGGCGACTTCCGGCCCTGAGCGCGGGCGGTGGGGGGGGCCCGGCCCCAGGCGGCGCCGGGCCGGTCGTCACTGCTTCGCCCCGGCGCGTTGGTACACCCGCACGTAATCCACCACGAAGCGTTGCGGAAAAATGGCCTCGTCCACGCCCTGCTGCCCGCCCCAGCTCCCGCCGATGGCCAGGTTCAGGATCAAATACTGCGGCGCGTCGAACGGCCAGGAGTCCGGACCCGTGCCGTCGTTTTCGAGTGTGAAGTACTTCCGGTCGTCCACGAAAAACTCCAGCCGGTGCGGCGACCATTCGACCGCGTACAGGTGGAAAGCCGTCTCCGCGTCCGGCACGCGCGTGCGCGCCCCGCGGCCGTTGCCCCGGGCGTGATTGAAGCCGCGGGTGTGCACGTTGGCGTGGACCACGCCCGGGTCGTGTCCCACGTACTCGAGGATGTCCATCTCCCCGCAGGCGGGCCAGCCGACCCGGGTGATGTTCGTGCCCAGCGTCCAAAACGCCGGCCAGGTGCCGCGGCCGGAGGGCAGTTTGGCCCGTGCCTCAATGCGTCCGTAGGTCCAGGCTGCCTTGCCGCGCGTGGTGAGACTGGCCGAGGTGTAATCGGCGAACTCGCGACGTTGTTGCCAGCGGTTTTCCGGGGCGTCGGGGCGATGGCGCGGGTTGGGCCAGCGCTCCTTGCGCGCCTCGAGGATCAGATGACCGCCCTCGACCCGGGCGTTCTCGCGGCGGCCGACGGTGTAGCACTGCAACTCGCGGTTCCGCACAAACCCCTCCTCGTAACTCCACCGGGCCGGGTCCGGCAGGCCGTCGCGATCGAACTCGTCGGCCCAGACCAGTTGCCAGTCGGCCGCACGGGCCGCGCTGAGCAGGCCGGCCAGGACGGCCAGCGTCCCGAGGGCACGAAGGCGTTTCGGGCGGATGCCTCGGTCGGCGGACCCGCCGGTGGAAATCGAGCGAACGAACGGGGAGCTTTGCATGGGCGCCAGCATCGCCCAACCGCGCGGCCGGTCAATGCCGGGCCGCCGAGGTTGCGAGGCCAACGGGCCAGTGGCGCGAACCCGCGAAGCTGAAAAGCGGCGGTACATCGAGGCCGCTTGCTCAACCGCACCGCCCCGGTAGGGCGCCGCTGCGCCGGCGCCGCCCTGCCAGCCGCGCCGCCCTGCCGAGGCCCGCGGGCATCCCCCTGGATTTTCACCACCCGCGCGTCACGCTTCTACCCGGCCTTTCCCGGCCGCGTGTCAATCGGCTTGTCGGCGGTGCCGGGGCGGTGTATTTCCACGCCGCCCGCGGCCGCTCGGTGCGCGGGTACACGAGTACGCCATGCAGCGCAAGGTCCTGGTCATTTTGTCGAACCGCTTCCAGCCCCTGCTGGAACCGCGGTACATCGAAATCTTGTGCAAGGACGACGGCACCATCCTCAAGGAACGGCGCCTGCCGCGGCGGCCCACCCGACCGGTCTTCGATGAGGTCTGGGAAAACGACGACGCCCGCCAGTCCCTGGACTCGTGCAAGAGCGTCAAGCGCCACTACAAACACCCGCTGCTCAAGCCCAAGACCTGAGGACCGGAGGCCGGGGAGGCCAGGAGTCAGAAGTCAGAAGTCAGAAGCAGGCGGGTAGCCTGCCGTAACAGCCAATGGGCAATCGGCGATTGCCGCTCGCGCTGGCGGCCGGTCCGCGGGCTGCCAGCCCGCGATAGGGCCGACTGCCAGTCGGCGCTAGGGCATGGGGGAACGCAGGCACCACCCCCCATCCTCCTCAAAATCCGAATCCGAAATCCGAAGTCCGAAGTGGGGGGTACCCGCCGGGGCTTCCGAAACTCCGAAACTCCGAAAATTTGAAACTCCGAAACTCCGCACTCAGAAAGCGCGGGAGTCTTCGGTCGTTTCGCCGGGACGGGGAGAGACCGGCGTGGCTTGCGGGAGCGCTTAAGAGCCGGCCTTTTTGCGGGCCTGATCGGCGAGGTTGCGGGCGCGCCGGGCCTGGTCGGCATTGGTCAGGCCGGCGGCGGCCTGGTCCAGCAGCTCGGCCAGGCGGCGGGCTGACGGGCCGGCCAGTTCGCCGCGCACCAGGCGGCCGGCAATGGCGATGAGCGCGGCGGCGGCCTCGTTGCGGGTGGCGGTGTCCTCCAAGTGCGGCGCCACCAGCTCGGCGGCGTCAAGGGCGGGAATCTGGCCCAGGGCGGCCAGGAGCCGGCGCTTGTCCGCGGCGGTTTGGGTGAGTTGGCCGGCGGTGCGGCACATCTCGAGGCGCTGGCCGGCGGGCAGGTCAGTGTTGCCGGCGAGGGTCAGGTAACCGCCCAGGGCCAGGGTGCGGTCGGTGGCATTGGCGGCGGTGGTGGCCAGTTCGAGCAGGGCCGGCGCGGCGTCGGCGCTCTTCCAGGCGCTGAGGGCGCGGATGGCCGCCCCGCGCAGGTCGGTGTTGGCATCGGTGGAGGCGGCGCGCACGGCCCGCAGGGCGTCGGGGCCGCCGAGCGCGGCCAGGACTTCCAGCAGGGTGGCGCGCGCGGCCGTGGGGGCCTTGGGAAGAGCGGCGATGACCTTGGCGGTCATTGTTCCGGACGAGGTCCGGTCAGCCAGGGCGACGAGGGCTTGTTGAGCGGCGCCGCGCAGCGCGTCGTCTGTGGCGGCGACCAAAAATTCCAGAACGGGCGCCACTTCAGCTTCGCCGCCGAGGTCGCCGATTTGTTTCAACGCCTCGCTGCGGGTCGGGCCCTCGCCCTGGCGGGCGAGGTTCAGCAGCAACGGAACCGCCGTGGGGAGACGGCGGCGGCCGGCCAGTTCGATGCCGGTTTGTCGGGCGCGGGGCTCGGGGCTTTGGAGCAGGGCGAGGATGGCTTCGTCGGCCGCGCGGCCGGGCAGGCTGGCCAGACCTTCGCGGGCGGCCTGGGCCAGGGCGCGGTCCGGGTCATTGAGACGTTGGCGGAAGGTGGACAAGGCCTCCTCCGTCCCGAGCTGGGCCAGGGCCTTGAGGGCGGCCAGTTGCACGGCGGGGTTGCCCGTGGCGGACGCGGCGGTGAGGGCCGCGGTGGCGGCGCGGTCGCCGCGATGGCCCAGCGCGCCGAGCAGGACGATTTGCCGGTCGGGTGTGGGCTGGCCGGGCACGGCCTCCACCAGAGTCCGCGTGACGGCAGGGCCGGGCAGTTCATGGGAGGTCTGCACAGCGGCGGCAAAGAGCACGTACTCGGAGCTGCGGAGCACTTCCCGCAGCAAGGCGGGCGCCTCCGAGCCGCGGGCCAGCAGGGCGCCGCGCAGGGCGGCGGAGCGGACGTGCGGCGGCAGGTCGGGGTCGCCGTAGCGGTCCAGCAGCGGCAGGACATCGGCGGTGCGGCCCGCGGCCAGGTGGGCATCCACGGCGCGGCCGATGCCTTCAACGAAGGCGAGGAAGTCTTCCGGCCGGGCGCTGCTGGCGGCGTTCATCAGGGCTTCGAGGGCGGCCGGAGTACCCAGCCGGCCGAGGGCGCGAGCGGTGGTTTGGACGACTTCGGAGTCTGCTTCCCAGAGCAGGCGGCTGAGGGGGCCCACCGCTTCCAGGTCGCGTCGGGCGCCGAGTGAGCCGATGACACCGACCAGCGGGCGACCCTTGAGGCGGCCGACCTGTTCGCGCAGGGCGGCGGACACGGCGGGGTCGGGCATGGTTTCGAGGGCGTAGCGGGCCATGTGGTTCAACTCGGGGTTGGCCAGCAGGCCGATGAGCACCGGCACCGCCTCGGGGCCGCCAATGACGGCCAGCTCGCGGCAGGCGTCGGCCTTTTCCTTGCGGGAGGCGTCGGATTGGAGGACCGCGAGGAGTTGGGCCTGGTTGCGGGTGACCAGCGGGGTGGGCCCCTGGGCGATCAGGTGAGGGCTCAGCAGAGCGGCCGCCAGGGCCGCGGCCAGGAGGGAATGTTTCATGGAGCGCATGGGGGATCGGGTAAGCGGGTGAGAACAGGGGTTAAAAGATGTACGGTTCGCGCTGGGCGCGGGAGCGCAGACGGTTGGCCTCGGCGTCGTTCACGAACTCCTCCTTGACCGGGTCGTAGCGGAGGTCGCGCTTGAGCCACATGCAGATGTTGGCGGCGTGGACGGTGGACATCGAGCGGTGCATGACGCCCTCGTGGGCGACGCATTTGCGGCGGGATTTCACGCCGTCGAAGAAATCGCGCACGTGACTCAGCGGCCGGCCGGTGCGGGCCTGGTAGTCGCGGACGATCTTGTTGAAGTCGGCCAGCAGCCGTGGGTGAGAGACGTCCGGGCGCGAGTAGCCGTCGCCGGCCTCGACCCAGCCCTCGGTGCCCTCGAAGCGCATGGCGCAGGAGCCGTGGAACCAGCCCTCGCGGTGGAGGATCATCTTGGTGCCGTCGGCGAAGACGGTGACCATGCCGTCGCCGGTGGGGTTGTTCACGTAGTGGTACTCGACCGGGGAGGTGTCCAGCTTGTCCAGGCCGGCCTGGGCCTGGGCGAAGGTGTGGGCGCCCCACTCGCCGATGCAACTGGTGTGGAAGTCGTAGAAGCCGCGCCAGCCGCCGCGCACGTAGGTCGAGTTGTAGGGCCGCCAGGGGCAGGGGCCCAGCCACTGGTCCCAGTCCATCTCGGACTTGGGCGGCTCGGGTTCGGCCGGGAGCCAGTCATGGCGCATCTCGGCGGCGTCCCACGGGGCGATGTGGGCGTGGGCGGTGTGGACCTTGCCCAGGCGGCCGCTTTTGGCCATTTCGATGCAGAAGATGAAGTTGGCCTCGCTCAGGCGCTGGACGCCGGTCTGGTAAATGCGGTTGTAACGGCGGGCGGTTTCGACCACGGCCTGGCCCTCGGCGATGGTCATCGAGGAGGGTTTCTCCGAGTACACGTCCTTGCCGTGGCGCATGGCCAGCACGGCCATGTAGGCGTGGAGCCGGTCGCCGGGCGTGCTGAGCACCGCGTCAATGTCCGGACGGGAGGTCAGGAACTCGAGGGTGTTGCTGTAAAGCTGGCAGTCGGAGTTGCCGTAATGGCTGTCCACCATGCGCTTGACCGCCTCCCGGCGCTGGCGGTTCGGATCGCACGTGGCCACGAAGACCACGTCCGGCTCGCCCATCATCCAGCGCAACACGCCGGAGCCGCGGTTGCCGATGCCGATCCCGCCGAGCACGATTTTCTCGCTGGGCGGCACGGCGCCGTGGCGGCCCAGCACCGAGGCCGGGAGGATCAAGGGCAGCGCCGCGGCCGAGCCGGCCGTGGCCACGCGCTGCAAGAACCGGCGCCGGTTCAGGGCGGACGCCACTTGCGACCCGGGCGCACGCCGGGCCGGGGCCGTGGAAGAAGAGGCAGGGAGTGTTGACATGCCGGGCAGTCTAGCGACGGAGGCCGGGCGGTGAAGAGAAAATCGCCGTCGGTTGACGCCCGGAGCGGCTTGCGTTGAAACTGCGGCGCCGGGGCATGACGACCGCCAACAAAATTACCATCGCGCGCATCCTGCTGGTGCCCGTGTTTGCGGTGGCGCTGCTCGACTACCTGGCCGGCGGCCGGGAGGCGTGGCGCTGGACGGCCCTGGTGGTGTTCCTGCTCGCCGCGGTGGGGGACGGGCTGGACGGCTTCGTGGCCCGCCGCTTCAACCAGAAAACCGACATGGGCGCGGTGCTCGACCCGGTGGCGGACAAGCTCCTGCTGGTGCTGGGTCTGGTGATTCTGAGCCTCAACACCAGCCCGCGGCTGGACCGCATCCCGCTGTGGCTGGCCGGCACCGTGTTGGGGCGGGACGTGATGCTCCTGTTGCTGGGCGTGCTGGTGTACTACCTGGTCGGGCACGTCACGGTGCGGCCGCATTGGATCGGCAAGACCGCCACGGTGCTGCAAATGGCCTGCGTGGTCTGGGCGCTGCTCAAAGGGCCGGCGGCGGGGTTGTTCTGGCTGGCGGTAACGGCCACGGGTCTGACGGCGCTCTCGGGGCTGATTTATCTGCGGGATGGCGTGCGGCTGATCCGCCAGCAGCCGCCCGGACCGAAGGGCCGCCCGGTGTGACCCGCGGCGGCGGGTCGGCGCGGGTCCGGACTCACGCCGGCGGGGTCGGGGTAAATTCGTCCGCGTGGTAGCTGCTGCGGACCAGCGGCCCGCTGGCCACGTGCCGAAAGCCCAGCTCGCGCGCGCGGTCGGCCAGCGCGGCAAAGCGCGCCGGCGGGATGAACTCGACCACCGGCAAGTGCCGCGGGGTGGGTTGGAGGTACTGGCCGAGGGTGAGCAGGTCGCACTCCACCGCCCGCAGGTCCCGCAGGGCCTGTTCCAGCTCCGCCGCGGTTTCGCCCAGCCCCAGCATCAGGCCGGACTTGGTGTACAGCCCGGGCCCGCCGCGGTGTTTGGCCGCGGCCAGCACGGCCAGCGACCGCTCGTATGTGGCGCGGTGCCGCACCAGGGGGGTGAGGCGGCGCACCGTCTCGAGGTTGTGGTTGAAGATGTGCGGGCGGGCGGCCAGCACCCGGTCCAGCGCCTCGACGCGTCCGTTGAAGTCCGGGGTGAGCACTTCGATGACGATGCCCGGGTTGAGTGCGCGCACCGCCTCAATGGTTTGCCGGAAGTGCTCGGCGCCGCCGTCGGGCAGGTCGTCCCGGGCCACGGCGGTGATGACCACGTGGCGCAGGCGCAGGCGGCGGGTGGCCTCGGCCACGCGTTGCGGTTCGTCCGCCTCCAGGGGGCGGGGGCGGGCGGTGTCCACCGCGCAAAACCGGCAGGCGCGCGTGCAGCGGTCGCCGCCGATCATGAAGGTGGCGGTGCCGCGGCTCCAGCACTCCCAGTGGTTCGGGCATTGGGCGCTTTCGCAGACGGTGTGCAGGCGCAGTTCGTCCAGCAGCGCGCGGGTGTGGGTGAAGCGGGCCGCGGTGGGCAGGGGCCGGCGCAACCACTCCGGCAGCCGGGGGCGGGCGGCGGGCGCGGCGGGCGGGGGCGGACTTGCGGGTGCAGCAGTCATGGCGGGTGAACTTAGCGGCGCCGGCAGGGCGTGCCAAGGCCGGGCGCCGGGGGCGCGGGTCACGGCTTCACCGTGACGGACAGGCCGGCCACGTGGCGGTCGTACTCGCGGCCGCGGGTGCCGGCCTGGAGGGCCTGCGCCCATTCCCGGGCGTACCAGGCGGCCAGGGTGAGGTGGCGGGTCAGCGCGTACTCGAGGCGGGTTTCCGCGGTGAAGACCTCGTCGCGCAGGGCCAGGCCCCGCGCGTAGTCGTACTCCTGCAGGTCCAGGCGGAAACTGCCCCGCACGGCGGGGTGGAAGCGGTGTTCGAGCGTGCCGGTGGCGCGGAGGTTTTGGAAGTTGGCGCGGCCGGCGGTCGAGGGCAGCAGGTGCTGGGAGGCCGCGGCCTTGAAGGTGGTGTTGGAGCCCAGGGTGAACGTGGCGCTGGCCTGGAAGTAGAGCATTGTGTCGGTGGCGCGCGCGCCGGGCGGCAGGCTGGCGGGGTTGAACTGGTGGAAGCTCGGCCCGAGTTCGCCGCCGAACCGGAGCCACCGGGCCGGGCTGGCGTTCCACACGCCGAGCACGCGATGGTAGTCGTTTTGGTACGTGAACGGCAGGCCCACCGGGAGGCGTTCCTGGTCCTGGTGGCCGAAGCGGTAGCCCACCGCCGTTTCCCAGCCCCGGCCCGGTTTCACGCCCAGGTCCACGCCGCCGTTGACGTCCGTGCGGTCCATGTAGTTCTGGTAGGTCGCGCCGGGCAGGACCTTGAAGTCGGTCATGATGTCCCAGAGGCGCGCCTCGAACACGCCGCGCAGATAGGTGCGGGGCAGGTCGTACCGGGCTTCCAGCGGCGATTGCCAGTAGAAGTTGCGCCGCCGGTACCGCACCTCCGGCCCGCCCAGCGCGGGCACCGAGCCGGGGTGGTCCGGCGTGGACCAGACGGGCCCGGCGGTGCTGCCGTCGGTGAACTGCGCGCGCACCTGGGCGCCGGCGGACCACGGCCCCTCCTTCAAACTCAAGCGCAGCAGGCCCACGTGCCGCCGGTAGGACTCTTCGTCGCGCTCGTGGAAAAAGGTGAAGTCCGGCGCGTACCGGACGCCGAGCTGGAGCGACCCGGCGCCGGGCGGTGACCACTCGAGGCCCGCCACCGGCTGGACGGAAGTGACCCAGGAATGGAGGCGCGCGAGCGGGCCCTCATTTTGCAGCATCACGTTGCTGTCGAAACGCTCGCTGACCCCGGCCGAAAGGGTGGTCTGAAGCGCGGGGCGCGGCTCGGCGGCCCGGGCGCCGAGGAGCAGGCCGCCGACGAGCAGGAGAAACCCGCGCGGAAGCGCGACAGTTTGGGACGGCCCGGTGGGGCCGCGGGGGGACGGGCTGGTTGCCGAGGTGTTCATGGCCGGTAGGTCGCGGTGCGATCGCAATTCAGAGCCCGACCGTGAGGGGTGTCCGGGAAGGAATTGCCGGAAGGGGCCCTGACCGGGCCGGGCGCGGTCAGTCTGGGCCGGCCCGCGCGGGCGGGCAACCGCGAAACCGCGCGGGCCCGGGCGCGGCGCGGTGCCGGAAACACCCTTGAGCCGGACCGGCCGCGCGGCGAAGCTGGCGGCGCCTGGCCATGCCCAAATACCTGCCTCAAATCGCCGTGACGCTCCTTTGCGCCGGCGGCGCGGTGGTGGACGCCCCGGCCGCGCCGCCGCTGGTAACCCAACTCCGCTGCGAGTTTCTCGAAGACCCCGCGGCGGTGGACACGCCCCGGCCGCGGTTGTTCTGGCAGCTCGAGTCCGACGAACGTGGTCAGCGCCAGACCGCCTGGCAGGTGCTCGTGGCCAGTTCGCCCCGGTTCCTGCGCGAGGACCGGGCCGACCTGTGGGACTCGGGGCGCGTGGCCGGGGACACCACCACCCACATCGAGTACGCCGGCCGCCCGCTCGCCTCCCGCGAGCGCTGTTTCTGGAAGGTCCGCGTCTGGGACAGGGACGGCCGGGTCTCGCGCTGGAGCGAGGTGGCCACGTGGACGATGGGCCTGCTGGATCCGGCCGACTGGCAGGCGGCGTGGATCAGTTACCGCGACCCGGCCCCGTTGCCCACCGAGCGCGAGCGCCTGCACCTGCCCCCGGCGCGGTTTTACCGGCGCGCCTTCGTGGTGCCGGACCGGCCGGTCCGCCGCGCCACGCTGTACGCGACCGCGCTGGGCCTTTACGAGCCCTGGCTCAACGGCCGGCGCGCCAGCGAGGACTTTTTCGCGCCCGGATGGACCGATTACCGCCGGCGGGTTTACTACCGGGCGCACGAGGTCACGGGGCTGATCGAGCCCGGGACGAACGTGGTGGGGGCGGTGGTGGCCGATGGTTGGTACGCCGGTTACCTCGGGTTCGGGCGCCTGGTCGGGTACGGGCCGCACGGGGTGGGGCGCAACATCTACGGCAAGACCCCCGCGTGGCTGGCCCAGCTCGAGATCGAGTTCGAGGACGGCACCCGTCAGGTGGTGGGCACCGACCCCGCCTGGGAGGTCAGCGCCGACGGCCCGTATCGCGAGGCCGATCTGCTCATGGGCGAGACGTATGACGCCCGGCGCGAAGACCCCAACTGGTGTCGCCCGCCGGCACTGTGGGTCCCCGGCCCGGGCCCGGAGCCGCCGTGGACCTGGGAGCCCGCCGTCCGCGCCGCCGCGAACGGGAGCGTGAAGGCGCCCTTTACCGACGGCGCCGGGACGCGCGAGCAGGAGTTCGGTTTTGTGCGGCCGGCGGTGCTCGAGGCCTACCCCGCGCCGCCGGTGCGGTTCATTCAAGAACTGCCGACCCGCTCGGTCACGCCCCGGCCGGACGGCACGTACCTCGTGGACCTGGGCCAGAACTTCGCCGGGGTGGTGCGCCTGAAAGTGCGCGGCCCGGCGGGCACGGTGGTGCGGCTGCGGCACGGGGAGATGTTGCACCCGGACGGCCGGCTCATGACCGAGAACCTCCGCCAGGCGCGCGCCACCGACACGTACACCCTGCGCGGCGACCCGGCGGGCGAGGTGTACGTGCCGCGCTTCACCTTCCACGGCTTCCGGTACGTCGAGGTCAGCGGTTACCCCGGCGTACCCGGGCCGGAGGCGGTCACGGGCGTGGTGCTGCACTCGGCCACACCGCTGACCAGCAGCTTCGTGTGCTCGGACCCGATGGTGAACCGGCTCTTTCAAAACGTGGTGTGGACGCAGCGGGCGAACTTTCTCGAGCTGCCCACCGACTGCCCCCAGCGCGACGAGCGCCTGGGCTGGATGGGCGACGCGCAGATTTACGCCCGCACCGCCACGTACAACGCCGCCGTGGCCGCGTTTTACACCAAGTGGCTGCGCGAGGTGGTCGAAGCCCAGCTTCCCGCGGGGCCGTTTCCGGATTACTGCCCCTGGCCGTTCCAGCACGGCCGGGCCTTCGCCACCGCCTGGACCGATGCCGCCATCCTGGTGCCCCTCGCCTGCTGGCAGGCCTACGGCGACACCCGCCTGCTCGAGCGCCTCTGGCCGGCGATGACCCGGTTCATGGCCTGGCGGCAGAGCCGCGCCCCCAACGACCTGGGCGGGGTGCACCCGGACGCCAACACCTGGGGCGACTGGCTCAACCTCAATGAACCCACCCCGCTCGAATGGGTGGACACCGCCTACCTGGCCCTCACCCGCCGGGCCATGGCCGAAATGGCCGCCGGCCTGGGGCGCCGCGCGGAAGCCGCGGCCTATCAGCAGCAGTTCGAGCGGACCCGCGCGGCCTTTGCCGCGAAGTACCTCCGCCCGGACGGCACGTTGACGGTGGACACCCAGAGTGCCTACGCCCTGGCGCTGGAGGCGGACCTGATTCCCGAGCCCCTGAAGCGCGCGGCGGGTGCGCGCCTGGCGGAGAAAATCCGGACCAACGACGTGCGCATGGCCACGGGCTTTTTGGGCACGCGGCCGCTGCTGCCGGCGCTCAGCGCCACCGGACAGCACGACCTGGCGGTGCGGCTCCTGCAAAGCCGGCGGTTCCCCTCCTGGGGTTACGAGGTCGAAAACGGCGCCACGACCCTCTGGGAGCACTGGGACAGCTTCACCCGCGAGTACGGCTTCAACGGCCTCGCCGGCAACCAAAACGCCAGCATGAACAGTTTCTCGCACTACGCCTTCGGCGCGGTCGCCGAATGGATGTTCCGCACGCTGGCCGGGCTGGACACGGACGGCCCGGGGTTCCGCCGCCTGTTCATCCGGCCCCGGCCGCCCACCCCGGGCAGCAACCCGGAACACCCCGCCCTCTCCTGGGTGCGGGCGCGGTATGACTCGCTGGCCGGCCCGGTGCGCGTGCACTGGCGGGTCGCCGAGGGGCGGTTTGCGCTGGACCTGACCGTGCCGGCCAACGTGAGCGCCACGGTCTGGTTGCCCGCGCGCGACCCGGCCGGCGTGCGGGAGAGCGGGCGCCCGGTGCGGCGGGTCAGGGGCGTGCGCCGGCTGGGGGAGATCGAGGGCGGGCTGGCGCTGGCCGTGACCTCCGGCACCTGGCGGTTCACCGCGCCCTGGCCGTGAGGCGGAAACGGGGCGTGCCACGGGCGGCCCGCCGGACAAATCCGCTCGCCGCGGCCCGCCGGCCTGGCACACCTTCGGGGCATGAAGCGTTCCTCCGCCGCGCCCGCCGCCGGGGCCGGGGCGCCGCCCCGCGCCCGGCCGCCGTTGCAGCGCATGGTGCAAATCCACCAGGCCCTGGCCGCGGGTGACTTTCCCAACGCTTCGACCCTGGCGCGTGCGCTCGAGGTCAGCGTCAAAACCATCCAGCGCGACCTCGAATTCATGCGGGACCGCCTCAACCTGCCCCTCGAGTACGACCCGCGCCGGCACGGCTACTTCTACACCCAGGAGGTCAGCGCCTTTCCCACGCTCCAGATCACCGAGGGCGAACTGTTCGCGCTGGTCGTGGCCGAAAAGGCGGTGCAGCAGTACCGCGGCACCAGCTTCGAAAAGCCGTTGCTGAGCGCCCTCAAGAAAATGGCCACCGCCCTGCCGGACGCCGTGTCGTTGCACCTGGCCGACTGGGACCGGACCATCTCCTTCCGCACGCGCGTCGAGCCGCTGTTGGACCGGGACATCTTCGAGGGCCTGGCCCGGGCCACGGTGCGGCGCGAGCAGCTCGAGATCGCCTACCGCAAGCCGGGCCGGGCCGCGCCCGAGTCGCGCGTGGTGGACCCCTACCACCTGGCCAACATCAACGGCGAATGGTACCTCTTCGCCTACGACCATCTCCGCCGCGCGGTGCGCACCTTCGTGCCGGGACGCATCCGCGCGCTCCGCCCCACCGGCCGGACCTTCACGCGGCCGGCGGGTTTTTCCATGGACGCCCGGTTGCGGGACAGTTTCGGGGTGCATTCGGCCGAGGGGCGTTTCGACGTGGTCCTGCGGTTTACCCCGCGGGTGAGCGACTACATCCGGGAGAAACGCTGGCATCCCTCGCAGGAACTGCGCGAGCGGGCCGACGGCGGGGTCGAGTTGCGCCTGCGGTTGTCCAGCCTGGTGGAGATTCAGCGCTGGGTGCTGGGCTGGGGCGGGGAGGTCACCGTGCTCCAGCCGCCGGAACTGCGGGCGGCGGTGCGGGCGGCGGCCCGGGCAATCCTCCGGGCCAACGCCCGAGCCGGGTCGCCGGGCAACTCCGGTCCGGGGGCGGTGTTCAAGCCCCGGTCCCTGGCCCGGGAACATTGACAAGCCGGCGGGCCGGGGCGTAACTCTGGAGCACCACAGGCCGCGGCCGCCCGACCTGCGGGGGGCCGGCAAGTGAGGCGGCGCAGCGACGACGATTTGCCTATGCGTATTGCAGCACCCGCTCGCTCGGGTTTCACCCTGATCGAGATCATGATCGTGGTGGCCATCATCGGCCTGCTGGCGGCCATCGCCATTCCCAACTTCGCCAAGATGCGTCAGAACGCCCAGCGCCAGGCCTGCATCATGAACCTCCAGGCCATTGACAGCGCCAAGGAGGCCTGGGCGGCCGAGAACCGCAAGGCCAACGGCGACGCGGTGGACGAGGCGGCCATCAACGCCATGCTCAAGAAGGGCGCGCCCGAATGCCCCGCCGGCGGCACCTACTCGTACAACCCGGTGGGCGTCCCGCCCACGTGCAGCCTGGGCGATTCCGCCGGCCACAAGCTCTGAGCCGGAACGCGCGTCCGGTCGCGGGCGAACAAGCTTCAGGCCCGTGCCGGCGCGCCACCCGCCACGGCGCGTGCGGGCCGGGTGCTCCGCGAATCGCGCAGTGCCTGGCGTGCGCCGGCTGGGTCGGCGCGGTGAGGTGGGCAGCACGCGGGACGCGTGCGCCACAGGGGAGGGGTTCGACCGCCGGTGGCCGCCGACGGGAGGTTCCTCCGCCGAACCCTCCGAAAGCGGCAGCAAGCTGCCGCACTCCAAACGCGGACGCGTGCCGCGACGCGGTGAATGGCCTTCCCCGGACTCCGTGGAGGGCGCGGGCAGAAACCGCGCCTGTCCCGCCGGGAAAAAGTTTGCCCGAGCGGGGGCGATTTTTACCATGCCCGCCCATGCAACCGACCCCGCGCGGGCTCTTCCGCCTGGTCATGCTGTGCCTGTTCGTTTCGGGCGCGGCCGGCCTGGTGTACGAGGTGGCCTGGTCCCGGTACCTGGCGTTGTTTCTGGGCCACACCAGCTTCGCGGTCGTGGCCGTGCTGGTGGCGTTCATGGGCGGTTTGGCCCTGGGCAATCTGTGGCTGGGGAGTTTCGCCGACCGCACCCGCCGGCCGCTGGCGGTGTATGCCTGGCTGGAGATCGGTATCGGGGCCTACGCAATGGTGTTTCCGTTTTGGTTCGAGGCCTGTTACCGGCTGTTTGTGGCCCTGGGCCGCGGGTTGGAGCCGGGCACGGCGGCGGCGCTGTCCCTGAAGTTTGCCTTCAGCCTCCTGACCGTGCTGCTGCCCACCGTGCTGATGGGCGGCACGTTGCCGGTGGTCACCCGGCTGCTGACCCGCTCGCTGAGCGAACTGCGCGAGAAGATTGCCGGCCTGTACTTCGTGAACAGCGCCGGCGCGGTGGTGGGCACGTACCTGGCGGATTTCTGGTGGCTGCCGGCGGTCGGGCTGGAGTACACGGTGTACGCCGGCGCGGCGATGAACCTGGCGGTGGGGGCCGGGGCGTTGTTGGTGAGCGGCTGGATCAAGGAGGGCCGCAGCGCTGCGGGGTCGGCCCCCGGTGTGGTGACGGGGAGTCCCGAACCGACCGGTCGCGAGCCGGAGGAGGCCTGGACCTTCCAGCCGGCCGAGTTGCGGCTGGCGGTGGTGGGCATCGGGTTGTCCGGATTTGTGGCCATGCTTTACCAGATCGCGTGGACGCGGATGCTGGCCCTGGTGCTGGGGTCGAGCACGCACGCCTTTTCGCTGATGCTCATTACGTTCATCGCCGGCATCGCGGTGGGGTCGTGGGTGATTTACCGCGGGCGGCGCCCGGGCAATCCGTTGCGGGCCTTTGCCCGGATCGAACTGGCGCTGGCGGGGACGGTGCTGGCCTCGATGTTTTTCTACGAGCGGCTGCCGTTCTGGTTCATCCGGCTGACGCGGTTGCTGGCGCGAGTCCCGGAGTCCTATCCGGTGTACGAGACGCTGCAGGCACTGATCTGTTTTCTGGTGATGTTCGTGCCCACGCTGTGCCTGGGGATGACGTTGCCGCTGGTCAGCCGGGTGGCCACGACGGAGGCGGGGCGGACGGGGCGCTCGGTGGGGCGGGTCTTCGCCGTGAACACGCTGGGGACGGTGCTGGGCGCGGCGGTGACGGGGCTGTGGCTGATGCCGGCGCTGGGCCTGGCGCGCACCTTTGCGCTGGGGGTGGCGCTCAACGCCTGGATCGGCCTGGCGATCCTGCTGGCCGGGCAGTGGCCGCAGGCCCGGGGGCGGGTGATCGGCGTGCCGCTGGCGGTGCTGGTGGCCGCGCTGGCGGTGGGGCAGTACTTCGCCGGGGTCTGGCCCGGGGTGTTCAGCCTGGGCTTGTACCGTCAGCAACTGGTCCCGGCCACGTGGGCCGAGTTTCGGCAGAGCGCGCGCAGTCTGGTGACGCATTATCACCGGGACGGTGCCAGTGCCACGGTGGGGGTCCACAACGCGCCGGGCTCGGAGGTGATCTTTCTCAAGGTCAACGGCAAGACCGACGCCAGCACCGGCGGGGACATGAACACGCAACTTTTCTCCGGCCACCTGCCGCTGCTGTTGCGGCCGGCCTCGAGCCACGTGCTGGTGGTGGGGCTGGGCAGCGGCATCACGGTGGGGGCGGTGGCGCGGCATCCGGGGGTGCAGCGGATAGACGCGGTGGAGATTTCGCCGGAGGTGGTGGCCGCCGCGCGGTGGTTTGACGCGGCCAATCACCGCGTGCTCGACGATCCCCGGGTGCGGATTTACCAGGAGGATGCCAAGGCCTTCCTGCATCTGACCGACCGGCGCTACGACGTGATCATCAGCGAGCCGTCGAATCCCTGGATGGCCGGCGTGGCGGGGGTGTTCAGCCTCGAGTTTTACACGCAATGCCGGGAGCGGCTGGCGCCCGACGGCCTGATGTTGCAGTGGGTTCAGCTCTACGAGTTCAGCGACGCCAGCATGGACATCGTGCTGGCCACCTTCAGCAAGGTCTTCCCCTACCTGAGCGTCTGGCAAAGCCTGCGCGCGGACCTGCTGTTGGTGGGCGCCACGCAGCCGCCCCGGGTGGACCTCGACGCCCTGGCGGCCCGCCTGGCCGTGCCGGAGGTGAACCGCGACCTGGCCCGCGTGGGGCTGGACAACGTGCCGCTGGTGCTGGCCCAGGAACTGATCGCCTTCCCCAACGGCGCGCTGGTCCCGCCCTTCGACACCCGCGTGCACAGCGACTACTTCCCCGTGCTCGAGTACCGCGCCCAGCGGGATTTCTTTGCCCGCACCTCGGTCGAGCGCCTGCGCAAGTTGGACGAGACCTTCTCCCGCCGCCCGGACACGCTGCTGGGACGCTGGCTGCGGGAGCATCCCCTGGAGGCGACGGACCTGGCCGCCTTCGCCGGCTACTACCTCACCGATGACCAGCGGCCGCTGGACGCCTTCCTCACCCTGCTCAAGCGCTGGCAGCGGGTGCAACCGGAGAGCCTCCTGCCCTGGGAGATCGCCAGCCGCGTGCAGCAGGTCTCCCCGCCCGGCGAACTGGACGTGCTGCGCCTGGCCCCCCGGCGCGAGCAAATCCTCGCGCGCGCGCGCGAGGACCCCACCTTGCTGCGCCAGTACGGCCGGGCCCTGATGCGGCATTACGCCGAGCAGCTCTCGGTCTTCAACCTGCCTCCGACCGACGAGCTGGAACGGGTGCTGCGGCGCCTGATCGAGACCGACCCGGACCACCAGCGGGCCTACCAGGCCTGGCTGGCCGAGGTGGCCTGGGACCGGGGGGACGACGACGCCTGCCTCTTCTGGGGCGAACAGGCCTTTGCGCCCGACCTGCCGCGCGGGCAGGCCCGGTTCAAACTCGACCCCGACACGCCGCTGCGCGCCGCCGCCCGGCTGGCGGATGTGTACCTGCGCCGGGGCGACGCCGCGCGCGCGGCCGCGTTCTGCGAAGGCATCGTCCAGGCCGGTTACCTCAACGAGCGGACCCGATACAACGGCCTGTTGTTCGAGTTTACCCAACGGCGGGTGATCGCGGCCCTGAGCCGCGGCACCCCGGCCGCCGGGGCGGCGCCCGCCGGGAGCGGGCCCTGAGGGGCGGCCCCCCCATGCCGCCGGGGCCAGGCGGGGGAAGTTTCAGCGCCCCGTGCGGCGGGGCAGGGAAAGCAGGCGGTTGCCCTCGAAATCAAACCAGTGACGCTGACCCTCCCGGGTGCGGCGCGTGGCCAGGCGTTCCAGGTACAACAGGGTGGGCTCGGCGATGTGCTGGTTGTTCAGAAACGGTTCCGTGTACCGGATGGCGCCGTATTGGGCGCCGCCGATGTGGTGTTGCTGGCCGACGTGGTCGTTCCAGTCCACGCCCTCGGTGAGGAACCCGTGCGGGCCGTAGTGGTGTTTGGCCATGGCGCGCAAAATGGTCAGGCCGTCGCGCTCGTACCGGCGGGCGCGGGCGGGGTCGCGGCGGCGCAGGTCCACCGCCGCTTCAAAGTACGCCAGCGCGGCCTCGGCGTTTTCCCAGAGGTAGGCGGTGTCCCAGGATTTCTCCATGTACAGCAGGCCGCGCGTGGCCACGCCGTGGCGGTCCTCGGCCATTTTGAACTGGTCCAGACCCTCCAGGCAGACGCGGTAGGCGAAGTCGCGGAGGGCGTCGTCCCGCAGCAGTCGGGCCAGCGGCAGGAGGGTACGAAAGGCGACGCTGTAGGCCACGTTCTCGTGGGGGTCGTAGGTGTCGTGGTTGATGCTGCCGAAGAGGCCGCCGGCGCGCATGAAGACGGCGACCTTTTCGCGCAGGGTGGGCCGGTAGTCGGCCAGTTGTCGTGCGGTGAGCGCGGTCTGGAGTTGGAGGATGAACAGGCTGTCGGCCGAGGTTTGCCAGAAGGGGTCCTGGCCGCCGTCGGGGGAGGCGCGGTACACCCGGCCGGCGGGGGTGACGCGGCGGGGATACCAGCCGTTGGGCACGGGCTCGACGTGGTCGCGGATCCAGGCGGCGGTTTTGGTGGCCAGGGCGCGCATCCGGGCGCGGCGGGGGTCGGCTTTCGGCAGGTCGTCGGCAAAGCGCAGCAGTTGGAAGGCGACCTTGGCCATCGAGCCGGGGCAGAACCAGTCGGAGTTGTGCTTGTAGTTGAGGCAGAACTGGCCGTTGGTGGTGATGCGGTAGCCGCGCAGGAAGCCCGTTGGTTCGTCCACAAACCCGCAGTCCAGCACATGGTCCAGGATGGCCAGGGCGTTGGACTGCCAGGCCGGGCGCCCCAGGAAACCGCCCCAGCGGTAGATCTCCCACGCGCCGCCCGCGGCGTTCGCGGCCCAGCCCGGGCCTTCGAGGTGGCCGAAGTCGTGCCAGCCCATGATCTCGCCCTCGGGGTTCACGAAGCTGGAAATCGAGACCAGGTGCCCGCACGCGCCGCGCGCCACGGTCTGGTTCAGCGTAAACCGCAGCGAATCGAGCACCGAATCCACGATGGTGTAGTGCGGGTTTTCGGGCAGGTAAAAATCGGAGCTTGCCGCGGGCGCCGGTGCCGCGGGCAAAGGCGGGCAGGTGGCCAACCACAGGCCGGCCAGGAGGGACCGGAGTTTCATGGTGCGACGGGTGACGGACGGCAGTCTTGCCCCGGCGCCGGCCGCTGTCCAGCCGGGCCACAAAAAAGCGCAGGGTGGGAGGGCCCTGCGCGTGTCAAACCGGCGTGCGGCGCGGTCGCTTCAGCGGCGGCGCCGCCACCAGGCCAGACCCGCCAGGGCCAGGCCCACGACCGCGGCCCCGGCGGCCGGTTCGGGGATGGCGGTGTAGGTGAAGTCGTCCAGCACGAAGAAATTCGGCGCGCCCTCGATGACCACGTAGCGGATGTCGAAGCCGGCGGTGTTGACGGTGAGGTAGCCGGCGGGGTCGGGAGCCGTGTTGGGCGAACCGAAGGCCTGGCCGAGCAGGTTGTCCGCGGCGTCGAAGGCGAACAGGAAGATGTCCGTACCGGAGCGGAAGTAGGTGCTCACCATCGAGACCGGGGCGGTGGTGAAGTCCACGCGGATGGAGTTTTCCGTGCCGGTGTAGAGCACCGTGGCGCCGGAGGCGGGCGGGTACTCGACGTCGTTGAGCCAGCGGCCCACGCCCAGCAGGGTGGCGTCCGGGCCAAACACCGGGCCGCCGGGGCGGGCCGCGTACGCGTTGCCGAGGTTTTGGGCGCCGGCGTCCGCGTAGTACAGGTCGGGCAGGCCCTCGAAGTCGAGCGTCACGAGAATGGCGGCGAGGGCGGCGGGGCCGGCCAGGAGGCCGAGCAGGCCCAGGGCCAGCGGGAGGGAACGTGCGGTCGCGAGGTTTTTTTGCATGGGTTTGTGTCGTTGCGGGTTCAGGGAATGGCCGGGCAGGGGGTGGGCCGGTCCGGGTTCACGGCACGTGGATCAGCAGGTTGTCCGACCAGCGTTTGGGCAGGGCGTTGCGGTGGAACAGCAGCAGCCCGTCCACGGAAGGCGACCAGGCGTCGCCCGGGCCGTAGTGATTGATGGTGACCGCCGTGGTGCCCGGCCCCGCGGGCACGGCCACGGCGCCGGTGGGGAAGAACCGGGGCACGCCCGGGGTGTACCACATGGGCGCGTCGCCCGGGTCGGCGATGTAGTCGGTGTACATCCCGGTGAAATAGTTGTCCGCGGCGTAGGCGAACAGGGCCATCGGCACGCCGTAGTCGGACAGGCCCAGGGCGGCCAGCGGCACGGTGAACACCACCACGCCGGAGTTGAGGTCCGCGTCCGCAAAGAAGCCCGTCGAGGCGAGGCTGTCCGTGTCCACGTTGTAGATGAGGACGACGTTCTGACCGGACTGGGCAAAGCCGATGTTTTCGGTGTTGAACACGATGTAGTGCTCGAAGGTCCCGTTCGCGTCGGCGTCGGTGAAAATCTCCACCTCCAGTTGGGCGGGATAGTTCGGATGGGCCGGTTCGCCATAGGTGGCGAGGGCGAACTGAACCGTCTGGGTGGCGCCGAAGGTCACGGCCCGGGCGCCGAACGACTTGAGGTCCACCAGGGCCTGGTTGCCGCCGGGCGGGACCGGCAGCGGATGGTCCACCGGGTCGGTTCCCAGCAACTCGAACAGCTCGGTGGTGCCGCTGGTGCTGCCCAGGGTGTTTTTGAGCTGGAGCGTCCCGGTTTCGGCGCCGGGCGTGCCGGAGAGGTTGAGGGCCAGGCCGACGGGTTTCACGTCCGCCGCCTTGCGCGGCAAGATGTGCCAGGGCACGGTGGCCACCACGCTGGCGTCGCAGGTCAGGGTGACGTAGCCGTCCACTTCGAGGCGGCGCAGGCGCTCGCCGTTGCCGCCCTCCGCGCCGCCGTTGAGGTTCCAGTCCGGCAGTTTGGTGCCGTCCACGGTGAGGGTGACCTGGACGGTCCGGGTGCCGCCGGCGGGTACGGTCACGCCGGCGGGGCTGAAATTGAGGCTGACCGCGCCGTCGGCCTGGTCATCCGCGTACCGGTAGGTGGCGCCCAGTTGGTAGGTGCAGCTCTGCGCGGAGAGGTTTTTGATCTCGAGCGTGCGGCGGAAGCGGTTGCCGGCTGCGCCGGCCTTGATCACCGGCCGGTAGCCGAAGGACAGACTCGGTGCCCCGGTGTCGCGGTCATAGGCCAGGGTGGTGGTGGCGGCGGCGCGGTCCACGCGCACTTCACCGGCGCCGATGCGGGTGATGGGCGCCGGGACCCCGGGCAGGGTGACCGGGTTGATTTGCACGGCGGTCTCGGCGGTGTTCATGAGGCGCGCCTTGACTTCCTGCGGGGTTTGGCCCGGTTGGGCGTCCAGGAGCAGGGCGGCGGCGCCGGCGATCATGGGCGCGGCGCCGGAGGTGCCGCTGAAAGCGGTCTGGCCGTCACCGGTGCCGACCTCGGCCGAAAGCGAAGCGCCGGGCGCGCCGATTTCCGGCTTGATGGTCTGGAGGCTGAAGGACGGGCCGCGCGAGGAGGTTGAGGCCATGCTGCCGGCCAGGGAGGTGCCCACCGCGGGGTCCATCGTGGCCGTCACCGCGCCGGCGGCCAGCAGGGTCTTGAGGGCATCGCCGTCGGCTTTTGTGATGATGAGGGTGGGGACCATCGTATCCCCGCCGCCGAAGCTGAAGGAGGGCGGGTCGCCGGAGACGTTGTTGGCGATGATGACGCCCACGGCGCCGGCGTCGGCCGCCGCGTCCACCTTGAGGCTGACCGCGCAGGTGCCGCGGTCAATGAGGGCAATCTTGCCCGTGAGGCTGCCGGGCGTCAGGGGACTGCACGCCAGGCCGGCGTAGGCCACTTCGCCGCTGACGGTGCTGGTGATGGGCGCCCAGTCCACGCCGGCGGTGTTGTAAATCACCTGGGTGGGTTGCTCCGCGGGGGTGACCTGGAGGGCCACGGCAAAGGCGGTGGGCATCTGCGTCTGGGCCACGCTGATGGCGCCGGGGGCAATCGAGGGCGAACCGACCACGTAGGGCTTGTCGCCGCTGTTGCCCGCCGAAGCGACCACGACCACCCCGAAATCCACCACGTTCTGCACGGCCGCCGCCGAGTCATCCTGGATCTGGCCGTAGGAGGCCCCGAGGGAGAGGTTCACCACGTCCACCGCGTCGGAGGTGTCGTTGTCACTGTTGGGGTCCAGGGCGGCATCCAGCGCCTGCAAGATGGCCACGCCGCTGCAAGAGGAGGCCACGGCACTGCAGACCTTGAAAGCATACAGCGTGGCCCCCGGCGCCACGCCCTTGTGGGTGCCGTCCAGGCTGGCGCCGGCAATGATGTCCGCCACGTGGGTCCCGTGGCCCGCGGCGTCAATGGGATCGGGGTCCGGCGCCAGCGCGTTCGAGGGCCAGGTTTCGCCCACGAAATCGTAGCCGCCGACCACCTTGGCGGTGGGGAAGGTGCCCGGCTCGATGGCATTGGGATCGGCGTAGGCGGCGGCGTAGGCGGCGGGCGTGCCCGGGCCGCCCAGGTTTTTGTGCGTGTAATCAATGCCCGAATCGAGCACCGCCACGCGCACGCCGGTGCCGTCCAGCCCCAGGCTGTGGAGCGTGGCCGCGCCGATGTAGGGCACGCTGGTGGACAGGTCCAGTTCGTAGTCCGCCACCGGGCCGATGCTGGCGACGACGTTGAGCATGGCCAGTTGCGGCAGGGCCCGGGCATCCACCGTGGCGCACACGGCGTTCAGGGCCCTGGTCAGGCGCGCCTGCACGGTCCCGCCGTGGCGGTTGAGGGTGTTGACCACGGCCTGCTGGCGGCCGGTGAGGCGCTGGACATGGGCCCGCTGGGCGGCGCGGGTCAGTTTGGGACCCGTTTGTTTGGCGCCTTTGCCGACGGCCACAGCCAGGGGCGGGTCCACCAGGCGGATGACCACCTGCACCGGGCCCTGGGCGAAAAGCAGGTTGGGATGGATCTTGGCCAGGGCGGTCCGGGGTGCCTGGGGCGCCGCCGGGAGGACGGGAGCGGGCGGTGGATTTTGGTCGGCCGCCAGGCCGGTCCAGGCGGCCAACAGCCAGCCGCTAAAAGCGGTGAGGAAGGGGCGGAGGCGCGGGTTCATGGGCGGTTGTTTGGGGTGGGCAACGGCCATTGGAGCGACCGGTTGTGCCGTGGTGGTCCACCAAGTGGACGCCTCGAGCGGCCCGCCGGCGCGTTTTCCCATGGGTCGTTGGTGATTTACTCAACGTGGCGGAGTGTCGCGTCAAACCGCTCGAAGTCAAGTCGCTGTTCGGGAAACACAGTTGGCAAACAGTCCGGGCGTGGGCTTGCCGGCAACTTGTGCGCTCCGGGTGACTGTGGTAGAAGTGCGGCATGAAAAATCCCACGCGACGCCACTTTTTGACCCGGAGTCTGCCGGGTGCTCTGACGGCCGGCACGGTGGGAGCCGCCATGCTCACCGGGCCGCGGCTGCGCGCGGCCGCCGCGGGCGAAATCCCGCGCCGTCCGTTTGGCAAGACGGGGGTGCAGGTCTCGATCCTCGGGCTGGGCGGCTGGCACATCGGGATTCAGAAGGACCCGGCCGAGAGCCACCGCCTCATCCGCGCAGCGATGGAGGCCGGCCTCAACTTCCTGGACAACTCGAACGATTACAACGAGGGCCAGAGCGAAATCCGCATGGGCGAGGCCATCAAGGGCCGGCGCGACCAGGTCTTCGTGATGACCAAGTTCAACTACCGCGACAAGAAAAACGCCCTGCGCGAGCTGGAGACCAGTCTGCGGCGGCTGCAGACCGATTACGTGGACCTCTGGCAGTTCCACTCGATCGAGCGGCAGGAGGACCCGGACTGGATTTTCGCGCCGCACGGCGCCATCGAGGCCGCCGCGCTGGCCAAGCAGCAGGGCAAGGCGCGCTTCATCGGCTTCACCGGCCACAAGAGCCCGGATTACCACCTGAAAATGCTCACCAAGCCGTACCCCTGGGATGCCATTCAGATGCCGCTGAACGTGCTCGACCCCCACTTCAGCAGCTTCGAGCGACGGGTCCTGCCCGAAGCCGTCAGGCGCCACCTGGGCATCGTGGGCATGAAACCCCTGGCCTTCCAAAACGCCCCCAAGACCGGCGTCATCACCAGCACCGAGTGCCTGCACTATGCCATGAGCCTGCCGGTCTCGGTCACCCTCACCGGTTGCGAGACGATGGAACGGTTGGAAACCGCGCTGGCCGCGGCGCGCTCCTTCCGCAAACTGTCCGAGGCGGAAATGGAAGCGTTGCGCGAGCGCATGAAGCCGTTCGTGAAAGACGGCGCCAACGAGCCGTACAAAATCACCAAGGACTTCGACAACCGCCCGGCCGGTTTCCCGCCGCCCTACGAGGCGTGAGCCGCGCGCCCGCGGCGCGTGGCGGCCAGGCGCTCGGTCAGCCGCGCGGCCAGCCGGTCCACGGTGGACGCGGACCACGGGGAGCGCACCACCACGTCGGCCCGCCACCGCTGGGGTTCCACCCAGCGCCGCTGCTGGGGCCACACCTGCGTGCGATACTGCCGGCGCACCGACTCCGGCGTGCGCCCGCGCTCGCGCACGTCCCGCGCCAGCCGCCGGGCCAGGCAGAGGGCGGGCGCGCATTCGAGGTAAATGCTCCAGGCAAACCGCCGCCGCATCCAGGACCAGTCCAGCAGCCACAACCCGTCCCAGAGCACCACCGGGGCCGGCGCCACCCGGCGGACCTCCGGCCGGCGCACGTGCCGGGCGAAATCATAGACCGGCACCGCCGCGGGCAAGCCGGCGGCCAGGCGGTCAAACACGGTGCGCGCCCGGGCCCAGTCAATGGCCCGGGGATGGTCGAAGTCAAACGCGGCGCGGCGCGCGGGCGCCAGCCGGGACAGGTCCCGGTAAAACGCGTCCAGCTCCACATGCGCCACCGGCACGCGCAGCCGCCGCGCCAGGGCGGCGGCCAGGGTGCCTTTGCCCGCGGCGCTGCCGCCGACCAGGGCAACTTGCAAGGGCGGGTTCATTCCGGGCGGGTCGATCTGTCCGGTTGCCCGGGGCTTTAGCGCAAGGACCCGCCCGGGGGAAGCATGACCGTGGCCGCGGGCGGGCCGCCAACGCCGCCTCCGGCCGGGCGCCTGCTTGCCCGGACCCCGCCCGGCGGGCAGTATCGGCCCGATGCGCGAAAAGCTGCGGTCCTGGACGGAGGCCTGCGAGACCTTCGTCCTGGAGGTCATCTTCGAGCAACGCCGGGGCAAACGCGCCGCCCTGCTGCGCGGCATGCTCTTTGCGCTGTCGAAGCTCTTCGCGCTGCTGGTCAAGCTGCGCCGCAAGCTCTACGAGTTCCGGCTCTTCCGCGACCGCACCCTGGGCGTGCAGGTCATTGCCATCGGCAACCTCACCGTGGGGGGCACCGGCAAGACCCCCGTGGTCGAGAAATTCGCCCGCGAACTCAAGGACCAGGGCCGCAACGTCGCCATCCTCTCCCGCGGCTACCGCTCCCGCCCCGGGCCGCTGCACCGGCGCCTGCTGGACAAGCTGCTCCTGCGCGAAGACCGCACCCCGCCCCGGGTGGTCTCGGACGGCAAATCCCTGCTGCTCGACTCGGAGACCGCCGGCGACGAGCCGTACATGCTCGCCTCGAACCTCCGCGACGTGGTGGTGCTGGTGGACAAGGACCGCGTCAAGGCCGGGCTGTACGCCATCGAAAAATTCGGGTGCGACACCCTGCTGCTGGACGACGGCTTCCAGTACTGGAAGCTGGCCGGCCGCCGGCGCGATGTGGTGCTCATTGACTGCCAGCAACCCTTCGGCAACCGCCACCTCCTGCCCCGCGGCACGCTGCGCGAGCCGCCCAGCCACCTGGCCCGCGCCACGGACATCTTTCTGACCAAGGCCAACGGCAACACCGAGGCGCTGCGCCAGCTCATCCGCCGCTACAACCCCCGCGCCGGCATCGTCGAGTGCGTCCACCAGCCGCTCTACTTCGAGGACGTCTTCACCGGCGAGCGCTACGACCTGACGATCCTGCGCGGGCAAAAGGTCGCCTCCCTCAGCGGCATCGCCCTGCCCGAAAGCTTCGAGCAAAGCCTCGTGCAACTGGGCGCCGAACTGGTCGCCACCAAACGCTTCGCCGACCACCACCGCTTCTCCCAGCAGGAAATCCTCAACGCCATCAACCGCGCCAAGAAACGCCAGGCCGCCTGGATCATCACCACCCAGAAAGACGCCGTCCGTTTCCCCAAACTGGACCGGCGCGACCTGCCCATCCTCTTCATGCGCGTCGAAATCAAAATCACCCGTGGCGCCCGCGACTTCGAGGAATGCGTCCGGCGCATCTGTTTCCGCTGAACCATGGAAACGCTCCTGCTCGGGTTGGTGCGCGGTCTGGTGGGCCGGCTGCAGGCCCTGCCCCTGCCCCGCGTGGCCCGCCTGGGCCGCGCCGCCGGCGCCCTGGCCTGGGTCGTGGACGCCCGCCATCGCCGCGTGGCCCTCGAGAACCTGCGGACCTGCTTCGGCAGCGAAATGGCCCCCGCGTCCCTGCGCCGCCTGGCCCGCGAACACTTCCTCCGTTTGGGCGAGAACTACGCCTGTGCCGTGCGCACCGCCGCCTGCACCGAGGCCGAAATCCGGTCGGTCCTCACCCTCGAAGGGGGCGAGCACGTCCGCGCCAGCGCCGGCGCCACCGGCGGCAGCGTGGTGGTGGCCATCGGCCACTTTGGCAACTTCGAGCTCTACGCCCGGGCCGCCCTGTTCCTGCCCGAGTTTCAAATGGCCACCACCTACCGCGCCCTGCGTCAGCCGGCGCTGACCCGCCTGATGCAGGACCTGCGGGCCCGCTCCGGCTGCCTGTACTTCGAGCGGCGCTCCGAGGGCGCCGCCCTGCGCGAAGCCCTCGGCCGCCAGCGCCTGATGCTCGGCCTGCTGGCCGACCAGGACGCCGGCGGCCGCGGCCTGGCCGTGCCGTTCTTCGGCCGCGAATGCTCCACCTCGGCCGCGCCGGCCGTTTTCGCGCTGCGTTACCACTGCCCGCTGCACGTGGCCATTTGCTACCGGACCGCGCCGGCCCGCTGGCACATTGAAATCAGCCCCGCCATTCCCACCCACGCCCACGGTCGGCCCCGGCCGGTCGTGGAAATTTTGCGCGACGTGAATGCGGCCTACGAAACTGCCGTGCGCCGTGACCCGGCCAACTGGTTCTGGGTGCACCGCCGCTGGAAACGCCGCGGCCGGCCCGCCCCCGCGAGCGAACCCGCGCCCGCCGAACCGGCGGCCGATCTGTCCTGAGCCGGACACCATGCCCGCCACCTCGCCACCCACCGCCCCGGCGCCGCGCCGCATCCTGGTGCGCGGGGTCAACTGGCTGGGCGATGCCGTCATGACCACGCCCGCCCTGCTGCGGCTGCGCGAGCGCTTCCCGGAGGCCCGCATCACCTTGCTCACCGCCGCCAAGCTGGCGGACCTCTGGTCCCACCACCCGGCGGTGGACGAGGTGCTGACCTTCCCAACCGGCGAGTGGCCCTGGACCGTGGGCCGGCGCCTGCGGTCTCGGGCCTTTGAACTGGGCCTGCTCTTTCCCGCCTCGCCGCGCGCGGCCTGGGAACTGTGGTGGGCGCGCGTGCCACGGCGGGTCGGGTACGCCGGCCGCTGGCGGCGGTGGTGGCTGACCGACGTGGTCCCGCGCCCGCCCGGGTACGTCCCGATGCGCAAGCGCCCGGTCCGGGAAATCCGTCGCCGGCTGCGCGCCGCGGCGGCCGGTCGGCCTGAAGCCGGGGGGGCAAGCGCCCCGGGCGCCGGCGCGCATCAGCTCTTTCACTACCTGCACCTGGTGGGGTACCTGGGCGCTCTGACCGAGCCGCTGGCGCCGCGCCTGGAGTTGTCGCCCGCCGAATGCGCCGGGGCCGCCGCACGGGTCCGGGCGCTGGCGGGCGAGATGCCGCCCACCGCCGACCGCCCCTGGCTGGGGTTGAACGCCGGCGCCGAGTACGGTCCGGCCAAGCGCTGGCCGGCGGCGAACTTTGTGGCCGTGGCGCGGGAGGTAAGCCGGCGCTCCGGCGCCGTGTGGTTGGTTCTGGGGGGGCCCGGCGACCGGGACCTGGCCGGAGAGATTGCCCGGCAGGTCCCGGGGGCGGTGAATCTGGCCGGCCGTACCGGGTTGCGCGACCTGATGCAGGTGCTGGCGGCGTGCGAGTTGGTCCTGACCAACGACACCGGGCCGATGCACCTGGCCGCCGCGCTGGGCACGCCGGTGGTGGCGCTTTTTGGCAGCACGGCCCCGGAGCTGACCGGTCCCGGGTTGCCCGGCGACCTGCGCCATGAGGTGTTGCGCGGATACGCGCCGTGTGCGCCGTGCTTTTTGCGCGTGTGCCCGGTGGATTCCCGGTGTCTGCACGCGCTCACCGTCGAGCAGGTCACCGCCGCGGTGTGGCGACGCCTGGCGGCAGGGCGGGCGGGGCGTCCGGCCCGTTGAAACGGGCCGGGCGCGGTCGGGGAGGCGGGGTTACTCCCAGCTTACGCGCTCGAGGAAACGCAGGCTCTGCGGGATCTGGTCCACCGCCCAGGGCGACTCGTCCTCGATGAAGTAGTACTTGATGCCGGCCTTGCGGGCCGCTTTGAGGACGGCGGGCAGGTTCACCTGGCCGGTGCCGAGCACGACGTCGTTGCGCACATCGGTTTGGCCGGAGAAGTCGCCGGTCACGCCCTTCTTGAGGTCTTTCAGGTGCATCAGCTCCCAGCGCCCGGGGTACTTCTGGAGCCACTTGACCGGGTCCTGGCCGGGGTGGGCCACCCAGACCAGGTCCATCTCGAAGGCGACGAACCTGGGGTTGGTCTTCGCCATCAACAGGTCCAACAGGGTGCCGTCGCCGTGGGGCTGAAATTCGTAGCCGTGGTTGTGGTAGAAGAAGCGGATGCCCTGCAGCGCGGCCAGCTCGCCGGCGCGGTTGAAGACCCGGGCCGCCTCCAGGCATTCCTGCTCGTCGAAGTCGCCCTGGTGGGGAATCCAGGCGCAACCGGCGTACTTGAGGCCGAGTGCCCTGGCGTCGCGCAGCACCAGCTCGGGCTCGTCGCGCCAGCGTTCGTAGCTGAAATGGCCGGCCACGGGCACCAGCCCGCGCTCGCGCAGCGCGGCGCGGAAGTCCTGCGGCAGCCAGCCGTAGGTGCCGGCCAGTTCCACGTACCGGAAGCCGTAGTCGCGCACCCGGTCCAGCGTGCGGCGGACGTCTTTCGGGAATTCGTCCCGCAGGCTGTACAATTGCAGCCCCACCGGGCCCTTGAAGTATCTGCCCGTGCCCACGCGGGGGCCGGCGTGGGCGGCGGGCAGGGCGGAGAGGGTCAAAGCAGTGGCCAGTCCGGCACAGAGCAGCGATTTCATGCGCGGCATTGAAAGCGGCCCGGCCGGGGAAGGAAAGCGCGTTTTCGCCTCCGGATTGGCGGTTGAGTTTCCCGGCCGGAGGAGGCAAGTTGGCCGCGCCCGAAACGCATGGACCTGCTCTGGCTCATCGGCGTGGTGCTCGCGTGGGGAGTCCTCCTCAAGTGGTTCCTGCCGCACTTCAAGCCGACCGCGTGCGGCCGGGCCGGCTGCACCGCCGCCCCCGCGCCCCCGGCCGAGGGCCGCCGTGCCCCGCCAC
>JBBIJZ010000010.1:0-59225 GCA_037445715.1 Verrucomicrobiales bacterium | reverse complement strand
GACGCGGTGCGGTCAGTTCAGAGGCTTGATCCAGACGCTCCGGAAGGCCACGGGGTCGTTGTGGCCGGCGAAGCCGAAGTGGCCGCGGCGGCGGTCCTTGCCCGGGTGCGGGGTGTTGCCCATGAATTCCTTCACCTGCGCGACGTCGCCATCGAGGATGACCGTGCCGTTGAGTTCGACGGTGATGCGCGAGCCGCGCACGGTGACCTCCTGGAAGTTCCACTCGCCGATGGGCCGCTGGTAGCCGCGGTGGGCGGGGATCATGCCATAAACCGAGCCGTGGGCCTGGCGCGGGTCAATGGCGTCGCCGGTGGCCTTTTCGTACTCGTCGTCCAGCACCTGGAGTTCGCACATGCCCACGTAGGCGGTGTCGCCCTGGCCGGGGTAGCGGATGGCCAGGCCGTTGTTGCCGCCGCGGGGCAGTTGGAATTCGAGGCGCACCACGAAGTCCTCGAATTCCTCCGCCGTGTAGAGGGTGCCGCCCTGGCCGGGCTTGCACCGGAGGGCGCCGTCGCGGATTTCGTAGCTGTCCACCGCGCCGGACCAGCCGGTGAAGTCGCGGCCGTTGAACAGGGGACGGAAGCCGGCGGTGCATTTGGTGGCGAGGATGCGGTTGGCCTCGTCGGCCGGGATTTCGCGCAGGAAGAGGTTGCGCCAGCGGATTTCGCCGCCGTGGGTCTGAAGCTGGATGGGGCCGCGCTTGGGCACGGGGGTTTTGCGGTCGTAGTAGTTTTCCAGCAGGGCGTGGTCCACCACAAGCTGGTCGTTGAGCCAGACGCTGACGCGCGCGCCGACCATGAGGATGCGGAAGCGGTTCCACTCGCCGAAGGGGCGGTCGGCCCGCACCAGCGGGTCTTTGCCGGGGGCGCCGGGGCTGTTGTTCCACAGGCCGCCGGAGCCCTTGTCAGCGCCAATGCTGAACTTGCCCGCGTCGGTGTAGTCCCAAATTTGGACCTGGGGCACGCCGCGGAGGTAGATGCCGGAGTCGGCGCGGGGCACGGTCTTGTATTCGACCAGCAACTCGAAGTCGCCGTAGTCGCGCTCGGTGGTGGCGTAGGCGCCGAGGCCGTCGTTGACCAGCTCGCCGTTTTCGACGTACCAGTGCGGCTTGCCGGTCTGGGGGTTGAGCTCGGTCATCGAGGCGGTCCATTTGCGGATCAGGGCCGCGCGCTCGGCCTCGGGCAGGGCCAGGAGCTGGCGGTGGTCGTAGGTGTCCCCGCCGCGCCAGCCGGTGAGGTCGCGGCCGTTGAACAGGGCGACAAAGCCCGGCGGGGGCAGGTTGAGCTCGGCGGCCCGGCCCGGGGGCGGGACCAGGAGCGGCAGCAGGGAAACCAGCAGGGCGGTGCGGCGCCGGAGGAAGTGGGTATTCATAGGGCGGCGCATTCTTAACGTCGCGCTCCGGGCGGGTCAATGCACGGACGGATGGCGCGACCGGCCAGCCGGCGCACTCCGCACGCTTCGTGGTCAACCCGGCGGCGGGTTCGATTTCGCCGCGGCGGGCTGCGCGCAGCGCCCGCGGCTCAGGGCACCAGCACGGCCCGATAGCTGCGGCGGGTTTGCAGGCCCTGGGGGTCGGTCACGGTCACCTTGCCGCCGTTGAGTGTGTAGGTGCCCAGCGTCTGCCACGTGTCCAGATCACTGGAAAACTCCACCCGCGCCCGGGCGCCGACCGGGCCGGCGAGGTCGAAGCGAAATTGCCGGCTCGCATTCAGCCCGAAGCTGCCCGGGACGAACGTCAGCGACACGTCCTGCGCCAGGTTGAGGTCCACCTTCACGTTCCCCGTGCTCAGCGTCACGGTGCGGTTCACCGGCATGGCCAGCCCGGGGCCGCTGAACGAGACGGTCAGGCTTCCGGCCGTGGTCGGGGCGGGGAAGGCGAAGCCGCCCGTGGTCGAAGTGACCGCGTAGTAGCTGCCCGTGGCCGGTTGGACGGTCACGCCCGCCAAACCCTCTCCCGGCGTGTAGAACCCGTCGCCGTTGGCGTCGCGGTACACCACGCCCAGCACCAGCGGGCCGGGGGTGCTGGCGCTGCGGGCGAAGTTCTGGGTGGTCATGACGGCGTTGTAGTTCACGATCAGCCCGGTGGTGTCGTTGGTCACGGTAAACACCCCGCTGCGCACGCCGAGGCCCACTTCGTCGAAGTCCGCGTTCATGAGGTTTTCCCGATGCCCGGGGCTGCGGAACAGCGCCTCGTGCTCGGCCACCGTGAACTGGTTGAGGTTCGCCGTACCGGTGGTGCCCTGCCAGGCGATGTTTTCGCCCCAGGTCCAGCTCCCGCTGAACACGTAGCCGGCCGCGCTCATGCGGTCGCCCGGGCTGGAGCCGTCCACGCCGTCATGGCTGAAGCGGTCGTTGGCCAGCATCCAGTCGCTGTGGGCCCGGGCGGCGGCAATCAGGAGCGGGTGAAAGGCCAGCGGCGGTTTCGGGTCGGGGCTGATCGTGTCCGGGGGCAGTCCCTCGTTCAAATCCAGCCCCAGCCGGGCCGCCTCGGCCGCGGGATTGGCCCGGGCGCGGTTGATCAGCTCGAGCATGAGCTGCTCCTGCGGCGTGGGGTCGCCGTGGGAGTACAGGGTGTGGCCCGCGTGCGGCCCGGGGGCCCGGGCGCCCGGCGCCCACCCGGCCGCCGTCACGGGCTTCCCCACGACGACCTGCTCGCCGGGCGCATCGCCGGCGGTGGCCGCGCCCGCGGCCAGAGACAACACAATCCCTCCAGCCAGACTTCCCGGCAGGATCGCCCGGTGACGCGGGGGCAGAGGCGGAGGCGAGGTGGACCTGGACGAATCCCGTTTTGACATACCCGCCACTGCTTAAACCGGGCCGTGGCCTTCGGCAAGCCGCGAAAGGAGGGCACCCGCGGCCGTGACCCGCAGTTGCCGCCCCCGACGGCCCGCGCCAAGCTCCGCGCCGGTTGAATGCGTTTACCCAGGAACTGCGCCGCCGCCTGGCCGAGCTGGAAGCCCGCGGTCTGCACCGCGCCCTGCAGCGGGTGGACTCGCCGCCCGGACCGTGGATCGAGGTGGACGGCCGGCGCCTGCTCAGCTTCGCCGCGAACGACTACCTGGGCCTGGCCAGCCACCCGGCCCTGCGCGAGGCCGCCGTGCGGGCGGTCGAGCAATTTGGGGCCGGGGCCGCGGCGTCGCGCCTGATCTGCGGCTCGCTGGCGCCCCACCACGCGCTCGAGGAGGCCCTGGCCCGGTTCAAGGGCCTGGCCGCCACGCTGAGTTTTTCCAGCGGTTATGCCACGGCGCTGGGCGCCGTCCCGGCCCTGGTCGGCCCGGGCGACGTGGTCATTCTCGACAAGCTCGCCCACGCCTGCCTGGTGGATGCCGCACGTCTGAGTGGCGCCCAACTGCGCGTCTTCGCCCACAACGACCTCGCCCAACTCGAGGCCCGCCTGGCCTGGGGGCGGGCCCGGGTCGGCGCGCACTCCCCGCCCGGCCGGGTGCTGGTGGTCACCGAGAGCGTGTTTTCGATGGACGGTGACCTGGCGCCGCTGCGGGAAGTGGTCGAGCTCAAGGACCGTTACGGCGCCTGGCTGCTGGTGGACGAGGCCCATGCCACGGGGGTGTTCGGCGAGCGGGGCCGGGGACTGATTGCCGCTGCGGGGTTGACCGACCGTGTGGAAGTGCATCTGGGCACGCTCGGCAAGGCGCTCGGGGCGGCGGGCGGGTTCATCGGCGGGGCGCCGGAATTGATCCAGTGGCTGGTCCATCGCGCCCGCGCGTTCATTTACTCGACCGCCCCCGTGCCCGCCGCCGCCGCGGCCGCCCGGGCCGGCGTCGAGTTGGCCGCCGGCCCGGAAGGTGAGGCGCGCCGCGCCCGGCTCTGGGAGCGGGTGCGCGAACTGCGCGCCGGCCTGGCCGCGCAGGGCTGGCCGTTGCCCGCCGCCGAGTCGCCCATTGTGCCGCTGATCGTGGGAGACGAACGCGCGGCCCTGGAACTGGCGGCGCGACTGCGCGCGGACGGCATTTTCCTGCCGGCCATCCGGTACCCCACCGTGCCCCGCGGCGCGGCCCGGCTGCGGGTGAGCCTTTCGGCGGCCCACACGGGGGAGGATGTGGCGCGGTTGATCGCGGCTCTGGGCCGTTGGGCGCCGCCACCCCGGCCCGAAGTCCGAAATCCGAAATCCGGGGTCTAAAGCCCCAATGCTCGCTCCTCCGTCCCTTGCTCTCCCATGCACCCCCTGGCCCGCCTCGACCACCGCTTCGTCTGGCATCCCTTCACGCAGATGCGCGACTGGCTGCGCCGCGAGCCCCTCGTGCTGGTGGCCGGCCGCGGCGCGGTCCTGCGCGACGTGTACGGCCGCGAGTACCTCGATGCCAACGCCTCGATCTGGACCAATCTGCACGGCCATAGCCACCCGCGCCTCAACGCCGCGCTGCGCCGCCAGCTCGCCCGCGTGGCCCATACCTCGTTTCTGGGGTTGACCAACGAACCGGCGACGCGGCTGGCGGCCGACCTGGTGGCCGCCGCCAACCCGCCCGGTCTGCGCGGGCAGCCGCCCCTGGCGAAGGTCTTTTACTCGGACGACGGCTCGACCGCCCTCGAGGTCGCCCTCAAGCTGGCCTACGAATTTGCCCGCCGCACCGGCCGGGCCCGTCGCCCGCGGTTTCTCTCGCTGGCCGGCGCCTACCACGGGGACACGGTGGGCGCCGTGAGCCTGGGGCACATTGACCTGTTCCACGCCGCCTACGCCGGGTTGTTGTTCAAGTCCGACGCCGTCATGGCGCCGTACTGTTATCGCTGCCCGTTCAACCGCGCCGCGCCCGAGCGGGCCGACGCCCGGACCTGGCGGCAGTGCCGTTGGGAATGCGTGGACCAGGTCGAGCAGCGACTCGCCGCGCAGCGCCGCCGCCGGGGCGAACCCCATGCGGCGTTTGTCTTCGAGCCGCTCATCCAGGGCGCCGCCGGCATGATCCCCCAACCGGAGGGCTGGCTGCGGCGCGTGGCGGAACTGGCGCGCGCCTCGGGCACGCTGTTGATCGCGGACGAGGTCCTCACCGGTTTCGGCCGCACGGGCGGGGGCGACCCGGCCCGGGTCGGGAACCGGGGCGGCGCCCGCGCGGACGACCGGCTCTTTGCCTGCCATCACGAGGAGGTGCAACCGGACTTCCTCTGCCTGGCCAAGGGCCTGACCGGCGGTTATCTCCCCCTGGCGGCCACGCTCACCACGCGGGCGGTGTTCGACGCCTTCCTCGGCGAGTACGCCGAGTTCAAGACCTTCTTCCACGGGCACAGTTACACCGGCAACCCGCTCGGCGCGGCCACGGCGCGCGCCAGCCTGGCCCTGCTGCGCACCCCCGCCTCGCGGCGGGCGCGGGCGCGGCTGGAGGCGGCCATGACCCGCGAACTGGCGCGGCTGTGGGACCTGCCCGCCGTGGGCGACGTGCGCCAGGTGGGGCTGATCGCCGGGGTTGAACTGGTGCGCGACTGGCGCTCGCGCACGGCCTTTGACCTGCGCGAGCGCGCCGGCATCCGCGTGTGCGAGGCCATGGCGCGGCGCGGCGTGCTCACCCGGCCGATCGGCAACGTGGTGGTCTTGATGCCGCCGTATTGCACCACGCCGGCGCAGTTGCGTCGGATGGTCGGTGCGCTGGCCGAAAGTGTGGACGAGGTCCTGGGCCGGTGAACCGGTCAGGCCGCGGACCCAACGGGATGACCTGAATCGCCCCGGCCCGTCCGACCCCGGCCGGAAGCGATGATGCACCTCCGGCAGGGCGCCGCCGCACAGGATTCGGTGGGGGCCGCGGCGCCGGCGCCGGGCGTTGGCCCTTGCGACGGCCGCGGCGCCGGCGCGGCCCTGTCCGGTGAAGACATCGGCCGATCGGCCAGAAAATGCGAGGCGCCGCTGACTGCGCGCCGCCGCGCGCCCGGGCTCGACGCGATCGGGGCGGGCCGCTAGGTTGGCGCGCATGACTGCGCTTGCTGCGGCCCCGCCGTTGCCGGACGCCGGCGGCCATTTCGGCCCGTACGGTGGCCGGTACGTGCCCGAGACGCTGGTGCATCCGCTCCAGGAGCTGGAGGCGGAGTATTATCGCGCGCAACAGGACCCGGCATTTCAGGCCGAGCTGGATTACTACCTGCGCGAGTTCTGCGGGCGTCCCACGCCGTTGTACCACGCCGAGCGGCTCACGCGGGAGCTGGGCGGGGCGAAGATTTACCTCAAGCGCGAGGACCTGCTGCACACCGGGGCGCACAAGATCAACAACGCCCTGGGCCAGGTGCTGCTGGCCCGGCGCATGGGCAAGCGGCGCATCATCGCCGAGACCGGCGCCGGCCAGCACGGGGTGGCCACGGCGACGGTGGCGGCGATGTTCGGGTTCCAGTGCGTCATTTACATGGGGGCGGTGGATTGCGAGCGCCAGGCGCTCAATGTCTATCGCATGAAGATGCTCGGCGCGGAGGTGGTGCCGGTGCGCGCCGGCCAGCAGACGCTGAAGGAGGCGGTGAACGAGGCCATGCGCGACTGGGTGACGAACGTCCGCACCACGCATTACATCCTGGGCACCGCCTACGGGGCGCACCCCTATCCGGTGATGGTCCGCAACTTCCAGCGCATCATTGGCGACGAGACGCGCCGGCAGATCCTGGAAAAGGAAGGGCGGTTGCCGGACCTGCTCATCGCCTGCGTGGGCGGCGGGTCGAATGCCATCGGGTTGTTTTACCCGTTTCTCGAAGACCCCACGGTGCAGATGGTGGGGGTGGAGGCCGGCGGGGAAGGGATCCTCCCCGAGCGGCACGCGGCGCGGTTTCACGGCGGCTCGCGGGGGGTCCTCCAGGGCACGCGCAGTTACATCCTGCAGGACGAGTACGGCCAGATTCAACTCACCCACAGCGTGAGCGCGGGGCTGGACTACGCGGCGGTGGGCCCCGAGCACGCCTGGCTGCACGATCAGGGGCGGGTCGAGTACACCTACGCCACGGACGACGCGGCGCTGGAGGCCTTCACCCGGCTGGCGCGCCTGGAGGGGATCATACCCGCGCTCGAGTCGGCCCACGCCGTGGCCGAGTGCCTCCGCCGCGCCCCGCAGATGTCCCGCGAGCGCCTGATCGTGGTGAATTTGTCCGGTCGGGGCGACAAGGACGTGGCGCAGGCGGCGGCCCGGCTGGGTTTGCAAATGCCGGGGTGATCCGGCAAACCGGCCCGCGCCCGGGCGCATCGTTGGCGGGGTCGGTTTGCCCCGGCCGACCGGCCCCGCCTCACCGCGCCGGCAATTCGATTTCCTCCCCGGACCGCCACGGGTGCTCGCGCTTGTCCACGATCAACGTGCGCGGCAGCAGCTCGATCTCGTGGCCGAACAGGTCGAAGGTGACCGTCCCCGGCAGGAAGGTGATGTCGAGAAACTTCACCCGGCCAAACGGCACGGCCGCGGTGCGGGTGGGCTCGTCGAAACGGACCGTGACCGGTCCCGTGAATCCGGCGAGGTTGGTGCCCGGGAAGGCCAGCCGCACCCGGGGCAGCCCCAGGCCCGGCGCGGCGAGGGTGAGGACCGGGGCACCGGTGGCGTTGGTGGCAAACGTCACCTCCCAGGGCCCGCGCCGGGTGCGCCAGTGTTGCAAGGCCCCGAAGCCGCCGAAGTAAAGCACCACGCAGACGCCAAAGACCGCCAGCGCCTGCTTCCAAAACGTCTCGCCTTTGCCGTCCATGCCCGGGCAGGCAGGGTGGGGCGGGGGCGGGCGGGCGGCAAGCCCGACGCTTTCCTTCCGGCGCGGCTTTTGCTACTTTCAAGCCGTGGGCCTGTCGCCATCCGCTTGGAACCGACCGCGGCGGCGGCGCGTCACCGGCACGGCGGCGCGGCGCGGCGGTGCGTTCACCCTCATCGAGCTGCTGGTGGTGATTGCCATCCTCGTGGTGCTGGTGGGGTTGCTGTTGCCGGCGCTTTCGCTGGCCCGGGAACGGGCGCGGCGCATCGCCTGCCTGGGCAACCTGCGGCAGTTGAACCTGGCCTGGACCTTGTACAGCGGCGACCACCGCGAGGCGCTGCCGCTCAATGGCTACGGCACCCCGAGTCTGCTGAGCGGCGAAAAGCTCTGGGTCTCCGGCCAGGAGCACCTCCACCCCGAGGCGTTCACCAACCGGGCCTACCTGGTGGACCCGGGGCTGGCGGGCTTCGCGCCGTACCTGCCCGTCGCCGAGGTGTACAAGTGTCCCAGTGACCGCGGCCTGGTGGAACTCGAGGGCCGGCTTTACCCGCACGTCCGCAGTTACGCCCTCAACGCCTACCTGGGCTGGCTGCCGGGGCTGGGGACCTACAACAGCGGGACGCACGTGACCTTCACCCGGAGCGGCGACCTCGCCCTGGCCAATCCCGCGCAACTGTTGACCTTTGTGGATACCGCGCCCGGGCACGTCTGCCTGCCGGCGTATCTGGTGGGGCTGGGCTGGCTGGACGGCTGCTTCATGCACCTGCCGGCGGCCTCGCATCACGGCCAGGGCAACGTGGCCTTTGCCGACGGCCACGCGGAAAGCCACCGCTGGGTCGAGCCCGAAACCGTCGCCCTGGCGCGAACCAACTGGCTGCCCAATCACCTCACCCTCTGGCTGTACCCAAACCGCGACCGGCGCTGGGTTACCGAGCGCGCCAGCGTGCCGGTCACCGGCCACCCGTGAGCCGCGGCGTGGCGCCCCGGCGGAGCACCCCGGCTACTCGTAGAGCAAAAACGCCGCGCGCCGTTGCTCAAACGCCGCCAGCTCGGCCGCCCAGGCACGTTTGATCTCCGCCAGCGGTTTGCCGGCCTTCACGGCCTCGAGCGTGGCGCGGTCGGTCAACAGCGGCCGCATCTTGTCCGCGGCGAATTGTCCCGGGTACAGGCGCTGGAAGGTCAGGGCCAGCGTCAGGCCCAGGTCCACTGCCCGGAGGGCCTCGCGGTCGGTCACCACCAGTTGCACCCCGCCGCAGGGCTGGTCCCGGAACGTGCTGGCGCGGGGCGTGAAGCGGACCGGCACGGCGCGCACGCCCGGCAGCCCGGCGCGGTTGACCTCGGCCGCGAAGGCCACGTCGTCCGTCACGTAGGGCGCGCCCACCACCTCGAAGGGCGTGTCGGTGCCGCGGCCCACGGACACGGCGCTTTCGAGCAGCCCCACGCCCGGGTAGAGGAGGGCGGCGGTCAGGCGGCGCATGTTGGGCGAGGGGTTGGTCCAGGGCAGGCCGGTCTGGTCCCACCACCAGGCGCGCGACCACCCCTCCAGGGGGATGACCGTCAGCGCGCAGTTCCAACCGCGCTCGGCATTGAACAGCCGGGCCAGCTCGCCCACCGTCATCCCGTGCCGCAACGGCAGGCGGTGAAAGGCCACGAAGCTCGGGGCGCCGGTGTGGACCGGGCCCTCGAGGGTGCGGCCGTTGATGGGGTTGACGCGGTCCAGCACGAAGAACTTTTTGCCCGCGCGGGCGGCGGCTTCCATCGCCAGACCCATCGTCGAGATGTAGGTGTAGAAGCGGCAGCCGATGTCCTGGACGTCGAACACCAGCGCGTCCAGGCCGGCGAGTTGCTCGGGGGTGGGGGCGCGGGTTTCGCCATACAGGCTGAAGACCGGGAGGCCGGTGCGTTCGTCCACGCTGTCGCCCACTTTTTCATCGAGCGTGCCGCGGAGGCCGTGTTCGGGGCTGAACAGCGCCACCAGCTTCACCCCCGGAGCGGCGTGGAGCAGGTCAATCGTCGAGCGCCGCGCGCGATCGTGGCCGGTGTGGTTGGTGATGAGGCCCACGCGCAGACCGCGCAGCGGGGCGAAATGCTGTTTCACCAGCACGTCAATGCCGTTGAGCACCGTGCCGGGGTTGGCGGGGCGTGCGGCCGGAGCCGGGGCGGTGGTGGCGGCGGTGGCGACGCGGGCCGGGTCGGGCGCCAGCGCCCCGGGCACGTGGCTGAAGTTGAAGTTGCGCACCGCCTGCGCGGCCAGGGTGCCCAGTTGCCGCCGCAGGGCGGTGACACTGCCCCGTTCGTCCGGGTGGTTCCGGTTCGCCAGCAGGATCACGAAGGTTTGCGAGAACGGGTCAATCCAGAGCGAGGTGCCCGTCCAGCCGGTGTGGCCGTAGGAGCCCGGAGGGAACAGCTCTCCGCGGGGACCCGCGTAGGCCGAGTCAATGTCCCATCCCAGCCCGCGGCGCGGCAGGCCGGGCGGCGTGTGGACGGCGGTCATCAACCGCACCGTCTCGGGCCGGAAAATCCGCACCCCATCGAGCGTGCCGCCGTTGAGCAGCATCCGGGCAAAGCGCGCCAGGTCCGCGGCGGTGCTGAACAAGCCGGCGTGGCCCGCCACGCCGCCGAGCCGGCGGGCGCGCGGGTCGTGCACCACCCCCCGCAGGGGCGCGCCGTTTTCCACCTCGGTGGGCGCCACGCGGCCGCGGACCCCGGGCGGCGGGTTGAAGCCGGTGTCGCGCATGCCCAGCGGCCGGTACACCTCCGCGGCGAGGAACTCGTCCAACTGCCGGCCCGTGACGCGACGGACAATCTCGCCCAGCAGGATGGGGCCGGTGTCGCTGTAGATGAACCGCTCGCCCGGTCGGGCCGTGAGCGCCTCGGCCAGGCACAACTTCAGGCCCGCCTCGTAGCCGGACCAGTCCGGCTTGAGGCTGATGTCCGGGCGCAACCCCGCGGTGTGCGTGAGCAGATGCCGGAGGGTCACCGTCTCGCGGCCCCCGCCGGTGAACTCGGGCAGATACCGGCACACCGGGTCGTCCAGCTTCAACCGCCCCCGCTCGACCAGCAGCATGATCGCCGGCGTGCAGGCCACGACCTTGGTCAACGAGGCCAGGTCGAAAAGGGTGTCGGGGGTCATCGGTTCGGGCGCGGGCACCACGGCGCGGCGGCCGTAGGCCTTGTGGTACACCGCGCCGCGGTGCTCGAGCCAGAGCACGGCGCCGGGGAGCTTTTGCTCGGCAATGGCCTGCAGGATGGCCGCGTCCATCTCCGCCAATTTGTCGGCATGAAAGGCGGGCGCCGGAACCGCCCGGGCGGGCGGCCGCGGGGCGCGACACGCCATCAACAATCCGCCCAGGCCCAACCCGCCGACCAGGGCCAACCACCAGGTGGACTTCACGCGCGCAGCCTAGCCCGGGGATTTCATCCCCGACAAGCCGTGACGCCGGACAGAGCGCCGGTGGGCCAGAAGGGGCGGCCGGTTGCGACCGACCACGGCGGATTGGCCGCGCTCCCGGGTCCCACCGCGTGGTTCCGACTGAGAGCACGCCGGCACGTGCGGGGGTGTTGGGGGGCCAGGCGGGCCGGGTCTGGAATGCCCTTGCCCCGGCGGTGCAGGGGCGGGGTTTCCTTTGCCGGGCCGGCGGGCTAGGCTGGCGGCGTGACGGAGTTGCCCACGGAAATCGGCCTCATTGCCGGCAACCGCAGCCTGCCGCTGGAGTTCGCCCGCCTGGCGCGCGCTCGCGGCCTCCGGCGCATCGTGGCGGTGGGGGTGCCCGGCGAGACCGACCCGGCCCTGGCGACGCTGGTGGACGAGATGCACTGGCTGCGGGTGGGGCAGTTGGGGAAGATGATCCGGACCTTCGCCGCGCGCGGGCTGCGGCACTGCGTGATGCTGGGCCAGATCGCGCCGCGCAATCTGTTCGAGTTGCGCCCCGATCTGCGCACGCTGCGGGTGCTGTTCCGGCTGCGCGAGCGCAATGCGCACACGCTGTTCGGCGCCGTGGCCGAGGAGTTGCAACGGGACGGGATCGAGTTGATTTCCGCCCTGCCGTGGCTGGAACCGCTGTTGCCCGAGCCGGGTTTCTGTGCCGGTCCCGACCTGACCGCGGCGCAACGCGAGGACCTCGCCTTCGGCCGGCGCATGGCCCTCGAAGTGGCACGGCTGGAAATCGGCCAAACCGTCGTGGTCAAGCGCGGCACGGTGCTGGCCGTGGAGGGGTTCGAGGGCACGGATGCCTGCCTGGCCCGCGGGGGCGCGCTGGCCGGTCCCCGCGGGGGGGCCGTGGCGGTGAAACTGGCCAAGCCGGACCACGACCTGCGTTTCGACATCCCCACCGTGGGCCTCCGGACCGTCGAGACCTGCGCCGCCCACGGCGTGGCCGTGCTGGGCCTCGAGGCCCGGCGCGCGTTGTTGCTCGACCGCGAGCAAATCGTGGCCTGCGCCCGCCGCCGCCGGGTGACCGTGTGCACCCTGGATTGAGCGTGAAAGGGAAGGCGCGGCTGCTTTTGCCGTTGCGCCCCGACCGCAAAATCGCTTACGTGCCCGCATCCGCGAACCCTGGCGCCAACCGACTCCCCCTCCATTCCCCATGGCCACCCTGACCAAGCTGAAGCTCTCGTTGAAAACCGGGCACAAATCCTTTTCCGGTACCGACGCGCACATCTACCTGGTGTTCGCCGGCCCGGGGGCCGAGCGGGTGTACCGGTTGCCCACCCGGCCCGGAGACCTCGAGGCGGGCAGGCTCGACATCTACACGGCCGAATGTCCGGATGGCCCGGACCTGGAGGCGGTGCACCACGTCCTGTTGGTCAACGGCATGGACGGGCCCAGTCCGGCCTGGCGGGTCTTGTGGGTGCGGCTGGAGGCGGTGGACGCTGCCGGCCGGTCGTGGTTGCTGGCGGATGCCATGCTCGAACGCTGGCTGGAAACCGGGGATACGCGGGCGCCGGTGGCCTTTCTGCCCTTGCAGCGGCCACAGGTCCGATTGGCCGTGGAGGACGCGGTGGGGGTCCCGACGTCCAGGCTGACGCCCATCGCTTGAAATCGCCCGTCCCGCCTCCGGGCGGGGCGGCGTGCCCTCGACCGCCGCAGGGGGTATCCCTACCCGGGCGGCGACCGGAAGGCCCGCGCGAGCCGCGGGCTGTGTTTTTTAGTGCCCAGCCTTGACACGGGCGAGGGACTTGGGGACGGTGCGTTCAAACCAAGCCCCGACATGAAAGCGCAACGTGGATTCACCCTCATCGAGTTGCTGGTGGTCATCGCCATCATCGCCATCCTGGCCGGAATGCTTTTGCCGGCGCTGGCGCGGGCCAAGGAAAAGGCGCACCAGTCGGTCTGCCGCAGCAACCTCAAGCAACTGGCCCTGGCCCTGCAGATGTACGTGGACGACAACCGGGACACCTACCCGGGCACGGCCTCGAAGGGCGCCTTTGTGGCCATGAAGGAGGACTGGATTTTCTGGAACCTGACCCTGCGTCCCTCGAACGACCCGAGCCTGCCGCCGTCCTTCTTCACCAACGTCCAAAACAGCGCCATCGCCCGCTACATCGGCAACTTCACCACCAACCTCTTCCGTTGCCCGGCCGACCGCGACGCCCCGGAGCGCGAGGCCGCCTGGCGCCGGGCGCCCAGTGGGACCAACCCCTACCTGTACAGCTACTCGCTGACCAGTTACGTGGGCGACGACGGTCAAAACCACGGCATCTCCTCGCTCTACGGCGCCGGCGTCCCCCCGCTGCACTTCAAAAGCGCCTCGGTCAAAAACCCGACCCAGAAGATCATGCTGCTGGACGAGAACAGCGACAGCTACCACCACGACTCCACCATAGACGACGGGCGCTGGGTGCCGCCCGGCAACGTGATCACCGCCCGACACAAGTTCGGTCGCAAGGTCCGCGTGGCCCGCAACGACTTCTTCCAAAAAGGCCGCGGCACCGTGGCGTTTGCGGATGGCCACGTCGAGCTGGTCGCTCCGGCCATCGGTCAGCAACGGCAGTACTACGACCCGACGTACTAAACCGGCCCCGGCCCCGGGCCCCGGGCAGCGTCCACGCGGGGCGTGCGGCTCCATTTGTGTCTCCAGAAGGGCCGGGTTACACTGCGCGCGTGAACGAGCTTCTCCTGGGAGCACTGACCGCCCTGCTGAGCACCAACCCGGTCCTGGCCGCCAGCAACGCCCTGGTCCGCACCACCGGCATCGCCGTCCCGGTGGTCAACCCCGCCGATCCGGTCGAACTCGAGTACCAGCGGTTGCTCGCCGCGGACGACGACGCCCAGGCCGAGGTGGACGAGTGGATCAAGGAGGCCGAGGGCAAGCCCGGTTCCACCGCCGCGTTGACGCTCCCGGCCCGGATCAAGCAACGCTTCGAGCCGGTCGAGGCCGGTTACACGGACTTCCTGCGCCGGCACCCCAACCACACCCGCGCCCGGCTCGCCTACGCCAGCCTGTTGGGAGACCTGGGCCGGTACGACGAATCGGTGGCCCAGATGGAGAAGGCCCGGGAATTGGACCCCACGAATCCCGTGCCCTGGAACAACCTGGCCGACCACTTCAGCCACTTCGGCCCCCCGCGCAAATGCCTCGAGTACTTCGCCCGGGCGGTCGAACTGGCCCCGCAGGAGCCGCTGTACCGGATCAACCTCGCCACGGCCGTGGCGGTCTTCCGGGTGGATGCCCGGGAACTTTTCGGCCTGCCCGATGACCAGGCCGTGCTCCGCAAGGCGCTCGAACTCTACCGCGAGGCCCGCAAGCTGCGCCCCGGCGACTTCAAACTCGCGACGGACATCGCCCAGATGTACTACCTGCTCGAAATCCCGACCGGTGAGGACGCCGCGGCCCGGGCCCGGGCCGACCGGCTTTTCCGCGAGGCCATGCTGGCCTGGGATGAGGCCGAGCGCCTGGCCCGGGATGACCTGGACCGCGAGGGCGTGGCGCTGCACAAGGCGCGCCTGGCCGGGATGTACGGGCGTTTTGCCGAGGCCCGCCAGTTCCTGCAGGCCGTGTCTCATCCCGGCCTGGCCGACCTCAAGGCCCGCGTGGCCCGGGGAGTCGAGTACAAGGAAAAGGCCGCCGCCCCTCCGGCCAACTGAGCGCGGGGAAAAGGGACTTGTCGGGCGGCGGGGCGGGGCCGGGCTGCCGCCAAATCCGTAAAACTGCGCCATCCGCGTGCCTTGGTGTCGTGCCGTGTCGCCGGTTTTCTGCCTTGCGGTCCGACGACGACTTCCACCTCCGGGAAGATTCCCCGTGCCGCGATGCCGGCGACTCCGAGGTGCTCCGCCCGCGTTGGCGCGACCTGGACGGCGAACGGCGCCTCCTGGGCCGGGCCGTGGACATCGGCGCCGACGAGTTCCCCGCCGAATCGCCGCGCAAACACTACTGCGAGGACCGGGCCACCGCCCGTTTCCCCGCCCAGACGGACCCCGTGATCATCGGCCCTGACGTGGACCCCGATGGAGACGGGCTGTCCAATCTTGTCGAGTTCGCGTTTGATCTGATGCCCACCGAGCCCAATCACGACTTCGCTCCTTTGCGCCTGACGCCTCCCTCGGAACAACTGCGGATCGAATTTTCCCGTCCCTCCGGCATCCAGGGGGTCACTTGCGAAGTCCTGCAGAGCACCAATCTGGTGACCTGGCAACCGCTGGCCAGCACCACCGTGCCGTCAGAGGTCACGCTCGAGGGCCCCGGCTCTGCCACCGTGCGTTTCGGCCGCGAGGGCTGGTTCCGCTCCACCGCCGCCCAGTCGTTTTTCCTGCTCCGAGTGCAAGCGAGCGACTGACGGCAGCCAATGCCGCGTCTCCCGTTGTCCGGAGCCGCGGAGTTCTGCCCGGGCGTACCTGAAGAAGCACCAGCCTGCACGGGCCGGAGCCCGGACCTCGCCGGGAAGCGGAAGACTTTTCCCTTTGTCCGGCATACCCGGCCTGATTGACTGAAGCCCGGCGAAATGAAAATGGCCCAACTCCCCTGTCTGGCCACTGTTCTGGTGGCGGGCGTTACCCCTCCCCTGCTGGCGGGACCGTTGCAACTTGTCGTGGAATCCCCGCCGGTGGGCGGCTCGCTTACCTTGCAGGTCCGGGGCGCGAGCGGTCCCCAGGTCACGCTGGAAGGCTCGTTCGATCTGGCGGAGTGGTTTTCCGTAGAGTCGGCAACGGTCTCCAATGGCGCTGCGCGGTTCACCTGGTCCAGCAGCGAGCCGCTGGCGGGGATGTTTTTCCGCGTGGAAGAGACGGCGCCGGCTTTCGACCGGCCCGTGGGTCCGCAGCCGGACCCGCTCCGCTCGACGGCGGGTTTGATCACGCCCGAGGCCGGCGGACAACTCAGCCTCACCGCGCCGGACGGCGTGGTCTGCGAATTGCGTGTGGACGCCGATCGGGTTTGGGAGCCCGTGCTGGCCCGCATGACCTGGATTACCAACTTCACCGTCCTGCCGCTGGGCGCCACCCATCGGGCAGCGGTGATGCTGGAGCCGGACGGCCTGGAGTTTCGGGGCACGGCCGAATTGCGCCTGCGGTTTCCCGGCCCGATTCCGGCATTCGAAATGGTGGGATATGGCTTTGCCGGCGACGGCACGGGGTTCCAGCTCACGCCCTGGCAGGTGCGGAGCAATGAGGTGGTGATCCCGCTGGCGCATTTCAGCGGGGCCGGCGTGGCCGCGGAACCGTTTCCGCCCACGGGCAACTTCATCGAGCGTTTCGATCAAGCCTGGCGCTCGACGCGGGATGCGCGCCGCGTCGCCGACCAATGGGCCTCGGAGGAGCTGCGGGAGAACTCGCGCCTGCGCCAGCGCGGGCTGCTCAGCCAGGAGGAGTTCGAGCGCCAACTCGAGACGATCCGCAAGGCGCGCGATCGCAAGGAATACCGCCTGGGCATTCAGCCCCTGTTGGCGGCGGCCGAACAGGACTGCGCGGTGGGGCAGGTGCTGTTGCACCGGCTGGACCAACTGGCCATGCGGGCCATGGGGGCCGGCGAGCCGTATTTCAGCGGTGACGTGGGCCTCGCCCTTTCGCGGCTGTACTCGCCCGTGCGTTGCCGGTGTGCGCATTACTATCTCGATCTGTGCGAGCAGAATCCCCAGGCCTCGGGTCGGGCCATCACGGCGGAGTTGACCCAGCTCCTGCAGGACCTGGAGTTGATCTACGGCCTGAGTGGGGATCCGACCTGCGACCTGGGCTCGAACCAGGAAATCCTCGAGCGCCTGCGCCGTGGACCATGTCACCGGCCCTGGGAGGGCAGCGTGCGCTACACGTTCGAGGAAACCGAGAACTGGGTCACCGGTACGGAAGGCTCTTCCGCCACCAAGCGGCGCCGCCTGGCCATGACCTTCGTGGCGCGGGTGACCGAGGTGCTCGAGCAGGACGGCGACCCTGACCCGGAGTTCAACTGGGAGTGGTGGCGCCTGCGGTTGCAAGGACGCCTGACCGCCAGTTTGGACGACGAAGACGTGCAGGTGATCGTGGCGCCCGACTATTTCCGCAGCACCGAAACCGCCGAACGAAAGGGGCGCTTCGACCAGCAGGTCAAAGGCGAGCTTTCCCTGCGCTTCGAGATGGGGCAGCCCGAGACCGTGGTCGTGAGCACCGGTCTGGAAGACGTGACCTACCCCATGCCCCGCATCCTGACCACCGAGACGGTGGTGGAATGTTGGAAAACACCCCCGCCCTGCCCGGAGTCCAAGCCCCGCCTCTCCCGCAGCGACGGCAACGAGACCCTTCACTTTGCCTTCGGCGACATCCCTCGCGATGTGAAGGTGCTGAGCTGGCAAAACGGCGAATTGCAGGTGGTCTTCGAGCACATCGAGCGTTTCCAGCCGATCCCGGGATTCCGGGATTACGTCAACGAACGCATCGAGCGGATGACCGTGCGGTTGTGGCGGGCGCGCTGAGAGCCGCGCAACCAACCCCGGCCGGTGCCGTAACGCACACGTCACCGGCGACGGCTCACGCCAGGATTCCCTTGCCGAATCGGAACCGGAGGTGGCGCAGCGACAAGTTCAGGCCCGGAAGGGAATGACCTTGACCCAGAAGTCGTCCGGGCCGGGAAAGAATTGCGGTCGGAGTCCTCGTCTTCGACGAGGGGATGGACAACTCCGACGTCGCTCGGACCGGAGAGGCGCTGAGGCGGAAGGTCACGATGTCTCCAGCCTTTGCCATGCCGGCCCAGAAACCACTTGCAGGCCGGGCCGCGCGTGATTCAATTTCCGGCACGGGTGCGCTTGTGGCGGAATTGGCAGACGCGCTACTTTGAGGTGGTAGTGGGGCAACCCGTGCAGGTTCAAGTCCTGCCAAGCGCACCAATCTTCTTCCCGAACCACCCGCCGGCCGCGGTGACCTTTTCCCCCGCGGACCAACCTGCTAGGCTGACCTCGTGATCACGACGGATGCCGCACTGGCCGAGTTTTTGCCCCGCCTGAAGGCTGCTCCCTGGGTCGCCCTCGACACCGAGGCCGACAGCCTGCATTCCTACCCCGAGAAATTGTGCCTGGTCCAGTTGAGCCTCCCGGGCCGTGATGTGCTGGTGGACCCGCTGGCCGGGTTGAACCTCCGCCCGCTCTGGGCCGCTCTGGCCGGGCGCGAATTGCTGCTGCACGGGGGCGACTACGACCTGCGCCTGCTCCACCGCGGCCAGGGGTTCACTCCGGCCGCCGTCTTCGACACCATGCTCGCCGCACGGTTGCTCGGCTTGAAGGAATTCGGCCTCAACCGCCTGGTCCGGCGCTTCCTCGGCGTCGAGCTGGAGAAGGGCCCGCAACGGGCCGACTGGTCCCGCCGTCCGCTGACCGAGCGCATGATCACTTACGCCCGCAACGACTCGCACTACCTGCATCCCCTGAGCGAGGTGCTGCGGGCGCAACTGTCCGCGCAAGGCCGGCTGGAATGGCACGCCCAGATGTGCCGCCAGCTCATCCGCGATGCCTGCCGCCCGCCCGATACCAACGGCGAGGAGGACTGGCGCATCAAAAACTCCGATCGCCTCGACCCGCGGGGACAGGCCGTCCTGCGCGAGCTCTGGCACTGGCGGGAACGCGAGGCCCGGGCGGCCAATCGCCCGCCGTTCTTTGTGCTCAGCCATGACCGGCTTTTCGACCTGGCCGCCGCCGCGGCCCAGGGCCAGCCCTACCAGCACCTGATTCCACCCCGTTATTCTCCGCGGCGACGGGAGCGGCTCATCGCCTCGCTGCAACACGCCCTGCACCTGCCCGAGTCGGCCTGGCCCAGGCCGCGTCAGCGCGTGGTCTTGCGCCTGACGCCGGCCCAGAAAAGGCTCCTGGAACGGTTGCGCGAGCGCCGTGACCGGGCCGCCGCAAAATTGGGCCTTGACGCCACGTTGATCGCCAGCCGGAGCACCTTGACCCGCCTGGCCGTCAACTGGGAAGAACACGCGGCCGGGTTACTGCCCTGGCAGCGCGAGTTGCTGCAAGCCTGAGCCGGACGGGTTCAGGGTCGGGCACCGCGGCCCGTGGTGCGTTCCGCCCGCTCGGTGGCTGGCGCCTTTCGCCCGCGGCGGGCGCGTTCAGGAGGCCGGGCGGAACTCCTGCCGGGCCTGGGGCAGGTATTTCTGGAGGTTGGCGATGCGGTCCTCGTCCAGCGGGTGGGTGCGCAAAAACCACGGCGTCTGCCGGCCGCCCTGACGGCGGTTGTACTCGGCAAAGCGCCGCCAAAACTCGACCGCCGCCTCGGGCGGATAGCCCGCGCGGGCCATGTAGATGAGACCGATCTGGTCCGCCCGCGCCTCCTGCTCGCGGCTGTGCGGCAGCACCAGCCCCAGTTGCGCGCCCAGGCCGTAGGCGGTGCTGAAGTACGGCTGGAGGTCCGGCTTTTTGCGGCCGAGGTAGCTCCCGGCCAGGTTGCCCAGGACGTTCAACGCCATGCCCCGGCTGATGCGCTCGGCGCCGTGCCGCGCCGCGGCGTGCGCCACCTCGTGGCCGATCACCGTCGCCAGCCCGGCCTCATCGCGAGTGATGGGCAGGATGCCGGTGTACACGCCCACCTTGCCGCCGGGCAGGCAGAAGGCGTTCGGCTCCGGACTTTCGAACAGGACAAATTCCCACTGCGCCCCGGGCAGCTCGGCCACGGCGGCGATACGCCGGCCCACGCGTTCGACCAGGGCCTGCGCCGCGGCGTCCTTGCTGCGCGGCACCTCCTGCTTGAGCTTCTCGAACTCGGAGAGCCCCAACTGCATCTCCTCCGCGGGCGTCAGGAGAATCAGTTGCTTGCGGCCGGTGACCGGCTCGGTGGCGCAACCGCCCAGGGTCACCAAGAGCACCCCGAGGGCGAGGCCGGCCGGCCCGAGAAGGCGCATCCATTTCATGGCCGCCAGCGTAACGGCCGCGCGCCTGCCGACAAGTCCCGGCTGCCGGGCCGGTTAGGACCGCCGGGCGCCAGACTGCCGCCGGTGCGTTGACACTCGCGCCAGAAAGGGCGACAACACCGCCATGCAACACCACGACACCCTTTCCCGCCGGGAGTTCCTGCGTCGCGGCCGCCGCCTGGGACTCGGCGCCGCGGCGCTGGCCGCTGCCCCCAACCTCTTCCTGAACCAGACCCGCGCCCAGACCGGTGAAAACCCCAGCGAACTTATCCGAGTCGGCATCATCGGCACCGGCGGTCAGGGCCGGGCCAACATGATGGCCCGTTCCCTGGTCAAACACGTGGTCGCCGTCTGCGACGTGGACAAATCCCACGCCGCCGAGGCCGCCCGCCAGCTCAAGGAGCGTGCCGGCATCGAGGCCAAAATCTTCCACGACTACCGCAAGCTGCTCGAGGACCGGTCCATTGACGCCGTGCTCCTGGGCACGCCCGACCACTGGCACGCCCTGCCTGCCATCCACGCCTGCATGGCCGGCAAGGACGTGTACGTGGAAAAGCCGCTCACCCTCACCATCGAGGAGGGCCAGCGCATGGTCCAGGCCGCCCGCTACTACAAGCGCATCGTCCAGACCGGCAGCCAGCAGCGCTCCTGGCCGGACGAGAAGTTCCGCCGCGCCGCCGAGTACGTCCGTTCCGAGCGCATCGGCGAGGTCCGCACCGTGCGCGTGGGCCTGCCCGGGGTGAATTACCTGGACCGGGCCAAGCCGCCGCGCGTGCCGGACAGCGAACCGCCGCCCGAGCTGGATTACGACATGTGGCTGGGACCGGCGCCGTACCGGCCCTACAACAAAAACCGGGTCCACTACCTGTTCCGCTTCTTCTGGGACTACTCCGGCGGCCAGATGACCAACTGGGGCGCCCACCACCTGGACATCACCCAGTGGGCGCTGAACATGGACCAGAGCGGCCCGGTCGAGATCAGCGGTCGCGCCGAGTTCAACAAGGAGGGGCTGTACGAGACGCCCGAGTGGTTCGAGGTCACCTACCGCTACGCCAACGGCGTGCGCGTCATTTGCGGCAACAGCCACCGCATCGGCACCACCTTCGAGGGCCAGGACGGCATCCTCTACGTGGACCGCGGCCGGCTCGAGTGCACGGTCAAGGGCGTCCTGGAAGAACCGCTCGGGGCCAACGAGGTCCACCTCGAGGTCAGCCGGGACCATCACCAGAACTGGCTCGACGCCATCAAGAGCCGCCAGCCGCCCATTTGCGACGTGGCCATCGGTCACCGCTCGGCCACCGTTTGCCACCTGGGCAACATCGCCATCCTGGAGGGACGCACGATCCGGTGGGACCCGGCGACCGAGCAAATCCTCGGCGAGCCCGTCAAGGCCAAGCAGTACCGCTACGTGTACCGCAAGCCCTGGGAACTGCCCAGGATCGGCTGAGGCCGGGGCCTGGAGGCAGGCAGCTTCCCGGCCGGCTTGGTAACAAGCGGGATGTTGCATCCGCCGACGGCAACAACCGGTGGCCGGCCAGTTCACCCTGCACACACCCCGGCCCATGAACCTGGAGAAGTTTACCCGCGTCTGCCATCGCCTGAGCCGGCCGTTCTGCGTGACCCACGGCCGGCGGTTCCGCCTCAAAGACGTGGACCCCGCCGACACGCGGGGGCTGAAGTCGGAGGACAAACCCCGGGCGCGCGAGGCCCTGGCCCGGGGAGTCGAGACGCTGGCGCGGCTCCAGGACCGGCTTTATGCCCAGGACCGGTGGGCGGTGCTGTTGATCTTCCAGGCCATGGACGCCGCGGGCAAGGACAGCGCCATCAAGCACGTGATGTCCGGCGTGAACCCGCAGGGCTGCCAGGTCCATGCCTTCAAGGCGCCCAGCGCCGAGGAGCTGGACCACGATTTTCTCTGGCGCTGCTGGAAACGCCTGCCCGAGCGGGGGCGCATCGGCATCTTCAACCGCAGTTACTACGAGGAGACGCTCATCGTGCGCGTGCATCCGGAGTGGCTGGAACGTCAGAAGCTGCCGCCGGGGCGGGTCACCCCGGACATCTGGGAGGAGCGCTTCCGGGACATCCGCCACTTCGAGAGCTACCTGCATCGCAACGGCGTGCTGGTCCGCAAATTTTTCCTCCATGTCTCGAAGGGAGAGCAGAAGCGGCGGTTTCTGGAGCGCATCGAAAATCCCGACAAGAACTGGAAGTTCTCGGCGGCGGACGTGGCCGAGCGGCGTCACTGGAAGGCGTACCAGGCCGCTTATGAGGACATGATCCGCCACACGGCCACGCCCGAGGCGCCGTGGTACGTGGTGCCGGCGGACCACAAGTGGTTCACGCGGCTGGTGGTGGCCGCCGCGGTGATTGACGCGCTGACGTCGCTGGACCTGCGTTACCCGAAACTTCGGCCGGCGCAACGCCGGGAACTGGCGGTGGCCCGGCGGGCGTTGCTGCGGGAATGAGGGAGCGGATACCGGATGCCGGATGCCAGATGCCGGATGCCGGACAGCGAGGAGTCAGGAGCCGGAGGGGGACGACGCGAGGGATTCGCGGCTTCCGCGCACTGACTTGAGATGGCCGCTGCGGGCCCGGGCGCTACCGCATTCGCTCGAAGGTGCGGGCGAGGATTTGCCAGGGCGCCAGTCCGCTGGTGCGGGCTTGTTGCTCGGCGTTGATGCGGGCTTCGCACGCGTTTTTGGTGGGTCGCTGTACGCGGTAAAAGATGCCGAAGTAGCCCGGGAAGGGCGCGCCGGCCAGCCGGTAAGCGGCCACCTCGTCGGTCACGTCGTGCTCGGCGGGCACCAGCGGGAACTGGCCGCCCTTGCGCGGCACCGCGGCGTCGAAGGCGCCGGGGTAGAACTCGACGCATTCACTGAGGCAGTGGATGAAGCTGAACCCGTCGTGGTCCATCGCCGCCTCCATCATCTGGAGCAGGTGGTTGGGGTTGGTGCTGGCGGTGCGGGCCACAAAGGTGGCGCCGGCGGCGAGGGCCTGCTTGAGCGGGTTGATGGGCTGGTCCACGGCGCCCCAGGGGTCGGTCTTGCTCTTGTAGCCGAGGCGCGAGGTGGGCGAGGTCTGCTTCTTGGTCAGGCCATAGACCTCGTTGTCCATGACCACCAGGGTCAGCTTCACGTTCTTGCGCGCGGTGTGGGTGAAATGGTTGCCACCGATGGAAAAGGCGTCGCCGTCCCCGCTGAACACGAACACGTGCAGGTCCGGTCGGGTCAGCGAAATGCCGGTGGCAAAGGGCAGCGCGCGGCCGTGGATGAAATGGGCGCCGTGGGCCTGTACGAAGTAGGGGAACCGGCTCGAGCAACCGATGCCCGAGACGCTCACGAACTGCTCGCGCTGGAGCCCGCGTTTTTCGATGAGCTTGAAGTACAGAGCCAGCACGGAGAAGTCGCCGCAGCCGGGGCACCAGGTGGGGTGATCGGCGGCAAGGTCCTTCTTGGTGAGCGGCCGGCGCGACGCGGCGGGCGGACCCGCCACGGGAGCGGGTGTTGCGGCCGGAGGGACCGCGGGAGCGGAAGCGGCGGGAGGAGTGGCAGTGGCAGACATGGGGCTCAGAGCGCGAGGGAGATTCAGGTTCAGGGCGAGATCAAGATTCCGGCGAGGGATCAAAAGCGGCGCATACCGTCGGCGACTTCCTGGCGGAGGCGTTCCACGATTTCGCGCACCTTGAAGGCCAGGCCGTCGGTCTTGTTGATGCCGCGGATTTTCGGATTGCCGAACCGGGCGCGCAGCAGGCCGGCCAGTTGACCGTAGCCATAGACGCCCTCGTCGTTCATCTCCACCACGCGCAGGTGGTGGAAGCCGGCAAAGATCTGTTCCAGGCCCGGCGGCAGCGGGTGCAAGTGGCGCAGGTGCACGGCGGACACGGCCTGGCCCGCGGCCCGGGCGCGGTCCACCGCTTCGCGGATGGGGCCGCAGGTCGAGCCCCAGCCGATGAGCAGGATGTCGCCCTCGGGCGGTCCGTACACCTGGGGCACGGGCAGTTTGGCGGCCAGGGCCTGGAGTTTGCGGCGGCGCTTGGCGGTCATCTCGGCATGGAGCCTGGGCGAGCTGGTGGGGTGGCCGTACTCGTCATGTTCCAGCCCGGTGAGGATGGGGTAAATGCCGTTGAGGATGGGCGTGCCCGGCGGGCAGTGTCGCGCCACGCCATTCGCGGCGGCCAGGTTGTAGGGCTTGTGCTCGGGCAGAGGAGTCAGGTTCAGGGGGAACTCCTGGCACACGCGCTGGAGGTCCGGCTCGTCAAAGGCCTCGATGCGCGTGGCCAGGGCCTGGTCGGTGAGCACGAGGACCGGGAGGCTGTACTCGCGGGCAAGGTTGACCGCCTCGATGGCGGTGTAGAAGCAGTCCTCGACGTTGGCCGGGGCGATCACCACGCGCGGCGAGTCGCCGTGGCTGCCGAAGCAGGCCATGTTCAGGTCGGATTGTTCGACGTTGGTGGGCAGGCCGGTCGAGGGGCCGCCGCGTTGGACGTCAATGACCACCAGCGGCACCTCGGCCATGACGCCCCAGCCCAGGGCCTCGGTCTTGAGCGAGAGGCCCGGGCCACTGCTGCCGGTGACGGCCACCCGCCCGGCGTAGGCGGCGCCCAGGGCCATGCAGATCGAGGCGATCTCGTCCTCGCACTGCACGAAGGTGCCGCCGTACTTGGGCAGCTCGCGGCGCAGCAACTCCATGATGTCCGACCAGGGCGTGATGGGATAGCCGGCGCCGAAGCGGACCCCGGCGGCGATCAGGCCGTAGGCCAGGGCCTCGTTGCCGTTCATGACCACCTGGTGCACGCCGCGGCGACGCGGTTCTTCAAACTGGAACGTCTCGATCAGGTGGCCCAGGGCGTAGGAATAGCCGGCGTCGAAGGCATTGAGGGCGTTCTGGACCACGCTGGGGTCCTTGCCGCTGAAGCGCTCGGTGATCAGGGCCTTGAGCTTGTCCACGTTCAGGTCGAACATCTTCGCGATCAGCCCCAGCGCGTACACGTTCTTGCCCTTGTCCCGCCCGGTGCCGCCGATGGCCTCGACCGTCAGCCCCGAGATGGGCACGCCGACGTGCCGGTAGGTCGCCTTCCACTCCTCCCGCGGCTCGACGTGGTCGGAGTCGTACACCACGATCCCGCCGGGCCGCAGCGCTTGGAGGTGGTTCTCGTAGGAGTGCTGGTAAAAGGCCAGCAGCACATCCGCTTCGTCGCCGGCGCTGAGAATCTCGCCCGAGCCCATGCGGACCTGGAAGATGGACGGGCCGCCCGAGATGGTGGACGGGATGGTCATGTAGGTCATCACGTCCTGCTCGCTGCGCCCGGCCAGCCGGGCCAGAAAACCGCCGATGGCCTGGATGCCGTCCTGGGAATTGCCGGCAATGCGAATGACAATATCCCGCACGCGCTGCCGGCGTTCGGCGGCGGCGGGGGAGGATTCCGTCGTGGTGCTCATCAAATTTCTCCCGCGCGACGTTCCGTTCCGCTGACCCTTCCCGGAGCCGCGCAGGGCAGGGGAGCTTACTCCGGACGCGGGACGGGTCAAACGCGAACCGTTAGGAGCACCGGAACGGTCGAGCGGGCGGACCTTATGGTTGCGGGCCGCCCCCGGAGTCGGCCCGGTCGGGGCGGCGGTCGCCCAATGGGTCACCAGAAATGCCACGCGCCGCGTCCCACCACCCAGAGCCCGAGCAGGAAATTCGTGATGGCGTGCGCCGTGATCGCGTCGCCCAGCCGTCCCTTGTGGATGACCAACCCCAGGTAGGCCGCCCCGCACAAGATGCCCGCCAGCCATTCATGGTGCACCAGGCCGAACACCACCGCCGTCACCACAAACGGCGTGGCTGCCCAGGTGTTCAACGCGACCGCGGTAAAGTCGGCCTTGATCAGGTACCGGTACAAAAACGAGCGGTAGAACGCTTCCTCCAGCGGGGGAACCACCAGGGTCGAACCGGCCAGACGCGTGACGACGAACAGCCAGCCCAGCGCGCTGCCCTCGCCGTACCGGGCCAGCGGATTCCAGGGTTTCGGCGCCTCGGCCGGGTCCGGCGGTGCGCCCAGGCCGAGCCGGGCCAGCAGTTCATTCACCCGCGGGTAGTAGGGGTCCAGGCCCACCCAGATGACGCACACCCCCACGCCGACCACCACCGCCTCCCAACTGAACGCCCAGCGCAGCTCGGGCACGTACGGTCGCATCAGCCAGACCAGCCACGCGCCCACCAGCGTCTTGCCCGCATACACCCAGTACTCCGAGCCGTCCCCCAGCCGGCCCTGCAACGCCGTCAACGCCACGAAAATGAAAAACGGCAAAAACCGCGCCGACAACGGCGAACTCGCCAACTGGTCCTGGAGCAGCTTCATTGCGCGCGCGCATTCCACCCCATCCGCGGGCCGGTGCAAGGCGGAACCAACCCGGGCGCCGGCCCGGCCCGGCGGCTCCAACCCAACCGCGCTCGACAAACCGGCACCCCCCGCCCATCGTGCGCGCATGGCCGCCCTGACGCGCGAGCAGGCCCTGGCCGAACTGGACACCCTGCGCGAGCCGCCTGCACGCCCGGGTCCGGCCGGACCTGCCCGCCAAGGGGCGCAAGTACCTTCATTACGTCGTGGACGAGCAAATCAACGCCGCGCGCCTGCATCTGAACGCCCTGTACGACCACGGCCTGGCCCTGGGGCCGGGGCTGGCGGCCTTGCCCGCAGCCGCAGCGCATCCCAAGTACGCCTTCTGGGTCGGGGGCATCCGTCGCCACCTCGAACACTGCAAGGCCAGCCTGGGAACCGCCGACCGCCCCGCCAGCCCCGGGAGGTAAGTTGCCATGCTTCGCGCGGCCCTTGCCCGACGCGGCGCGTTTTCCTAGCCTGCCCGACCGGTGAACATCCCGCGGGTCAACGTGCTGGGGGTGGGGGTCAGCGTCCTGAATCTGGACCGCGCCCGGGCCGCCTTGCAGGCCGCGGTGCAAGCACGGCGGCGCGGGTACGTGTGCGTGACCACCGTACACTGCGTGATTGCGGCCCGGCACGACCCTGCGCTGCGCGCGGTGTACAACCGCTCTCTGCTGACCACACCCGACGGCATGCCGCTGGTGTGGGCGGGCAAACTGGCCGGTTACCGCGAGATGGGCCGGGTCTATGGCCCGGACCTGATGCTGGACACCTTCCGCTGGACCGAGCAGACCGGGCATTCGCACTTTCTGTTCGGCGGCCGGCCGGGTGTGGCCGGGGAATTGCGGGCGCGGTTGCTGGAACGCTTTCCCAAGGTCCGCATCGTGGGCTCCTACACCCCCCCGTTCCGCCCGTTGAACGAGGCGGAAGAGCGCGACCTGGCCGCGCAGGTGGCGGCCGTGCGGCCGGACTTTTTCTGGGTGGGCATCAGTTCGCCCAAACAGGACCACTTCATGGCCGCGCACCTGGGCCGGCTGGACACCACGGTCATGATCGGCGTGGGCGCGGCCTTCGACTTCCACTCCGGCCGCGTGACCCAGGCCCCGCGCTGGATGCAGCGGGCCGGCCTGGAATGGTTCTTTCGCCTGTGTGCCGAGCCGCGCCGGCTCTGGCGCCGTTACCTGACCACCAACCCGCAGTTCTTGTGGCTGGCCTTCTGCCAGATCACCGGCCTGAAGAAATTTCCCCTCGAGGGGCCCGGCCCGGGACCGGAATGAGGCTGGCCGTGCGGGGACGGTACCAGGGAAACAGCACCAGGTAGGGCACCGCGGCGGCGGCGCCGCGACCCCGGTCGCGACGCAGCCGGCCCGGCCGAACCTTTGAGACCCGGCGCCCAGGAACCCAACCCTTCGACCCAGCCAGGGCGCCGCTGATTGAGAAAGCAGCGATACCGCCCGTTGGGGGACCGCGCTACCGTCCCGGCAGTCAATGGCGGGGCGTCGCCGGCCGGGGCGCGCGCGTTTTTGGTTGGTCAAGCGGCGCGGCCCGCCGCTAACCTGCGCTCCCATGAGCGAAACGGCCGAGCGCCCGACGCCCAGTTTTGCCGCCTACGCCGCTTTTTTTGTTAGCGACGTCATCCTCCTGACCGCCGCCTGGCTGGTGTACGAGCAGGCCCACCGGCCGATGCAGCTTTACGAACTGGCCGCCGCCGCCGCGTGCACGGCGCTGGGCGCCGGGCTGGGGGTGTGGCCCTTTGTGTTGCGGCACCGCGCCGAGATGGCGCGGGCGGAGCGGGCCGACCTGGCGGATGCCGTGCGCCGCATCAACCAGCTCGAGGAAGTGGCCGGCCGGGTCGAGCGCGTGGCCGGCCTCTGGCAGCACGCCGACGAGCAGGCCAACCGGGCGGTCCAGGCGGCGAAGGAAATCGGCGACCGCATCAGTGCCGAGGCGCAGGGCTTCAAGGCCTTCCTCGAGCAGGCCCAGAACGTCGAGCGCCAGCACTTGCAGCTCGAGGTGGCCAAGCTGCGGCGTGCCGAGGGCGACTGGTTGCAAACCGCCGTGCGCATTCTCGATCACGTGCACGCGCTGTTCTCGGCGGCGTTGCGCTCCGGCAAGCCCCAGCTCATCGAGCAGATTGCCGCGTTCCAAAATGCCTGTCGCGACGCCGCCCGGCGCGTGGGCCTGGTGCCGCACGTGGCGGAGCCGGGGGCGCCGTTCGACCCCGCCGCGCATCAGCTTCTCGATCCCAACGCCCCGCTGCCCGAACGGCCGGTCGTGACCGAGACCCTCGGCCCCGGCTACACCTACCAGGGGCAGTTGCTCCGGCGCATCGTGGTGAGCGTGGCGCCGGAGGCTGCTCTGGCCGCGCCGGTGACGGCCGAGGCGGCGGCGTTCTCCACGGGCCCGGCCGGCGTGGCGCTGCCCGCGGCGGCCGGGCGCGAGGGCGAGGAGGCGGGTTCGGCCAGGGCGGCACCGGAGGAGCAGGTCACCGCGGGGGGAAGCACCGGGGCGCGCTCAGCGGATGCGTCTGCGGGCGCTGCCTGAATCGGGTGGGCTTGTGGGGAGGTGCCCTGCTGCGGGGCGCCGCGCGCGGCCAACCCGCTCCTTCAACCCCGGCGGTTCACCCGCCAGAGCAGCACGGTGCCGACGCCCAAGAAAAGGAAGTTCGGCACCCAGAGCAACCATTCGGGGTGGCGTTCCGGGTGGGTTTCCCAGGCCTGGGCCAGGACGGGGAAGCTGAAGTAAAGCGTCACCAGCACCAGCGCGATGCCGAAGCCCACGCTGGTCTCACGACGATGCGCCCGCACGGCCAGCGGGATGCCGATGAGCGTGTAGCCCAGGCAGGCAAAGGAGAACGCGGCCTGACGGTGCATCTGGACCTTGACCGGGGTGACGTCCAGACCCAGGCGCCGGTACTCGTAGAAGGCGTTCATCAACTGGGCCAGGGTCATGTCCGATAACGGGGGCGCGCTCAGGCGGGGCTGGGTCAGTTTGAAGGGCAGGGGCAGTACCGTGGCGCCGAGGTAGGCCGGTTGCCAGGAGGTCACGTTGACGGCCTCGACCTCGGGCATCTCCAGGCGGATTTCCTGGGCGTTGGTGTCCACGATGAGCGTGGCGGTGTCGGCCTTGAGAATGGTCGCCACGCGGGGAACCTGGACCGGGGCGGAACCGGCGGGCGGGGCGGGGGAGTCGGGGTTGGAGTTGCCGGCCGGGGCGTTGGTGTCCATTTGGTACACCACCAGATTTTTGAGCAGCGGGCCGTTCGCCTGGCCCACGTACAGGATGTAGCCGGGAAAGGAGTGGATGAACTGGTTCTCGGCCAACAGGGCGGTGGGGCGCTGGACGCCCAGACGGAAGAGCAACTCCTTGTAGGCCATGCGACATTGGGGGCCGAGCTGCAGGTTGAACCAGGCGCTGACCCCGCACAGCACCGCGCTCAGCAACAGGATGGGGGTGATGAGCGCGAGCAGGCTGATGCCGCCGGCGCGCGCGGCGGTCAGTTCCTGGTCCGCGCTGAACCGGCCGAAGACCAGCAGCGTGGCGGTGAGCAGACCCATCGGGAGGGAAAACACCAGCACGAAGGGCACGAGGTAGCCCAGGGCCTGCAGGGCCGCGCTCAGGGGCAGGGAGCGGTTGATGATCAGGTCCAGGATTTCGCGCAGCAGGTTGCCCAGTAGGAGCACGAAGGTGAACACCGCAACCGTCAGGCCCAGGGAAGCCAGGACCTGGCGCGTCAGGTACCAGTGGAGCGTCTTCATGCACCTGGAACGGCCGGGCCGGCGCGAATGACCGTCTCGCGTCCCCGGGAGGTCAACCCCGCCCGGCGGCGGCCTCGGCCGCTTCGCGCTCGCGGTCCTTCCGGGCCCAACGCCGGGCCACCAGGAGCGAACCCTCGTAAAGCACCTGCAACGGCAGGGCCATTAAGACCATGGTGAAGGGGTCGCCCGAGGGGGTGATCACGGCCGAAAGGGTCAGGTTGCCCACGATGAAGTACGAGCGGTAGGTGGCGAGCATGTCCGCGTCCACAAGGCCCATTTTGACCAGCGTCAGGATCACCAGGGGCAGTTGGAAGCTCAGCCCCATGCCGAGCATGAACTTGCAAACAAAGCTCACGTACTCCTCGGCGCGCCATTCATCCGCCCCGAAACCCATCCATTGCGAGAACTGGACCGAGGCCATCAGGGCCACCTGCATGATGACCAGGTAGCAAAACGCCACGCCCAGGAGGAACAGCAAACTGCCGTAGCCGGCAACCCGGTACACGAACCTTTTTTCCTTCACCTTCAACGCCGGCAGAACGAACTGGCCGATGAAGAAGATCACAAACGGGGCGGAAACGACCAGGCCGCCGTAGAGCGCGATCTTGAGGGCGACGATGAAGGCGCTGAGGGGGCCGTAGTTTTTGAGCACCACCAGGTTTTCCGGGGGCAGGTCGGGACGCCGATTCGTCTGGACGTTCAGGGTCAGCACCCAGCGATCTCCCAAGGGAACCGGCACCAGCTCGAGGGCACTGATATGGTTGGAATTCACCAGGGGCGGCAGGGGGACCGAATTGACCGGGACGCGCTTGACCTCGTTGGTGCCCAGCAGCAGGGGCACGCGCTGCTGGGCCGCCGGCAACATGCGCTGGGCGTGTTCCAGTGGCCAGGTCAGGAAGGCCACCAAGCGGTTGCCGGCCACCAGGCAGACCAACATGCCCAGCAGCACCGACACCACCACTTTGATGAGCGTCCACCGGAGGTCCTCGAGATGATCCAGAAAAGGTTTCACCGGTCCCCCGCCTTCTTCTTCGTCCTCCTCCTCGGGTTCGGAATATCGCCAGGCAGTGCCGGTTCGGTCAGGGGGAGGCGGGGGGGGATGGCGGGAGATTGTGTCCTCGGTTGGGGTGTCCGCGCCGGGAGAGCCGGCCAAGGTGGCCTCCCCCGACGTCGGTGGGCTGGAAGAATAAGCATCAGGGGAAGCGCCTTCCGGATCGGGGGTGGGGAGCGGGTCCGCGACAGTCTCGGTATTTTGGGTTGTCTCGGAAGCCGTGGCCGGGACTGGCCCCGGGTGCTGGGCTGGTGCGTCCAGGTCGGATTCCGTAGAAGGTGAAGCACTCCCCTCCGCTTCGGTCACGGCCGCGGGTTCGGCCGGACCATCATCGGCGGTGGGGCGTCCTCGCGGAGCCGCATGCGACATGGCCGTGCACGGGCCGGGCCGCGTCAGGCGTGCGCACTACCGCCGGGCGGTGTGGGGGTGGAGGCGGCGGCGGGCGGCGGCGGGGCGGGACGCGACGGGGGCGGAGGTTCTTCCTCGACGGCTCGTTGCAGCTCGTCCTGCACATCGCGGGTGGCGCGCTTGAACTCGTTGATGCCCTTGCCCAGGCCGCGGGCCAGCTCGGGCAGTTTCTTGGCCCCAAAGAGCAGCAGCAACACCAGCAGGATGCCGACGATTTCCGGCCAGCCCAGAAAGGCCAGCAGGGTGGATTCAAGTCCGTTCATGGGAACAAGGGTACGCTTTTCGCACCACGAAACAAGTGGACACTTTCGCCCCCGGGGGCGTTCAAAGGCAGGGCCGCCGGGTCCGGGCTATTTCGGCGGCACCAGGAGGATAAACTCTCCCCGGCGGTTTTTGGCCCAGGCCTCCTCGTTGTGGCCGGGGTCCATCGGGCGGTCTTCGCCCCAACTGCGGGTACGGATGCGCTCGCCGCCAACGCCGCGGCCGATCAGATACTCGCGCAGGGCCAGGGCCCGGCGCTCGCCCAGCGCGCGGTTGTATTCCTCGGTACCGCGTTCGTCGCAGTGGCCGTCAATGAGCAGCTTGTGCTCGGGCATCAGCTTGAGCTGGTCGGCCACGGCGTCGGCCTTGGGGCGTTCGCCGGTTTTGACCACCGAGCTGTCGAAATCGAAGTACACCGTTTGCGCGGCAAAGGTGTTCGTGTCCATGATCAGGCCCTCGAAGGTCTCCAATTCGCCCTGGGCAAAGCCTTCCGGGGTCCGCAACGGCTCGCTGGTAACCCCGCCCGGACCGTTGACTCCGCCCGGCCCGACTGCGGGTGGCACGGCGGTGCCGGGGCCCAACGGCCCGGGGCCGGGGCCGGGGCCGGGAGCCTTGACCGTGCGGGCGGGGATGGGAGTGGGGCTCTTGGGGGTCTTCTTGCACCCCGTCCCCCCGAAGGTCAAAGCGACGGCGATCAACAAGCCGGGGAACAGCAGGGAGCGTTTCATGTCGGTTGGCAGTGTGTCACAAATTTACCGGGCCCAAGCGGGCTGCGAGCAATTGCCTGAAAGCTGGGCGGCATCCTTCAGTTGTTTGGTGGGCACGTCAAGCAAAGACAGGACCCGCCGGCCGTTGATCCGCCGGGTGAACATCAACGTGCGCGAGTTTGGCGCCCAGGTCGGGTCCTCGCCCGCGGTGTACAACTTGGCCTCCCCCCCGCCGGCCGGCGCCACGCAGATCTCGAAATTCCGCATCTGGGCGGTGAAGGCAATCCACTTGCCGTCCGGCGACCAGTCCGGCTCGGAGGGATTGGAGACGCCGACGAGGGTCAAGGGCTTGAGCGGGCCGCCACTGACGGGAATCGTGGCCAGCATCCGGCGTCCGCCAATCCGCGTGGCCACGCAGATCGTGCGGCCGTCGGGCGACCAGGTGGGGGAGGACTCGTCCTCGCGCGTGTGGGTAAGCTGGCGGAGATTGCTGCCGTCCGCGTCGGCCACGTACAGGTCCGGGCTGCCGCCCTTGCTCAGGATCATGGCCACGCGCCGACCGTCCGGCGAGACGGCCGGGGTGATGTTCGAGCCGGCGTACCGGGCGAAAATCTGGCGGGCGCCGGTGTTGAGGTCGTGCCAGACGATGTCGGCGTTGCCGAACTTGTAGGTCACGTAGTAGAGCTTGCGCTGACCGGGCACCCAACTCGGGGCGGCCACGACCGTGCCGTCGCGGGTGACGGCCAGGGCGCCGAAACCGTCGTAGTCGGCCACGTAAATCTCGCTGGTCTGGCCCTGGGCGACCTTGAACGCGATCTTGGTGCGGGCGATGCCCTTCTGGCCGGTCACCGCCTCGACCACGTCGTCGGCCAGGGCGTGGGCCTGGGAGCGCAGGGTCCCGCCACGGTAGGTCCTGGCGAATTTGACCGCCTGGCTGAGGTTGTCGGTGAGCCGCCCTTCCACCTGCTCCGCATGGGCGCCGCGCAGGGTGTACTGGGCCGCGGCTTCCTCGACGACGGCAAAGCCCACCACGTACAGATCAAAGCGCAGCACCTGTTCGACCTCGCCGGAATACCCCACCAGGGCCAGGGGAATGGGCTTTTGCGTGGGCGCGGCGTATTCGGTGATCTTGATGGTCTCGGCGGCCCGGCCGACCAGGCACAGCGCCAGGGCCAGCGGTGAAATCCAGCGGGTAAGCGAGGGGGGGAAAGGCATGGTCATCCGGTTCCGGGGGTGGGTTCGAGGTGGAATTCGATCTCAAATTCGCGCTGATCGTCCCGGGCGCCTTCCGGGAAGGGCCGGCCGATGGTGCGCACGCGGTCCAGCGCCGCGCGCACCGAGCGGTCCATGGCCTCGTGACCCGAGCGGCGCTTGATTTCGCTCAAGACCACGTCGCCGTTGCGGGCGATGACCACGCGGGCCACCACGGTCAGGGCGCGTTCGCTGATCTCGCGGGGTTTGAGCGGCGCCCAGGCCTGGCGGTACACCAGGTCCACGTAACTCGTGTAACTGGCGTAGGTGGCCCCGCCCGTGCCGGGGACACTTGCCGCGGTGCTGCTGGTCAGGTTCCGGCTAAGGTTTTCCACCGCGCGGGCCCACTGGGTCTGTCGCGCCCGGGCCAGTCGCTCGGCTTCGGCCCGGCGGCGGGCCTCGGCCTCCTCGCGGGCGCGGTCGCGCGCGGCCGTCTCGGGTTGGCGCACCACCGGTTTCAAGTTGACCTCGATTTTGCGCCGGGGTTCGGGCGCGGGTTTTTCGCCGGTGGGCGAGGTCTTCGGTGGTTCCGGTGCCGGTTGGGGTTTGGGTTTGACCGGCTCTGGCGGTGGCGGCGGGGTAACCACCGGTTGGCGGGCGGCCGGGGGCGGCGCGGTTGGCGGGGTGCCGCCGCCCGCGACCGGCGCGTCCACCAGCCGGTCCGGGATGAAGGTCAGCAGCACGACCTCCTCGGTCTGCGGCGGGGGGGCGGTGCTGAAGCCGGCGCTGACCCCCAGCAAAACCAGCAACGCGGCATGGCCGAGCAGCGAGGCGAGGAAGCACTTGCGTTGCAGGCGGCTCATCGGTTGGGCGGCGGCTGCGTGGCCAGCGAGAGGCGGGTAATGTTGTTGCGGGTGAGCCGGTCAATCAACGGGTAGAGATGCCGTGCCCGGGCTTCCTGGTCGGCCCGGAGGCGCACCACCAGTTCGGGGTTGGCCCGGTACTCGCGCACCAGCAGGGCCTCGAGCTGGTCGAGGGAGTAGGCCGTGGTCCCGATTCGGTACACGCCGTCCCGGGTCACGTCCACGTTGCGGATGTTCTCACGGTTGACCCGCTGCACGGAGCGGCCGCCTTCGGGCAGGCGCAGGTCAATCGAGTTTTCCAGCAGGGGGGTGGTGATGACGAAAATGATCAGGAGCACGAACGCCAGGTCCAGCAGCGGCGTGATGTTGATGTCGCTGAGCGTGACCAGGGCGTGGCGTTGGGAGTAGCGGCGCATGGCGCGGGCGGCACGGTCAATCGCGGTCGTTGTCCTCGAGGTACTCGGTTTCCATCTGCGACACCAGTTCCTGCGCGAAGTTGTCCAGCTCGACCGTCAGGACGCGCAGGTTGTGCACCAGCCAATTGTACCCGAACATCGAGGGGATGGCCACCAACAGGCCCGCCACGGTGGTGATGAGCGCGCCGGCCACGCCCGGGGCCATGGCCGTCAGGTCCGCCCGCCCGCCCGCCGCGGCCGCCCGGGCGACGCCGCTGAAGGCGCTCATCACGCCCCACACCGTGCCCAGCAGCCCCAGAAAGGGTGAGCCGCTGACCGCGATGGCCAGGAGGATGAGGCCGGACTCGAGCTTGAGCGCCTGGCGGGCCACGGCGCTTTCGAGGGTGCGCTTGACGTGCTCCATGTCCGTGAGCGAGACGCGGGCGCGGCGGACGCCCTCACCGCGGCGGAGGCGGGCATCCAGCTCCTGGCAACCGGCCAGATACACGGCGAAGAGCGGGCAACCGTCCACCTGGACGCGGCGGTCGAAGATGCCGAAGACGTGTTTCTGCGCGCGGTACTCGGCGTCGAAGTAGCCGTTGAGGCGGCGGGCACGGCGCATTTCCACCGCCTTGGTAGCCATGATGGACCAGGCAACGATGGAAAAGACGATCAGCAGGACGATGATCGCCTTGCCTTCCAGCGTGGCCTGATCCCAGACGTACAGGAGGTCCAGTTGCTGCGTCCGTGCAAACATGGCAGTCGCGCGACTCGAGACCGCGCCCTGGCGCGGCGCGCCGGCGGGCGCCATGCTTAACGGCCGGGCGGGGGTGGGTCAAAGGCTTTCCCGTCCCCAAGCGCTGCGGTTTGTGCACGGTTTGTCCACCGCCGGGCCCCGCGGGCCCGGCCCGGCCGGGAGTTTCGCGCAAGCGCCCGATTCGCCAGCCTGCGGTGGCGGCGTCCGGCCTTACGCCCCGTTTTCCACCGTCACCCACTGGCGCGTTTCGGCCGAGCGGACGATCGCGTCCATCACCGCCTGGGCGCGCGCGCCCTCGTGGAAGCCGGGCACACACGGGCGGCCGGCGCGGATGGCGTCCACGAACTCGAAGGCCTGGTCGTAGCGGAAGCTCACCAGCGGGTCGCCCGCGCCGGGGTCGCGGGGCGAGCCGGGCCAGACCCAGAACTCGCGCGGCACGGGCACGGTTTCCAGCCCGGGGCCGCCGGCCCGGCCCAGTTGGAGTTCGTTCCACCGGGCGGTGCAATAGACGGCGCTGGCGCGACTGCCGTTGAGTTCGACGGAGTCGAGGCTGCGCCAGCTTTCATTGCGGCCGCTGGCCAGTTTGCTGCTCTCGAGCACGCCGGTGGCGCCGCCGCCAAACTCCGCCAGCACCGCCACCCAGTCGTCGGTGTCGTTGGGCGCGCCCTCCCGCAGCGGGGTGAAGGTCTTCAAATCCGCGACCAGCCGGCGAAACGGCCCCACCAACAGGTGGGCGAAGTCAATCCGGTGCGAGAGCATGTCGCCCAGTTCGCCCGTGCCGGCCAGGCGGCGGACCTGGCGCCAGCCCAGGTTGCGCGTACCCCAGTCCTGCAAACGGCAACAACGGTAATGGCGGAGCTCGCCCAGCTCGCCGCGGGCCACCAGGTGGGCCAGGTAGCGCATGGCCGGCACGAACCGGTAGGTGAACGCGGTCATGTGCCGCACACCCGCGCGGTCGGCCGCGGCGGCCAGTTCCCGCGCCTCGGCGGCGGTGAGTGCCAGGGGTTTTTCGCAAAGCACGTGCTTGCCCGCGGCGATCGCCGCCCGGGCGATGGGCGCGTGGGTGAAGTTGGGCGTGGCGATGATGACCGCGTCCACGTCGTCCCGGGTGACGATGTCCTCGTAACGCGTGGAGGTGACGGCCACGCCGGTCTGTTGCCGGGCGCGTTCGAGGGCGGCGGGGGCGGCATCACACAACGCGGCGAGCCGGGTCTCCGGGCACAGGGCCAGGCCGGGCAGGTGGTTTTGCAGCGTGATGCCGCCGCAACCAATCAGGGCTACGCGGAGGGTCGTCATGGTCTGAAAAACGGCGCGCGGAACGGCGTGCATCGTGGACGCCGGCCTTCACCGGCGCAACGGGGTTTCTCCCGCGGCCCGCGGGCGTGGAAGAACAGCGCGCCGGCGGCCGTGCGGGGGGGCTGTTTCCGGCGTTCGCCCCACGGGGGGCGCAAAAGGTGCGGCCTCCGGTCTTCCAGCAAACCGGAGGCCGCGGATAGTGGATGATTCGGGCAGCAGACGCCAAGGAGGTGGGGGTGGGGAACCCCGCTGAAGAAACGTACCGCCACCCGAATCAAATCCGCGGCCAATATTCGTCACGCGCCTTTTCGTGTCAATACCCCACCTCACGCGCCCGCCGGGGCGTTGGGTTCAGGGCCGTTCGGTCACCAGCCGGTAACTGACAAACGCCACGGCCCGGCTGTCCGGTGACCAGGAGGGCACGTTGAGCGTGCCCTGGCCGCCGAAGAGCCGGGCCAGTTCCCGCGGCTCCCCGCCCGCCAGCGGGAGCAACCGCAGGCGCACGTCCTGATTGGCCGGATGGCCCCGGACCTCTTTGGCGTAGCTCAGAAACACGATCCACCGCCCGTCCGGCGAGGGGTGGGGAAACCAGTTGTTCCACTCGTCGTGGGTGACCTGCTCCTGACCGGAGCCGTCCGGGCGCATCCGCCAGATTTGCATCCGGCCGCTGCGCTCGGAGTTGAAGTAAATCCACTGCCCGTCGGGGGAGTAATCCGGCCCGTCATCCAGCCCCGGCGCGGTGGTCAAGCGCCGTTCGGGACCGCCGCGGACCGGGATGGTGTAAATGTCGTACTCGCCGTCCCGCTCGGCGCAGTAGGCCAGGGTGGTACCGTCCGGCGACCAACCATGCCAGTAAGACGGTCCCCGCTCGGTCACGCGCCGTGGAGTACCGCCCGTGGCCGGCAGCACGTAGATGCGCGATTGGCCGTCGCCCTGGCTCTGGTCGCTAATGGCCAGCCACGCCCCGTCCGGCGAGTAGCCGTGGTCGTTGTTGCAACGCACCGCGAAGCCGGTGTCCAGCTCCACCGGCTCGCCGCCACTGGCCGGGACCCGGTACAGGCGGCCCGCGCGGTTGATCAACCACGTCCGGCCGTCGCGGGACCAGTTGGGTGCCTCGAAGTGCACGCGGGCGTCCAGGACCACCCGGCGGTCCAGCGAAGCCAGGTTCACCACCTCCAACGTGCTGTAGAGCACCCGCGGAGCCTCCGGATCGGCCGCGTGCGGGGTGAACGTGACCGCCGAGAACTCCACCGCTTCCAGCTGCGCGTCATCATGGGCGCAGACCCCCAGCCCCACCAGGAACGGCTCGGTGAAGGTCACCCGGTGCGCCCCGCCCGCCGGCCGCCAGACCCCGTCCTCGCCGGCCACGGACATCCAGAACGTCTCGCCCTGTTTGTCCAGGCGCAGCCGCCGCGGGGCGCGGACCGGCGACTGGATCTCGCGCGTGGGTCCGCCGGGTTCTTCGCGGAACTGGAGCGAGGTCAACCCGTCTCCATGCCACGCGGCGTCCACGTATCGCGACGCCGGGCCGGGGTCCTGGCGGACCATGAGCAGGGCCTTGCGGTGCGGGTGGCCGCCCGGGGTCAGCCAGCGGAGGTCGGCGGTGAGGGTGAAGTCACCGGCGGCCTCGCGCCACGCGAAGTGAAACGCGTCGTTGGTGCCCCACAGGTTGGCGCCACTGCCGTGGAGGAGGTAACGGCCGCTGGCGGGGTCGAACTCGGCCCGGCCCGCGTGCCCCACGGCGCCGATGTCCCCGTGCCTGGTGAACAGCCCCAAAGTGGCGGCCGGAGCAGTCTGAGCGGCCGGCGGCGCCGCTTGTACGCCCGCGAAGAACACGCCGGCGGCCAGCCCGGCGGTGGCCAGCCAGGGCCCGGGAAACGGAAAAGACATGCCCGAGGTTTGACAAGCGGCCCGGTGCAAGCAACTGCTTTCGCATCCGCTCCCTTGCTCCGGGGTGGCGCAGCTTCTTGTCGCGACCGGGTTGGTCGGAGCGCCGACTTTCCGGTCGGCTGGATCGCGGGTTTTCCCAGCCGCAGGGCTTCTGCGTTTCCCCGTGCCGAAAGCGGCGGCAAGCCGCCGCACTCCACACGCTCCGCGCCGCACGCGTCTTTCTGGCGCCGGCGCGCGGGACGGCGGCCTCCGAGGTTCGCGCCGCGTTTGGCGTGCGCCGCTTCGGCCATCCATCGTGCTGCGCTTCCTTGCCGCGGGCGGGCGGCACCGGCTACAACGGCGCGGGCATGAATCCTCCCGCGTCTTGAAATGAAAGCCCTGGTCACCGGCGGCGCCGGCTTCATCGGCTCCCACCTTGTCGAGGCCCTGTGCCGACGCGGGGTGCGGACGGTGGTACTGGATGATCTCAGCTCGGGTTCGCGCGCCAACCTGGCGGGTGCGGACGCGGCGTTCGAGTTCATCGAGGGCAGCGTGACCGACCCCGCGTCGGTGCGACGCGCCGTGGCCGGGTGCGACCGGGTGTTCCACCTGGCCGCGCTGGTGTCCGTGCCCCAATCGGTCGCGCAGCCGGTGGAAAGCCATCGCCGCAACGTCCTGGGCACGCTGGAGGTGCTCGAGGCGGCCTGCGCCGCCGGCGTGCGCCGCATCGTGCTGGCGTCTTCCTCGGCGGTTTACGGTGACGGCCCGGAACCCTGCAAGCGCGAAGACCTGCCGTCGCGGCCGCTCTCCCCGTACGCGCTGCAAAAACTCGCCGCCGAACAGTACGCCGGGTTGTTTCACCGCCTCTACGGGCTGGAAACGGTGGCCCTGCGCTTCTTCAACGTCTTCGGCCCGCGCCAGCCGGCCGATTCGCCCTACGCGGGGGTGATCGCCCGCTTTTGCCGGGCCTTCCTGGCCGGGGAGCCGCCCCGGATTTTTGGCGACGGGCGGCAGTCCCGCGATTTCGTGTACGTGACGGACGTCGTGGCCGCCCTGCTGGCCGCCGCCGAGGCGCCGGCCGGGCGCGTTGCCGGCCGGGCCTTCAACATCGGCACCGGACGCAGCCGCACGCTGCTCGAGCTGGTGGAAACCTTGCAGCAACTCACCGGGCGCACGCTGCCGCCGCGCTTCGAACCCGCCCGCCCCGGGGACATTCGGCATTCCTGTCCGGACCTGGCGGCCGCGCACGCGGCCCTGAATTGGCGGGCGGAGGTGAGTTGGGAGGAAGGTCTGGCCCGCACGCTGGAGTTTTATCGCGCCGGCGGTGGCTGAGCAGCCCGGGCGCACCTAGCGCACGCAGTCCAGCACCATCAACCCGAGCACGGCCGGCAGGTACACGATCGAGGCCAGAAACAGCCCGCGCGCCGTGCTGCGGTCCGGTCGCCGTGCCAGAAGCACCGCCAGGCCCAACATGGCCCCGCCCAGAACCAGCGCGCCGAACAGGTACACCGGCCCCGCCAGACCCAGGGCCACCGGGCTGAGGCTCGCGGTCCACAGGCCCAGTGTGTGCCCGATGCTTTGCAGGCCGGTGCGTTCGCCGGCGGGGTCCACCACCGGCAACATTTTGAAACCCGCGCGGGCGTAGTCCTCCCGGTAGAGCCACGCGATGGCCAGGAAGTGGGGCACCTGCCAGAAAAATTGCAGGGCAAACAACGCCCAGCCGCCGGCGGAAGTCCCGCCGCTGGCCGCCGCCCAGCCGATCAACGGCGGCAACGCGCCCGGCACGGCGCCGACAATGGTGTTGAGCGTGGAGACCCGCTTCAGCGGCGTGTACACGCCCAGGTAAAGGGCCAGCGTCAGCGCGCCCAGGGCCGCGGCCACCAGCGGCGTCCACCGCACCAACCAGGCCAGCCCCAGCAGCGCGCAGACCCCGCCAAAGACCAGCGCCGCGGCCGGGCTGACCCGCCCCGCCGGCAAGGGGCGTTCACGGGTCCGTTCCATGAGGGCATCGGTGTCCCGTTCCAGGTACTGGTTGAGCGCCGCCGCGCCGGCGGCCAGCAGCCCCGTGCCCGCCAGCGTGTGCGCCGCCCGGCCCCAGTCCACCGGCCCGGGCGAGCCCAGGTAGAATCCGGCGGCGGTGGTCAACACCACCAGGCCGGACAGGCGGGCCTTGACCAGTTCGGCCAGCACGGCCGGAAAGGCCTTTTCGGCGAGCGGCTCGGAAAGCACCGTGGAAGTCATGCGTTGAACGGGAGCGGGCAAGAGATTTACGTCGCCGCCGACCAGGCCGGGCGGGCCGGGCGGTCTGGGGAAGGGTCCGAGGCGGCTCGGGCGTTGGCCGCAGCTTCCGGGCTGCGCCGCCCGGCCAGCAGGCACGTCAGACCGCCGGTGACCAGGGCCAGTGAACCCAGCACCACATGCGCCGTGGCCACATCGGCCGCCTTGTTGGTCCACACCGTGAGAGCGCCCAGGGCGAACTGGGTCGCCACCAGCGCCAGCCAGGCGAGCGCGGTGCGGCGCAACGGATGGCCGGGGGCCAGGGCGCGCCGGGCCTTCCAGGCGGCGGCGGTCACGGTCAGCAGCGTCGCGGCAGCCCCCAGCCGGTGCAACATGTGCAGCCACACATCCGTCGCGGCGATGGGGCGGGCGGCGTGGACCTCGATGCGCTGGCGGTTGTAGCCGGCGATGGCCTCCGGATCGGTGCGCGGCCAAACCCGGCCGTACGCGAGGGGGAAATCGGGCACCGCCAGGCCGGCATGGCGGTGGCGCATGGTCGCGCCCAGCACCAGTTGCAGCACCACCAGCCCGGTGGCCACCCCGAGCCAGCGACGCAGGGCAGGGGATACCGTGGCTGCGGACAGACGCCGCCACCAGGCCGAACTGAGCACCGCCACCGCCACCAGGAGGAACAGGAATCCCTGGGCCAGCACGCCGTGAAAGACGCCGATTTCGTCGGCCAGCCACACCACGCGCAGCCCGCCCAGCAGGCCCTGGAGTTGCACCAGCCAGAACGCCGCCCAGCCCAGGGTCGGCAATCGTCCCGGCGCCGGCTCGTTGCGCGCCCAGACCGCGGCCGCCAACAACACCACACCGCCGATGCCGGCCAGGAAATGCCCGGCGCCCTTGAGGTCCGGTGGCCCGGCCACCAGGGCCAGGCCGGCCAGCAGTTCGGTCAGACCGATCAGGGCCAACGGACGGCGCGCGCGGTGACCGCCCAGCCAGCGGGAGAGGAAAACCACCAGCGTGCCCACCACGGAGGCCCAGAGCCGGTGGGTGTGTTCGTAGAAAATCCCGCCCTGCCAGAAACGGATGGGCAGGGCAAACATGTTGTAGCCGTAACTGGTGGGCCAGTCCGGCACGGCCAGCCCGGCGCCCCGGCTGGTGACCAGCCCACCGATGCCGATCAGCCCCAGCGTGGCGACCGCGCAAAGAGCGGCGTAACGGGTGAGCCAGCGCGAGGAGGTGTCCGCAACCGTCATGCGGTGGAAATTAGGGGCCGGGGCGGGAGAATCAAAAAACCGCCGCGACCGGGCGGGGCCGCGGCGGCGCTGAAGCCGGTTTGCTGACGGGGGATTACTTCGCCGCGAGGGTGAAGTTCACTTCCTTTTTGTCGGAGGCGGTCACGGTGATCTGCTGCGTGGCCTCGCCGGCCTTGAGGTGGTAAGCCACCAGCGTATAGGTGCCGGCGGGCAGGTCCCCGGGGAGCTTGAACTTCCCGTCCTTGTCGGTGACGGCGAACCACTGGTGATCGAGCACGCCCACATAGGCGAACATCCACGGGTGGACGTCGCACTTGAAGCGCACGAGGACCTCGCGGTTGGGGAAGCTCTTCTCGGTGACCATGCCCTGGACCGGCTGGCCGACGTTGAACTCCTTGTTTCCAGCCACCTTCGGGGTGGCGTGCACGTTGTGCATGAGCGGGTCGGAGTTCTTGATCTTGAAGGGCTGGTTGGTCCGCACGCCCATCACGTACGGCTCGTAGAAGCAGTTGACCTGGTCCAGCACCGGCGTGTCCGTGGGCGGCTTCGAGCCGGCGGGGGTTTCCTTGATGTACACGAACACGTTGGCCAGGCCGCCGTCCGGGGAGACGACGTAGTGTCGGGTAAAGGCGTCCTTGGTGTGGAGTTTGCCGCAGAGGGCGTCGAACTCGATTTTCTTTTCCGGCGGCGGCGTGCCCTTGAGGGTCACGCGACCGTAGATGTCCGCGGCCCCCAGGGGCAACGCGGTGGCGGTGGTCAACAGGGCGGTGGTCAGGATGGGGGCGGTTCTCATGTCAAAACACTCCGTACACGTTTAGGTTCTCAAAGCGGGCGCAATCTAACAGGCGTCCCCGAACAGGGCAAGCTTTGCCGGTTCGGGACGCAGGAGACGACTTGACCTGCGTCAAGCCATTCCGTCGCTCCCCCCGTTTCCGGAGCGCTCGTCGCGGGAAGGGCTTACAACCTTGGCAGCGGCCCGGTACTGTCGCCCAGGCGCTCGACCGGCGTGCCCATGCGTTCGAGCATGGACAGGTACAGGTTGGCCATCGGGGTGTCCTTGGGGTAGCGCACGTGGCGGCCGGTCTCGAGGGTGCCGCCGCCGCGCCCGGCCAGCAGCACGGGCAGGTCGTCGTGGTTGTGCCGGTTGCCGTCGCTGATGGCCCCGCCGTACACGATCATGCAGTGGTCCAGCAGCGTGCCCTCGCCCTCGCGGATGGCCTTGAGCCGGCCCAGGAAGTACGCGAACTGTTCGACGTGGAACCGGTTGATCCGGGCGATCTTCTTCTTTTTCTCCGCGTCGTTGCCGTGGTGGGAAAGGTCATGGTGCCCTTCGCGCACGCCCAGGAAGGGGTACGGCCGGTTGCTGCCGTCGTGGGCCAGGATGAAGGTGGCGATGCGCGTGGTGTCGGTCTGAAACGCCAGCGTCAGCAGATCGAACATCAACCGCAGGTGCTCGGCGTACGTGGCGGGTACGCCGCTGGGCTGGTCGTACGCCGGCAGGGCGGCCTGGAACTTCTCGGCGTTTTCGATGCGCTGCTCCAGCTCGCGCACCGCGGTGAGGTACTCGTCCAGCTTGCGGCGGTCCGTGGCGCCCAGGTGACGCTGGAGCCGGCGTGCGTCCTCGAGCACGAAATCCAGCAGGCTGCGCTCGTGCCGCTGCCGTCGGGCACGAGCCTCGGCGTTTTCCTCCGGCGAACCCCCGGCAAAGAGCCGCTCGAACACTTGCCGCGGGTCGGTCTCCGGGGGCAGGGGCGTGGTGGGGGTCTTCCAGGCAATGTTGAACGAGTAGGCGCAACTGTAGCCCGAGTCGCAGTTGCCCGAGAGCTTGCTGCGGTCGCAACCCAGTTCGAGCGAGGCAAACCGCGTCTGACCGGCCAGCCGCGCCGCGGCCACCTGGTCGGCCGACACCCCCACCCGGATATCCGCGCCGTCGGTCTTGCGGGCCTGGCACGCGGTCAGGAAAGTGGCCGAAGCCCGGGCGTGGTCCCCCGCGCCATCGCCGTTGGGCCGGGCCTTGTCGTGGGTCAGCCCGGTCAGCACCAGCAGGTCCTGCTGGTAGGGCTGGAGCGGTTCCAGGATGTACGGCAACTGAAAGTCGGTTCCCTCCGCCTTCGGCGTCCAGTCCGCCATGTTGGCGCCGTTGGGAATGTAGATGAAAGCCATGCGGCGCGGCGGCCGGGCCGGGCCGGCGACGCCGCTGGCGGCCGCAGCGAGCGGGGTCATGGCTTGCAACGCCGGAAGGGCCAGGACCGTGCCCAGGCCCCGGAGAAATGTCCGGCGCGGGATGAGCGGCTTGCGGATCACGTTCATGGGCTCGATTGGACTAATTGCCGGAAAAAGTAGGGGTGGCCCCGGACGGCGGCAAGCCCAACCGGAAGAATTTTTCCCGACCCGACCGGCGCCCCCCGGACCTCAGGGCCGGCTCTCGACCCGCCCCAGGACCTCGCGCACCGCGCTGAAGATGCGGTCCTCGACGTCTTCGGCGAACGGCCCGGGCTGGCCGTAGTAGATCATGCTGTCCACCGCCTCGTAACCGCCCTCGCGCAACACGCGCCGCGAGGGAATGTAGCAGGCCACGTCGTTGCAATAGCCGGCCACGACCAGCCCCGGCCGGGGGAACTCCCGCGCCACGCGCAGGCAGTAATCCACCACCACCTCCCCGCCCAGGGCCAGCAGGGTGAAATCGTCGCCCAGCGCCACGGCCTGGACCGGGTAGGCCAGGTGCCGGACCGGGCGGCCGCGGTCATAGGCCTCGAGCATCAGTCGCGCGCGGCGCTGGCGAAACACGTTCCCCTCCCGGAGCTCGGCGGCGAAGGTCTCGCGGGTGTGCGGGGCAAACTCGAGGGCCACCAGTTGGTGCGCCCAACGGATCGGCGGCCGCACGGGCGCCAGTGCCCCGTTCAGGGTCCGCGTGACCGCGTCGGCCAGTTCGCGGCCGTATTGCTCGACGTGCTCGATGCGGCCACGGGGGTTCGGGTTTTGGTCGCCGCCGCAGAGCATCAAAAACAGCGCCGTGGCGCCGGGATGCGCCTGTTCGAGGTGGCGCTGCGCCGCGCCGGCGTAGTCGCCGTCCACCTGGTAAAAGTCGCCGCCCAGGGTGGTGTTGTGACAGGCGTAGCCGAAGAGCACCGCGTGCAGGGCGCCGTCGGCCCCGGTCACGCGCAACACCGGCACGGCGTGGTCCACCGGCCCGGCCGGGTTGACGCCAATGCGTACGCCCTGGGGCGTGGGTTGGCGGCGGTTGATGGCGAAACCGGCCTGCCCGCGCCCGAAGGCCAGCGTGGCGGGCTTCAGCCGGTCCAGCGCCTGGCTGGCCACCCGTACCAATTGGTCGGTGAGGCGCTCGGCGTACTGCTGCACGCGCGCCTGCTCGGCCGGCGGGAGGTCGAACATCACCCGCAGGTTCGGCCAGATGGCCGGGCCGGCATGGGTGTGGGAGGAGTTGAAGACCAGCGCCGCGCGCGGCAGCCGGTACCGGCGTTGCAAGCGTTCGGCGGCGGCCTCGCTGATCTCCGCGGGCAGGCCGATGAGGTCGGTGGTCACGATCACCGCCCGGGCGCCCGCGGCATCCTCGAGGGCCAGTGCCTTGGCCCAGAGCGCCGAGCGGACGCTGGTTGCGGGGTTGGTACGCGCGGCATAGCCGCTCAACCAGAACGGCATTGGCGGGGTGATTTCGACCCGGGCCACGCCGGCCCGGAAGTCGGCGGCGGCCAGCGGCGCGTGGGCCAGGACCAGCGTCAGGAGCAGGAGGGGTGGACGGGGTTTCATGGCTTGGTTTTCTTTCGCGGGAGCTGGAGCAGGGCGGGGGGCAACCCGACGCGGCGCGGCTAGGACCGCGCCAGTTCGGCGGCGTGGCGTTGGATTTTCGCGATGGCCGCGGCGATGTGCTCCATGTCCGTGCGCGGCCCCAGGAGCATGGTTTGCGTGAGCCAGACCGCCTCGGCGCAGAGCTGGCGGTTGGCAGGACAGGCGGTGCGTTCGGCCCAGTTCGCCAGCACCTCGGCCGGGAAAAGCCGCCGGTAGGCGCGGCTCTCCAGGGCGGCCCGGATGAACGGTTCCTCGTTCAACGGCGTGTAGCCGCCGGAGCACGGGATGCCCTCGGCTTGAAGGGCACGCAGGAACCGGTCCCGTGGTAGCCCGGCAAACGCCTCGGCCCGGTAGCGGAACAGGTACAGGTGATACGCGTTGCGGGTGCAGCCCGGGTAGGTTTTCGCCGGCAGGATGCCCGGGATTTCGCGCAGCATCTGCGTGAGGTAGGCGGCGTTTTGCTCGCGCACGCGGCTCTGCGCCTCCAGCCGGGTCATCTGGGCCAGCAACAGTGCGCCCTGGAATTCGGTCAGGCGCAGATTGGCGCCGCGAAAGCCCCGGTAGCCGGGGGTGGTGCGCCCACGGCCGTTGTTGTGAAAGGCGTAAACGCGTTCCGCCAGGTCCGGGTCGCCGGTCAGGACCGCGCCGCCTTCGCCGCTGTTGAGGTTCTTGCTGGCCTGAAAGCTGAAACAGCCCGCCGCGCCGAGCGTGCCCACCCGTTGACCCCGCCACTCGGCCAGGTGCGACTGGCAGGCGTCTTCGACCACCGGGATGCGCCGCTCGCCGGCCACGGCCAGGATTGTATCCATGTCCGCCGCGCCACCGCCCAGATGCACCGGCAGGAGGGCGGCGGTGCGGTCGCTCAACGCCGCGCGAATCCGGCGCGCGTCCATCTGGAACGTCTCCGGGTCGGTGTCCACAAACACGGGCAGGGCATGGTGAAGGAGCACCACGTTCAACGTGGCCACAAAGGTGTACGGCGGCAGGATCACCTCGTCGCCGGGGCCCACCCCCAGCGCGCCCAGCGCGGCCAGCAGCGCGCTGGTGCCGTTGGCCGTGGCCACGCAGTGCCGCGCGCCCATCAACCGGGCAAACTCCGTCTCGAACCGGGCCACCTGGGGGCCGCTGCCGCGAAACCATTTGCCGCGGCGCAACACGCCCAGCAACGCCTGCTCCTCCGACTCGGCAAACACCGGCCACGCCGGAAAGGGCGTCCGGCGCACCGGCGTTCCGCCGAGCAGGGCGGGGCGGTCCGAGGCGGCGGCAAATACCTGCGGCCCGCCACCGGCGCCCAGCACCCCGGCGGCCGGCACCACGGTTTGCAAGAAAGTGCGGCGAGAAAGCGGCGCGGGCATACGCCGCAAAGCTGCGTTGCCGCCCGCCGTTTGCAACCCGTTTTTCCCGGGCCGGGCCGCCGCGCTCCGGCCGGGGCACGACGCACGGCGCACGGCGGGCTTTCCCCGGGCCGGCCCGGCGGCTTGAATCCCGGGCGTGACGTGCGTCGCCCGTTTTGAGGCCGGCCCCGTCCCCGCGCCGGTACGCGGATGTCTGCGGGTGGCGGGGCGGGAAGTGCCGATCGAGTTTGTCCCGCATCCGCGCGCCCGGCGCTATGTCTTGCGGCTGCGGTCCGACGGCAGCGCGCGGGTGACCATTCCCCGGCATGGTTCCCTGCAAGCGGCGCGGCGCTTCGCCGAGCAACAACACGCGTGGTTGGCCCGGCAGTTGGCCCGATTGGAGGCCCGGCCGGCCGCCGACCCCCGCTGGCGCGCCGGGCAAACCATTTATTACCGGGGCGAACCCGTGGTCTTGCAGGCGGAGACCGCATCCGTGGGCTTGACCGTGCGCTGGGCGGACCAATGCCTGCATCTGGCCGAGGGGAGCGAAGATCTGCGGCCGGCGGTCGAACGGCACCTGCGGGTGCTGGCCACCCACGAACTGCCGACGCGAGTCCGGGCGCTGGCCGCGGCGGCCGGTCTGACGGTGCGGCAGGTGCAGGTGCGCGACCAGCGGACCCGCTGGGGCTCCTGTTCGCGCCGGGGCACGATCACGCTGAACTGGCGGCTGGTACAGGTGCCGCCGGCGGTGCGGGATTACGTGATCTGGCACGAGTTGATGCACCTGCGGGAGATGAACCACTCGCGGCGGTTCTGGCGGGCCGTGGCGGCGGTCTGCCCGGACTTCGAGGTCGCCCGACGCTGGTTGCGTCAGCAAGGGCGCGCGTTGCGCTGAGCCCGGCTTGACTTGCCTCCGCAAACTCCGAGTCTGCGGCGCATGGAAAACGTGCCCGGCATCCGCGCGGTGATCTTCGACATGGACGGCGTGTTGACCGACTCGGAGCCGCTGATCAACGCCGCCGCGGTGGCCATGTTCCGCGAGCGCGGCGTGCCGGTGGCGCCGGAGGATTTTGTCCCGTTCATCGGCACGGGGGAAAACCGTTACCTCGGCGGCGTGGCCGAGAAGTACGGGGTGGAGCTGGACCTCGAGGCGGCCAAGCGGCGCACCTACGAAATCTACCTCGACCTGGTGCCGCGCCGGCTCCGGGCCTTTCCCGGCGCGGTGGAACTGGTGCACGCCTGCCGGGCGGCGGGCCGGCGGGTGGCCGTGGCCTCCAGCGCCGACCGGGTGAAAATCGAGGCCAACCTGCGGCACATCGGCCTGCCCCCGGCGTGGTGGGATGCGGTGGTCAGCGCCGAGGACGCCGCGCGCAAGAAGCCGGCGCCGGACCTGTTTCTGGCGGCCGCCCGCAAACTGGGCCTCCCGCCGGGGGCGTGCGTGGTGGTCGAGGACGCGGTCAACGGCGTGGCGGCGGCCCGGGCGGCCGGGATGCGTTGCGTGGCGGTGGCGCACAGCTTTCCTCCCGAGCACCTGGCGGCCGCGGAGGTGGTCCGCGCCAGCATCGCGGAGGTGACGCCGGCGGATTTGTGGGACGAAGGTTAAAGGGCGGCGTTGCCCGTCCGGTTGGGGCGGAATGGGCGGCGTGGCTGCTCTGGCGCCCCTGCATTTTGTCCCTGCCGGAAAGCATTCCGCCCCGCGCGGACCGCGACTGGTCCCTGCGGGGCTGAACGGGGCTAGCTCCGAGGGTACGAGTTGGCACTCTTTTGCCCAGCAGACCGCAAAATCGGTAATCATGAACGAGTTTGTCATGCCACCGAACGGCCCGGCCAGCCCGCCGCCGCGCCGCTATGTCCGCGCGGTGGGGCCGCGGCTGCGCTGGGTCTTGCGCGCGGTTTTCGCCCTGGTGGCGGTGCTGGGGGCGAACTCGGTTTATCTGCTGGCCATCACGTTCCTGGAGTGGCTCCGGGGGCTTTCGTACCAGAACTACTTCTACCAGCTCATGTTCCTGGCCCACCTCGCTTTGGGCCTGCTGCTGGTGGTGCCGTTTCTGGTGTTCTGTGTGGTTCACATCCGCAACACGCGCGGCCGGACCAACCGTCGCGCCGTCCGGGTGGGCTGGCTCCTGTTCGGTGTCAGCCTGATGGTGCTGGCTTCGGGTGTGGCGCTGATGCGCGTGGGCGGATTTGACCTCAAGCACCCGCTGGGGCGCTCGGTGGCCTACTGGGCACACGTCATCGCGCCCGTGCTGGCGGTGTGGTTGTACGTGCTGCATCGCCTGGCCGGGCCGCGCCTGCGCTGGCGCGCGGGCCTGGCGTGGGCCGGAGCGGTGGCGGTGGTGGTGGCGGGCATGGTGGGCCTGCACAGTCTGGACCCGCGCCGGTGGAGCGTGGTCGGTCCCCGGGAGGGCGAGCAGTATTTTGCGCCGTCGGCGGCGCGCACGGCCACGGGCAATTTCATCCCGGCGCGCACGCTCATGCTCGATCAGTACTGCCGGGAATGCCATCCGGATGCCTACGCGGGCTGGTTTCACAGCGCGCACCGGTTCAGCTCGTTCAACAACCCGGCCTACCTGTTCAGCATCCGCGAGACGCGCGCGGTGGCGTTGCGGCGGGATGGAAACGTGAAGGCGTCGCGCTGGTGCGCCGGGTGTCACGACCCGGTGCCGTTTTTCAGCGGCGCCTTTGACGACCCCGAGTTTGACCTGGAGAACCACCCCACGGCCCACGCGGGCATTACCTGTACGGCGTGCCACTCGATCGTCCACGTCAACAGCCCCACCGGCAACGCGGACTATACCATCGAGGAGCCGGTCCACTATCCCTTCACCTTCAGCACCAACGCGGTGCTGGCGTACCTCAACCGCCTGCTCGTCAAGGCCAAGCCGGAGTTCCACAAAAAGACCTTCCTCAAGCCGCTCCACCGGACGGCCGAGTTTTGCTCGACCTGTCACAAGGTGAGCATCCCGCGCGAGCTCAACCACTACAAGGACTGGCTCCGCGGTCAGAACAGCTACGACTCGTTCCTGCTCAGCGGCGTCTCCGGCCACGGGGCGCGCAGCTTTTACTATCCCGAAAAGGCCGAGGCCAACTGCGCCGGCTGTCACATGCCCTTGCAGCCCTCGAACGACTTCGGCGCGCAGTTCTTCAACCCCACCCACCGCGTCCTGAGCATCCACGACCATCTCTTCCCCGCGGCCAACACCGCCCTGCCGCACCTGCGCGGGGAGACGAACATCGTCCGGCGGCACCAGGAGTTTTTGCGCGACTGCCTCCGCGTGGACCTGTTCGGGCTCAAGGAGGGCGGCACGGTGGACAGTCCCCTGACGGCCCCGCTGCGACCCGAGACGCCCGCGCTCAAGCCCGGCGTGCCCTACCTGCTGGAGGTCGTGGTCCGCAACCTCCGCGTGGGCCACCAGTTCACCCAGGGCACCAGCGACTCGAACGAAGTGTGGGCCGACGTGACCGTGCGCAGCGGGGACCGGGTCCTGGGCCGCAGCGGCGGGTTGGGGCCGCACGGCGAAGTGGACCCCTGGGCGCATTTCTTCAACACCTACATGCTGGACAAGGACGGCAACCGCATTGACCGCCGCAACCCGCAGGACATCTTCACCCCGCTCTACAGCCACCAGATCAACCCCGGCACGGCGCAGGTGGTGCATTACCGCTTCGTGGTGCCGCCGGACGTGACCGAGCCGGTGACCTTCGAGGTGAAGATTCAGTACCGCAAGTTCGACACGATTTTCGTGAACTACTTCCGCGCCCCGGGCTGGACCAACGGCCAGCCGTTCGTCGTCTCGAATGACCTGCCCATCACCACCATCACGGCGGACCGCCTGACCCTGCCCGTGGCCGGCGGGTCCGCCGCCGCGGTGCACAACCCGCCGTCCGGGATACCCGAGTGGCAGCGGTGGAACGACTACGGCATCGGCCTCCTGCTCGAGGGGGACAAGGGCAGCGAGAAGGGTGAGCTGCGCCAGGCCGAACACGCCTTCGCCCAGGTCGAACGCCTGGGCCGCTGGGACGGTCCGGTCAACCTGGCCCGGGTGTACTTCAAGGAGGGTCGCCTCGACGACGCCGTGGCCGCGCTCCAGCGCGCCGCGCGTGCCGACCCGCCCGCGCCCCGCTGGCTGGTGGCCTGGTTCACCGGGCTGGTCAACAAGCAGAACGGCTACCTCGAAGAGGCCATCCGCCAGTTCACCAGCATCCTCGAGGACCGCGATCCCGCCCTGCTCGCGCGCGGCTTCGATTTCAGCCGGGACTACGAGGTGCTCAACGAACTGGGTCAGACCCTCTTCGAGCACGCCAAGCGCCAGCGCGACACCCCCGCGGTGGAAAAGGAACTCCTGCGCCAGGCCGCGCGGCGCTTCGAGCAAACCCTGGCCCTGGACCCCGAGAACCTCACCGCCCACTACAACCTCGCCCTGCTTTACGTGCAACTGGACGACACCGACCGCGCCCTGGCACACCTCCAGGCCCACGAAAAATACCGGCCCGACGACAACGCCCGCGACCGCGCCGTGAACATTGAACGCCGGCGCAACCCCGCCGCCGACCACGCCGCCCAGGCCATCGTCCTCTACCCCCTGCAACGCGAGGGCGCCTTCGAGTTGCCCCCGTCCCCGCCGCCCGCGCGCGTGGCGGCGCGGAATTGACCCGCCCTCTCTCCCATGCCCGACTCCGAGCCAACCACCCGCCGGGCGAACCCGGAACCTTCCACCCCGCCGCCGGATTCGCCCGCCTCCCGCTCCGCCCCCCCCGCCCCGGTCAAGCCGGCCGTCCTGCCGGAGGATGACGGCGAGCCGGCGCACTACGACGACGCCATCATCGGCCGGGCCTTCAAATGGTCGGCGCTGGCGTTGCTCGCGCTGGCGCTCGGCGTGGGCGCCGTGATGTGGTGGGTCCAACGCCGGCCCGCGCCCCCCCCGGCCCGGCTCACGCCCCTGGCCGCCCCGCAGGCGCCCGCCCGCCCCGCGGCCGTCGTGCCGGAAGTGCGCTTCACCGACATCACCCGCGCGGCCGGCATCACGTTCGTCCACCACAATGGTGCCGCCGGCGACAAACTCCTGCCCGAGTCCATGGGCGGCGGCGCGGCGTTCTTCGACTTCGACAACGACGGCGACCCGGACCTGCTGTTCATCAACGGCACCGCCTGGCCGGAGCAGGTGGCCACGGGGGCGCCGCCCACCACGCTGGCGTTGTACCGCAACGAGGGCGCCGGGCGGTTCACCGACGTGACCGCCGGCTCGGGCCTGGACGTGAGCCTTTACGGCATGGGCTGCGCGGTGGGCGACTACGACAACGACGGCCGGGTGGACGTGTTCGTGTCGGCCGTGTACGGCAACCGGCTCTTCCGCAACCTGGGCGGCGGCCGATTTGAGGACGTCACCGCCGCGGCCGGCGTGGGCGGCTCGGGCCGGGACTGGAGCGTGAGCTGCGCGTTTTTCGACTACGACAACGACGGGCGGCTGGACCTGTTTGTGGCCAACTACGTGCAGTGGTCGCGCGCGATGGACTTCGAGGTCGGTTACAAGCTGGTCGGCCTCGGCCGTGCCTACGGCCAGCCGCGGGATTTTCCCGGCGTGTTTCCCGACCTGTACCACAACGAGGGCAACGGCCGTTTCCGCGACGTCTCCGCCGAGGCCGGGGTGCAGGTGCGCAACCCCGCCACGGGCGTGCCCGCCGCCAAGTCGCTGGGCGTGATCCCGGTGGACCTGGAAGGGGACGGCTGGTTGGACCTGGTGGTCGCCAACGACACCGTCCAGAACTTCGTCTTCCACAACCAGCGCGACGGCACCTTCAAGGAAATCGGCGCCGCCGCCGGCATCGCCTTCGACAGCTACGGCCAGACCCGCGGCGCGATGGGCATAGACGCCGCGCGCTTCCGCGACGACGGCGCGCTGGGCATCGCCATCAGCAACTTTGCCAACGAAATGAACGCCCTCTACGTCGCCGCGCCCGCCCGGCCGCTGCTCTTCACCGACGAGGCCATCACCGAAAACTTCGGCCCGCCCAGCCGCCTCCTGCTCAAGTTCGGCCTGTTCTTTTTCGACTACGATCTGGACGGCCGCCTGGACCTGCTCACCGCCAACGGTCACCTCGAGCCCGACATCAGCAAGGTGCAGCAGAGCCAGACCTACGCCCAGCCGGCCCAACTGTTCTGGAACCGCGGCGTCACCCCCTGCTACGTGCCCGTGCCGCCGGAAAAGGCCGGCCCCGACCTCTTCCAGCCCATCGTCGGCCGCGGCTCGGCCTACGCGGACATTGACGGCGACGGCGACCTGGACGTGCTCCTGCTCCAGACCGGCGGCCCGCCCCTGCTCCTGCGCAACGACCAGGCCCTGGGCCACCACTGGGTGCGCCTCAAACTGGTCGGCAACGTCTCCAACCGCGATGCCATCGGCGCCGAAGTGACCCTCCGCGCGGGCGGCCGCACCCAGTGGCGCACGGTCATGCCCACCAAGAGCTACCTCTCCCAGTCGGAGTTGCCGTTGACCTTCGGTCTGGGCCGTGCCGAGCGGGTCGAGTCCGTGGAAATCCGCTGGCCGCGCGGCGCCCGGACCACCTTGACCCACGTGCCGCTCAACACGCTGACCGTGGTGAACGAACCGCGTTGACGCGCCGCCCGGCCCCGCCCGGGCGTGGCATCACGGTCCGGCGGGGCGCCTCAAAGGAAAAACCACCCCAACGCTGCGGCGGCCAGCAACACCGCCGCGCCGGGGAGCATCGCGCAGCGCAGGGCGGGGGAACCCAGCGCCAGCACCAGGGCGGCCTTCAAGCCCGTGTTGCTCATCACCGCCAGCAACACCGCCCGCGCGGCCAGATCCACCGGGCCACCGGCGCGCACCTGCCCGGCCAGCGAGAGGCTGATGGCGTCCACGTCGGGCAACCCGGCCACCACGGCCACGGCGTACAGGCCCCCGGTGCCGGCGTGCTGCCCGGCCAGTTTCACCAGCACCAGCACCGCGGCAAACAGGGCGGCAAACTTGACCGCCTCGAGCAGGCTGAACGGGTTGCGCAGCGGCACCTCCACCCCGGGAGCCTCCGGTGCCCCGGCCGGACGCGCCCGGCGAAACCCCCGCCACGCCAACCCGGCCGTGACCAGGGCCAGCCCCGCCAGCGCCGGACCCAGGCGGCGGGCCAGGACCGGACTGGCCACCGCCAGCAGCACGGCCAGGCGCGGCAGCATGATCAACCACGCCACCAGGATGCCCGCGGCCAGCATCCCGGCCGGGCCGGCCCGCGGTTCCCGGCTGCGACGCGCCAGGGCCAGCGTGACCGCGGTCGAGGACACCAGGCCGCCGGTCAATCCGGTCAGCAGCAGGCCGCGGGCGGCGCCCAGCGCGCGCGTGGCCACGTAGCCGACCAGCGAGAGCGCCGAGATCAGGATGACCAGCCACCAGAGCGTGTACGGGTTCAACGCCGCCCAGGGGTCCACCGGACGCCGGGGCAGCAGGGGCAGGACAATGAACGTGGCCACCAGGAGCTTCAGGGCCGCGTACAAATCCTCGGTGCCCACCCGCCGCACCAGGTCATGGATCGGTTGTTTGAAGGCCAGCACCGCCGAAGTGGCCACGCCCAGGGCCACGGCCAGCTCGAGGGGGCCCAGGACACACAGGCCGCCCAGCAAAAACACCACCAGCGCCGCGACCTCGCTGGTCAGGCCCGGCGCGACGGTCTGGGGTCGCAGGTGCTCGCTGGCGTGCGCGGCCACCAGGGCCAGGCCGATCATCCCCAGCGCCACCAGCAACACCCCCGGCGTGTCCAGGAGCCGGCCCACCTGGGCGGCGGTGGCGCCGCTCAGGGCGATGAGGATGAAGGTGCGGATGCCGCCGAAATTGGCCTCGCCCTCCTCCTTGCGTTTCTCCCGGTCAATGCCCACCAGCGCGCCCAGCAGCAGCGCGGTGCCGAACTGCCGGACCAGGTCGAGGGTCAGTTCCGTGTTCATCGGGGCGCGTTACAGGGACACCGTCTCGCCCAGCTCGGGCAGGGCGGCCTCGATGCCGAACCGTTCCCGGACCCGCGCCGCCAGCGCCCGGCGCGCCGGCGCCTCGCCGTGGGTGAGGCAGACGCGCGGGCGGGTGTCGGCCAGGCAACCGAGCCAGTCCAGCAGTTCGTTCTGGCCGGCGTGGGCGCTGAAGCCGCCCAGGGTGTGCACGCGCGCGCGCACCACCACCTTTTCGCCGAAAATCTGCACGTGTGGCGCCCGCTCGACCAGCAGCCGGCCCAGCGTGCCCGCGGCCTGGTAGCCCACGATCAACACGCGCGTCTCCGGTCGCCACAGGTTTTGGCGCAGGTGGTGCAGGATGCGACCGGCGTTGCACATGCCCGAGCCGGCCAGGATGAGGCACGGGCCGGGCACGTCGTTCAGGGCCCGGGATTCTTCGGCCGTGGCGGTGATTTTGAGGGTGTCCAGGTCGTCGAGGATCGGATGCTCCGTGCCCAGCGCGCGCAGATCCTCGTCGTACAGCTCGGGGTGCCGCAGGTAAATGCGGGAGGCCTCGGCGGCCATCGGGCTGTCCAGGAACAGCGGGAACCGGGGCAACTGGCCGCGGCGGAAGGCCAGGGCCAGCAACACCAGGAGCAGTTGCGCCCGGCCCACGGCGAAGGTGGGCACCAGGATTTTGCCCCGGGCCGCCACGGCCTCGCGCACCGCGTCGTAAAACTCGGCCACCGTCTGTGCGAAGGGCTGGTGGTTGTGGTCGCCGTAGGTGGACTCCAGAAACACCAGGTCCGCCGGCAGGTGACGGCAGACGGCGTCCCGCAGAATGGGCACGCCGCGCGGGCCGAGGTCGCCGGAGAACACCACGGTCCTGACCCGCCCCGCTTCCCGCACGCGCAGGTGGATGCTGGCCGAGCCGAGCAGATGGCCGGCCTCCAGGAACACGGCCTCAAGGTCCGGCGTGACCGGCACCGGCTGGTCGTAGGCCACCGGCTGGGCCTGCGCCATGATGCGGGCGACCTCGTCCACGTCGTACAACGGCGTCAGGGGCGGTTCGCCGGCCCGCTCGCGTTTGCGGTTCACCCGGGCCAGGTCCTGCGCCTGGACCTTGGCCGAGTCGCGCAGAATCAGGTCGCTCAGTTCGAGCGTGGCCGCCGTGGCCCGCAGCGGCCCGCGGAAACCCCGCCCGGGCAGCAGCGGCAGGCGGCCGGTGTGGTCGAGGTGGGCGTGCGTGAGCAACACCGCATCCAGCCGGGAGGGGTCAAGTCCCGGCGGGAGGTGGTTGTGGTCCTCGGCGTGGGGGATGCCCTGGAAGAAGCCGAAATCCACCAGCACGCGGCAGCGCGCGGTCTCCACCAGATACGCGGAGCCGGTGACCTCGCCGCCGGCGGCGCCCAGGAGGGTGATTTTCATGCGGGCCACCTCGCGGAGCGACGGGCGGCCCGGGCGCAACGGGGCGGCCAACAGGGCGCAGGCATGGGCCCGCCTTAGCACAGCCACCGCCCCGGCTCAAGTCCGCCGCGGCTGCCGGGCGCTGGTGCCGGGGGGTGGGGCGTTTGACACCGTTCCGGCCGGTGCCTAGCCTGCGGCCGCGTGTCGCGCCTCCCGTTTGAATGGATGCTGGCCCTCCGGTACTTGCGCCCCAGGCGCAAGCTGGTGTCGGTCATCACCCTCATCTCGGTGTTGGGCGTGATGCTCGGGGTGGCGGTGCTGGTGATCGTGATCGCGGTGATGAGCGGGTTCGACCGCGAGTTGCGCCACAAGCTGGCCGCCTACACCGCCCATGTGCGCGTCGAGCCGCGCGAGGGCCTCCTCACCAACCACGCCGCGCTCCGGGCCGAGATCGCCGCCGTGCCGGGGGTGCGCGGTGTCACGCCGTACGTGACCGGGCCGGTCCTGCTCAAGACCCAACCGGCCGAGGGCGCCTCCGCGTTTCACGTGCCCTCGGTGCTGGGGGTGGACCCCGCCTCGGCGGTGCCGCCGGTGAGCACCCTGCTGGGCCGCGTGGTGGCCGGGACGAACGAGCTGCGCGGCTACAGTTTCCTGGTGGGGCGCGAACTGGCCGCCCGGCTCAACCTCCAGCCGGGCGACGCCGTGGCCGTGTACGCCGTCACCCAGCTCGAGCGCTGGAACCGCGCCCGCCAGCAGGGCGAGGAAGAGGCGCCGCTGGCCGATGACTTCACCGTGCGCGGCGTGTTCGAGGTGGGGTTTTACGACCTGGACGCCCTGTTGGTGGTTTGCTCGCTGGCCAACGCCCGGGACCTGTTCGGCCTGGAGAACGCCGTCCACGGCCTGATCGTGGCGCTGGACGACGCCGAGCAGGCCGCGGCGGTGCAGAGCCGGCTCCAGGGCCGCCTGGGCGGCGGCTACAAGGTCAGCACCTGGTACGAGGAGCACGCCACGTTCCTCGAGTCGGTCGTGGTCGAAAAAAACATGATGTACTACCTGCTGTTCTTCATCACGTTGGTGGCGGCGTTTGGCATCTGCAGCGGCCTCATCACCTTCGTGGTCCAAAAGACCCGCGAGATCGGCACGCTCAAGGCCCTGGGGGCCACCGACGGCCAGGTGATGTGGATTTTTCTGAGCCAGAGCCTGATCGTGGGCCTGCTGGGCGTGGCCGCCGGTCTGGGGCTGGGCCTGCTGGGCGTGCATTACCGCAACGAGTTCCTCTTCCAGATGCGCCGGCTGACCGGCTTCGAGCTGTTCCCCGCCGACATCTACCACTTCTACGAACTGCCCGCGCTGGTCATCCCCGGCGACGTGGCCATCATCGTCACCGGCGCGCTCCTGATGAGCCTGCTCGGCGGCCTCATCCCCGCCTGGCACGCCGGCCGGCTCAAACCCGTCGAGGCCCTGCGCCATGAGTGACCCCGCCCCGGTCCCGGCCCCGAGGGCCCCCGAGGCGGTCGCCCCCGCCCTGGTGGTCGCCCGCGGGGTGACCAAAAACTACCGGCTGGGCCGGCGCGACATCGAGGTCCTGCGCGGTGTGGACCTGGAAATTCCCCGGGGCGCCTACCTGGCCCTGCAGGGCGCCTCGGGCGCGGGCAAAAGCACGTTGTTGCACCTGCTCGGCGGCCTGGACACGCCCACGACGGGCCACATTGAATTTGAAGGCCGGCGGTTGGATGCCCTGTCCAGCCGCGCGCTGGCGGCTTTCCGCAACCGCCGCGTGGGCTTTGTCTTCCAGGCCTACCACCTCCTGCCGGACCTGGACGCGCTGGAAAACGTCTGCGCGCCGGCCCGCCTGGCCCGTGTGCCCGCGGCCGAAGCCGCCGCGCGCGGCCGGGCCCTGCTCGAACGCGTGGGCCTGGGGCACCGGCTCGAACATCGCCCCGCCGAGCTCTCCGGCGGCGAGCAACAGCGCGTGGCCATCGCCCGCGCCCTGATCAACCGGCCCGACCTCCTGCTGGCCGACGAGCCCACCGGCAACCTCGACTCCCACACCGGCGCCGAGATCATCGCGCTGTTGGGCGAACTCCACGCCGAACAACGCACCACGCTCGTCGTGGCCACCCACGACGCCCGGGTCGCCGCCCACGCGCCGCGGGTCCTGCACCTGGAAGACGGCCGGATCGTGTCCGCTTGAGCCTCTGCGAGCGCGGGGTTGCCCGCCGTGCCCATGTCCTCGTTGCAATTCAAAAACCTCGTCCCGGTCCTGACCGGGCTGTTGCTCATGACCCCCGCGATGCCCGCGCCAACGCCCGCCTGGCTGGCGGCCACGCCGCCCGCGCCCGAACTCCACATCCCCGCCACGCCCGCCGCCTGGGCCGAGCAACGCGCCGCGCTGCGCGCCCGGC
>JBBIJZ010000009.1:40856-60272 GCA_037445715.1 Verrucomicrobiales bacterium | reverse complement strand
GTTTCCCAACCGGCCGTGACGCCGATTCCCCAAGCGGCGATGCGGGGGAACGCGGAAGCCCGCGGGTTGGGAAACCCGCGCGACGGCAGGATCCGAGGTCTGCCCCTACGTCGTGGGAGCGCCGGCGTCCCCGCCGGCTCCCGCCGACAGCGCCGGCCAGCCGGCGCACTCCACACGCTTCGCGCGGCATCGGACGCCCCCCCTCGTGGCAGCGTTAGGCGTGCGGCCGCTGGCGGCCCCTTTTCGGCCCGGGTGGAACGGGCAACCTGCCCGTCCCGCCGGGCTACCAGCCCGGCGGCGCCGTTCTCTCCGCCCAATTCCGCCTTTGCGGTCCGTGGGGGGCGGCGTTAAAACAGGGTCATGCAAGCCCACGTTTCCTCTTCCGCGGTCCGGGCGCGGCTGTCGCGCCGGCAATTCCTGCAACGCGCCGCCGGGTCCGTCCTCGCCGCCGGTCTGGCGCCCCGGTTTTTGCCCGCCGGCGTGCTGGCGGCGGACGGGCAGCCCGGCGCCAACGACCGCATCGGCATCGGTTTCATCGGCATCGGCCGGCAGGGCTCGGCGTTGCTCCAGGGCGCGCTGCGCCGGCCGGCCACGCGGGTGGTGGCGTTTGCCGACGTGAACCTGCCCCGCGCCCGGGCCATCGCCGCCAAACACCAGGCCGCGGCGGTGCAGGACTACCGGCGGTTGCTCGAGCGCAAGGATGTGGACGCCATCTTCACCGCCACGCCCGACCACTGGCGGTCGCTGGTGGTCATCCACGCCTGTCAGGCGGGCAAGGACGTGTACGCGGAGAAGCCGCTCACGCTCACCGTGCGGGAGGGCCGGCTGATGGTGCAGGCCGCGCGCAAGTACGGTCGGGTGGTGCAGACCGGCAGCCAGCAGCGTTCGATGCGCGAGAACATCGTGGGCTGCGATCTGGTCCGCCGTGGCGTCCTGGGCAAAATCACCAAGGTCCATGCCCAAAACTACCCCAGCCCCTGGGAATGCGCCCTGCCCGGCCAGCCGGTGCCCGAGGGCCTGGACTGGGACCGCTGGTGCGGCCCGGGTCCGCTGGTGCCGTACCACCCGGACATCTACGCCCCGCGGGCGAACCCGGGCTGGATTTCCTTCCGCCTCTGGTCCGGCGGCGAGGTCACCGGCTGGGGAGCGCACGGGTTTGACCAGATTCAGTCCGCACTGGGCATGGACGAGAGCGGGCCGGTCGAGTTGTGGCCCGGCGAGGGGAAATTCGCGCCGCCCACCTTCACCGCGCCGGAAGGCCGCGACCGGGCGGACAAGATTTGCTGCGTGCCGCCGGTGTTTTTCCGCTACGCCACGGGGACGGTGGTCGAGATGACCGGCGAACCGGCGGGCGGGGGCACGCTCGGCGGGGGCATCTCCGGCGGCGGCATCTTCGTGGGCGAAAAGGGCCGCCTCCGCATTGACCGCGGCATCTGCCGGTCCGAGCCGGACGAGGAACTGGCCGAGAACGCCGTGCGGGCGGCGCGCGAGGTGGGCGGCGACCACATCCAGAACTGGTACGATTGCATCCGGAGCCGGCAACGGCCGCGGGCGGACATCGAGTACGGGCACCGCACGGCCACGCTGTGTCACCTGGTGAACATCACCCGCTGGACCGGCCGGCGGCTGCGCTGGGACCCGGTGAAGGAGGAGTTCGTGGGCGACCGCGAGGCCAACGCCCTCCTGGACCGCGAGCGGCGCAAGGGCTACGAACTGCCGGAGCGGGTTTGAACGACCATGCGCTGGCTCTCCCGGTTCGGCTTGCGGCGGCTCGGCCCGGGCATTGGGGCGCTGGCCGCCCTCGCCCTGGCGACCGGCACGCTCCGGTCCGCGGACACCCCGCGCCGGCCGGTCATTGGCGTGGTGCCCAAGGGCGCCACGCACGCCTTTTGGAAGTCCATCCACGCCGGGGCGCTCAAGGCCGCCGCCGAACTGGACGTGGAGATTCTCTGGAAAAGCGGGCTCAAGGAGGACGACCGCGAATCCCAGATCAAGGTGGTCGAGGACCTCGTCACCCGCCGGGTGGACGGGATCGTGCTGGCGCCGCTGGACGACGCCGCCCTGCGTCCGCCCGTGCTCGAGGCCGTGCGGGCGAAAATTCCGGTGGTGATCATTGATTCGGACCTCAAGACCGACAAGTACGTGAGCTTCGTGGCCACGGACAACTACCAGGGCGGCGCGCTGGGGGCGCGTCACCTGGCGCAATTGTTGGGCGGCCGCGGCCGGGTGGTGATGCTCCGGTGCATGGAAGGCTCGGCCAGCACCACGGCCCGCGAGCAGGGCTGGTTGGACACGATCAAGCAGTACCCCGACATCACCGTGGTCAGCGCCAATCAGTACGGCGGCTCGCTCGCCGAGACCGCCTACCGGGCCAGCGAAAACCTCCTGGCCCCATACCGTCGCCCGGACGGCACCCTGAACCTGGACGGCATCTTCACCGTGAACGAGTCCACCACGTTCGGCATGTTGCGGGCCCTCCAGGACGCCGGCTGGGCGGGCCGGGTGAAATTCGTCGGCTTCGACAGCTCGGAGGTGCTCGTCAAGGCGCTCGATCGGGGCGAACTGCACGGCCTGGTGCTGCAAAACCCCTTTGCCATGGGCTACGAAGGCGTCCGCGCGGTGGTGCGGCATTTGCGCAGCGAGCCGGTTCCGCGGCGGATTGACACCGGGGCGGCCGTGGCCACGCCGGACAACCGCCACGCCCCCGCCATCCGCACACTGCTCGAGCCGGATTTGAAGCAATGGCTGACGGAGTGAATGCCCGGGTCTCGGCCGCAAGTCCCGGCGTCCCGCCGCGCCTGGTCATGCGCGGCATCGTCAAGCGCTTCGGCGCGACGGTGGCACTGGACGGGGTGGACCTGACCGTGGCGCCGGGCGAAGTCCACGCCCTGGTGGGCGAAAACGGCGCCGGCAAAAGCACCCTCATGAAGGTGCTGGCCGGCGTGCACGCGCCCGACGCCGGCACGCTCGAACTCGACGGCCGCCCGTTCGCCCCGGCCGACCCGCTCGAGGCCCGTCGGGCCGGCATCGCCATGATTTACCAGGAGCTGTCGCTGGCGCCGCACCTGACCGTCGCGGAAAACATCGTGCTCGGCCTCGAACCGCACCGCTGGGGCTGGCTGGACCGTCGCGCCATCCGCGCCCGGGCCGAGGCGGCGTTGCGCCCCTTCGATCACCCCGAAATTCATCCCGACCGCCCCGTGGGGGAACTGCCGCCCGCCGCGCAGCAACTGGTGGAAATCGCCCGCGCCCTGGCCAGCGGTTGCCGCGTGCTGGTCCTGGACGAGCCCACCAGCAGCCTGGCCGCGCCGGACGTGGCCCGGCTCTTCGACCTCATCCGCCAGCTCAAGGCCCGGGGACTGGCGCTGGTGTACATCTCGCACTTCCTCGAGGAGGTGAAACAAATCGCCGACCGCATCACCGTGTTGCGCGACGGCCGCACCGTGGGCGGCGGCCCGGCCGCGGACCTGACGCCGGCCCGGATCGTCACGCTCATGGTCGGCCGCGAGGTGCGAGACCTGTACCCGCGTCGCCCGCGCCGCCGCGGCGAACCGGTCCTGGAAATCCGCGACCTGGCCGGGCGTGAGCGACCGCGCGAGGCCGCGCTGACGCTGCATCGCGGCGAGGTGGTGGGCGTGGCGGGGCTGGTGGGCGCCGGGCGCACCGAGCTGTTGCGCTGCGTGTTCGGGCTGGACCCGGTGCGGCGCGGCACGGTGAAGGTGGGCGCGTTCACGGGCCCGGCCTCGCCCGCCGCGCGCTGGCGTCAGGGCGTGGGCTTTTTGAGCGAAGACCGCAAGCACGAAGGGCTGGCGCTGGCGTTGAGCGTGGCGGACAACATCACCCTGTCCCGCCTCGAGGGGTTCGGTCCCGGTCCGGTGGTCCGGCCGGCACGGCAGGCGGCGGCGGCGCAGCGGTGGATTGACCGCCTGGGCATCCGGTGCCTGGGCGCCGGCCAGCGCGTGGACGACCTTTCCGGCGGCAATCAGCAGAAGGTGGCCCTGGCCCGGTTGCTCCAGCACGACGTGGACGTGTTGCTGCTGGACGAGCCAACCCGCGGCATTGACGTGGGCGCCAAGGCCATGATCTATCGCCTGATTGACGAGCTGGCCAGCGGCGCGGACGGCCGCCGGCCCCGGGCCATTTTGATGGTCAGCAGCTATCTGCCGGAACTGCTCGGGGTGTGCGACCGCATCGCCGTGATGTGCCGCGGGCGCCTGGGGCTGGCGCGGCCCGTGACCGAGCTGGACGAGCATCGCCTGATGCTGGAGGCCACCGGGCAGGCGGCGGAGTAACTCCCGCGCCGCTCCGCGAGTCCCGCCGGGCCGGGGTCAGCCGCCCCGGACTGGCGCCCCGCCGCCGGGTTCTGGCAAGGTCTCGCCCGCCATGACGAACATCCGGGAACCGGACCTCTCCGCCTTGCGCCAGCACCTGGAGCGGCAACTGCCCGCGGGTCTGGACCTGCTCCGGCAGATGGTCGAGATCAACAGCTTCACCGGCAACCGCGCCGGGGTGAACCGGCTGGGCCGCCTCACCGCCGAAGCGTTCGCCCCGCTGGGCTTCACGGCGGAGTTCGTGCCCTCGACCAACCCCGCCTGGGGCGATCACCTGGTGCTCACCCGCCCGGGCCGCGGCGGTCCCGCGCTGGCGCTGGTCTCGCACCTGGACACGGTGTTTCCACCCGAGGAGGAAGAGCGCAATGACTTCCACTGGCGACCGGAGGGCGACCGGATTTACGGCCCCGGCACGCACGACATCAAAGGCGGCACAGCGCTGATGTGGTTGATGCTGGACGCGCTGCGCGCGCGGGCGCCGGAGCTGTTCGAGACGGTGACGTGGCGGCTGTTTTGGAACTCGTCCGAGGAGGCCTTTTCACCGGACTTCGGCGAGGTGTGCCGGCAACGGCTGGGGACCGACACGCTCGCCGCGCTGGTCTTCGAGGCCGAAGGCCGCGAGGGCGACCCACCGAACCGACCGCTGCTGGTGGTGGCGCGCAAGGGCCGGGCGGCCTGGCGCCTGCGCGTGTCCGGCCGCGGCGCCCACGCCGGCGCGCGGCATCCGCACGGCGCCAACGCGATCGTGCAACTGGCGCTGCTGCTGCCGCGCGTGGCGATGTTCACCGACTACGCGCGCGGCCTGACCTTCAACGTGGGCACGATCGCCGGCGGCACCGTGACCAACCGCGTCCCGCACGAGGCGGTGGCCGAGGGCGAATTTCGGGCCTTCGACACGCCCACGTTCGTCGAAGCCTGTGTGCGCCTGCAGGCCCTGGCGGGTCCGGGCGAGGTGCGCAGCCCGGAGGATGACTTTGCCTGTCAGGTGGCGGTGGATTTGCTGAGCGAAACGCGCCCCTGGCCGAGCAACCCCGGCTCGGAAGGGCTCTTCGCCGTGTGGCAGGAGGCCGCGGCGAAGCTGGGTTTCGAGGCGGAGGCCCAGCGGCGCGGCGGCCTGAGCGACGGCAACCTGCTCTGGGACGCCGTGCCCACGCTCGACGGCCTGGGACCGTGGGGCGAAAACGACCACTGCTCGGAACGAACCGCAGATGGCTCGAAGGTCCCCGAGTATGTGGCCGTGTCCTCGTTTGTGCCCAAGGCCCTGTGGAACTGCCTGGCCCTCGCCCGGCTGGTGGCGGGGGCGGGGGAAACAGGAAGTGATTGATCGGCCGCCGGGGGCAACCCGGCCCGGGCGGCTGTGCACCGGAGCATCAGATGCCGGATGCCGGAGTTTCGGAGTTTCGGAGGCCGGAGTTTCAGCCCTCGACCTCTTGCTGTTGATCTTGCTCCCGCTCTTTCTGTCGGAGGCCCGGGGCCAGAGGTCGCGCTCATTGACGGGCGTCTGATGGCTGGACGCCGGGAGCGCGGGCGTCTCGCCCGCGGGGTTCGGCGTCCCGCCGAACCCACCGCGGTCCCGGCTCCAGTGTCTGCCGCCCAAGCGGCGGCGCGGACGCCGCCGCTACCGGAGCGCCGGGCGGGTTGCCCGGCGGGACGGGCAGGTTGCCCGTTCCACCCCTCGCCCGTCGGCGAGACGCCGACGGGAGCGACCGGGACGGTCGCGCTACCCATCCGAAGTCCCCGATGCCGGCTGGAAGCCGGCGATACGGCAGGCTGGGAAGCCTGCGCTACGCCGCCGGCCCGTAGCTGCCGGAGTCAGCCGGCGGAGGGAAGGTCCCCTGCGTGATCGCCGCGGCTACAACGGATTTCTGGGAGCGCGGGCGTCCCGCCCGCCGGGTTCGGCGTCCCGCCGAACCCACCGCGGTCCCGGCTCCAGTGTCTGCCGCCCAAGCGGCGGCGCGGACGCCGCCGCTACCGGAGCGCCGGGCGGGTTGCCCGTTCCACCCTTGCCCGTCGGCGAGACGCCGACGGCAGCGACCGTGACGGTCGCGCTACCCATCCGAAGTGCCCGATGCCGGCTGGAAGCCGGCGATACGGCAGGCTGGGAAGCCTGCGCTACGCCGCCGGGCTGGTAACCCGTTCCACCCCCGACCGACGCGAGCGCAGGCCGTAGCCTCCTTCGACGGTTGATAAAAAGCGCGGCCACGAGGGCCGCGCTGCAGGGAAGAACGTCGCCAAGGTTCAGGCGGTGGGCACCATCGGCGGAGTCTTGAGGCTGTCGAACAGGCTGGGCATCGGCGGTTTGAGGGTGCGGAACTCGCCGAACTGCATCTTGCTGGCGTCGGTGTAGAGCTGTTCGGGACCGTACATGAACTTGCTGTTGAGGACTTCGTCCCATTCCAGCCCGCGCCCGCTGTAGGCCGCTTCGCGCCCGAGGATGGCGGTCAGGGTGCTGTCGGTCACCTGGGCCGCCTCGTTGAGGTCGCCGTCCTTGAGGATGGCGTTGATGAGGTCCACGTGCTCCTGCACGTAGGGGTCCACGTTGCGTTCGGCGCGGAACCGCCACAGGGCGCCGTCAACGGGCCGGATGGAGCCCCCGGGGTTGGCCCAGCCCTTGGTGCCGTGGACGGCCTCGCTGACGCTGGACCACTGGCGCTTGATCTGGCCGCAGTAGCTGAACATGCGCACGCCGTTGGCGTACTCGTACTCGACGGCGAAGTTGTCCCAGATTTCGCCCGAGGCGTTGCCCAGTTGCTGGCGGGCGCCCATGCCCCAGCAGCGGACCGGGTGCTGGTTGCCCATGATCCAGTTGCAGACGTCGAGGTTGTGCACGTGCTGTTCGCAGATGTGGTCGCCCGACAGCCAGATGTAGTGGTACCAGTTGAAAATTTGCTTCTCGAGGGTGCTGTTGCCCCGCTCGCCACGATGCCAGATGGGCCCGCCGTTGACCCAGTAGGCGCGCAGGGTGACGATGTCGCCCACGGCACCGTCGCGGATGCGCTTGATGGTCTCGATATAGCTGGGCTGGTGCCGGCGCTGGGTGCCGGCGGCGACCTTGAGGTTCTTCTTCTTCGCCTCCTGGGCGGCGGCGTACATGATGCGGCAACCAGGGGCGTCCACCGCCACGGGTTTCTCGGTGAAGACATGCTTGCCGCGCTCGATGCAGGCTTTGAAGTGCGGCGGGCGGAAACCCGGCGGCGTCGCCAGAATGGCGTAGTTCACCCCGGGCACTTCCAGCGCCTTGAGGTATGCGTCAAACCCGCTGAAGCAGCGGTCCTCGGGCACGCCGAAGGCCTCGTGCCCGCGGCGGGCCTGGCTCGCAAAGATATCTGCGACGGCGACGATTTTGCCCTCGACGCCGACCTCCTTGCAGGCCTGGAGGAAGTTCTGGCCGGCGCCGCCGCCGCGACCGCCGATGCCCAGGATGACGGCGTTGAAGGGCGGCCTGGCCTGGGCCAGCACGCTGGGGAAGTGGACGGCCGCCACCGCACCGGCGGCGGCAGAGGCTTTCAGGAAATGCCGGCGCGTCAGCGGCGCCGGACCGGGAGTGGGATGGGATGGTGTCATGGTTTCTTGGTTTGCGAACAATTGCTGCGTTGGACGGGACGCCTTTTCGGATCATTCAGGTTGCGGCGGCCCGAAAACGGTTTCCAGCTCAGCGCACCGCCCCGGTGGCCGCCCACTCGACGCCGCGCTGGATCAAAGACTTCACGGCCGGGTTTTGCAGCGCCCGGGCGTCGTGCCCAAAGGTGTGGTGGAAGACCCGGCCCTGGCCGTACTCGCGGACAAACGCCAGCGGCTCGGTCTTCTTGCTCCAGTCCGAATCGGCCTCCAGCAGCACCCGGATGGGGGCGTCGCCCTGGAGCCTGGCGTAAAGTTCGTCGTCGGCCTCGAAGCCGCTCATCCCGCGGGTGATGGGGTGGGTGGTGTCGGCCACCCTGACCGGGAACTTCCCCCGCGGCCCGTGCCCGGAGGTGCCCATGACCCAGAACCGGCCGCACAGTGGGCCGAACTCGGGCCAGTCCTTGTACGAGGCGCTGGCCAGGTGGGCCACCACGAAGCCCTTCCCGCCCCGCACGAAGTTCAGAAGGTTCTCCCGCGCCGCGGCGTCGGGCGTGGGCGTGCGGGCGTTGTACAGGGCAAAGTAAATCACGTCGTAACGCTGGAGGCTGGTCGCCGAGTTCAAAATGCCCGCGTCCTCGCACACCCGCACCTCGAACCGGCCCGACTCGTTCAGCAACGCGCGCGTGGCGGCGGACACCGCGGCCCAGTCATGCGCCGGCGACACGTCATCGCCCGTGATCAACAAAACCCTGATCCGGGCCGGGGCCGGCTCGGCCGCCGGCAGTTGGAGGGGCCGCAACCCGATCAGGCACAGCAGCAGGACCAGCAGGCGCGGCAGGGACAAACGAAGCATTGATTTCATAGCGGTGACGCAGTGCGAGACTGCTGCCGCCGGCCCAACCGGTCAAGCAGCAAAGCCCCGGGCCACCCGCCGGCCGCATTGACTTTCCCCACCGCTGCGCAACGCTCGCCGCGCGCATGAACCTCGTCGTGCTCGACGGCCACCCCCTCAACCCCGGCGACCTGAGCTGGGCACCGCTCGAAGCCCTCGGGACACTGCGCGTTTATCCCCGCACCCCGCCGGCCGAGGTGGTGCCCCGCGCCGCGGAGGCCGAGTTGGTGTTGACCAACAAAACGGTGCTCGACGCCGCAACCCTCGCCGCCCTGCCCCGCCTGCGCTACATCGGCGTGCTCGCCACCGGTTACAACGTGGTGGACCTGAAAGCCGCCCGCGCCCGCGGCATCCCCGTGACCAACGTCCCGGGCTACAGCACCCCCTCGGTGGCCCAGCTCACCCTCGCCCTGCTGCTCGAACTGACCCACCACGTGGGCCGGCACAGCGAGGGCGCGCGCGCCGGCCGTTGGAGCCGCAGCCCGGATTTTTGCTACTGGGAGACGCCGCTGGTCGAACTGGCCGGGCGCACCTTCGGCGTGATCGGCTACGGTCAGGTGGGCCGGGCCGTGGCCCGCCTGGCCGCCGCGCTGGAGATGCGGGTCCTGGTCCACACCCGCACCCCGCCCGCCGCGCCGCCCGCCGGCCCGCGCTTCACCGACCTGGACACCCTGCTGCGCGAAAGCGACGTGGTGTCGCTGCACTGCCCGCTGACCCCCGACACGCGGCACCTGATCAACCGCGAGCGCCTCGCCCGGATGAAACCCGGGGCCTACCTCCTGAACACCGGCCGCGGCCCGCTGGTGGACGAGCCCGCCCTGGCCGAAGCCCTCCGCGACGGGCGCCTGGCCGGCGCCGGCCTGGACGTGTTGAGCACCGAACCGCCCCCGCCGGACCACCCGCTGTTGACCGCCCCGAACTGTGTCATCACCCCGCACCTGGGCTGGGCCACGCGCGCCGCCCGCGAACGCCTGCTGCGCCAGGCCGTCGAAAATGTCCGCGCCTTCCTCGCCGGCCATCCGGTGAACGTGGTCAACGGCCCGCTGGGAACGCGGCCGGGTTGACCGCACGCGCTTTGGACCATGACGCTCGCCGAACTGCACGAAAACGAAGACTTCCGCCGCCACGAATTTCCGGTGGTGACCCGCTCCGTGTACCTCGCCCATGCCGGGGTGTGTCCCCTGCCCCGCCGCGTGGCGGAGGCCGTGGCCGCCTGCGCCCGGGACGGCGCGCTGGGCGACCAGGAGACCGCTGTCCCGCGCGATTTCGTGGCCCAGACCCGCGCGCTGGCCGCGCGTCTGCTCGGCGCCACGCCGGAGGAAATCGCGCTGGTGGGCCCGACCTCGCTGGCCCTGAGCCTGGTGGCCAACGGCCTGACCTTCCGCCGCCACGCCAACGTGCTGGTGTACTTCGACGACTACCCCTCCAACGTGTACCCGTGGATGAGCCTGGCCGAGCGGGGCGTCGAGGTGCGCTTCCTGAACGTGCGCCGGCTGGGCGAAATCCGGCCCCTGGATGTGTTGGGCCAGGTGGACGAAGGCACGAGCCTGGTCGCCCTGGCCTCCTGCCATTTCATCTCCGGCTGGCGGCTGGACCTGCCCCGGCTGGGCCCGGCGCTGCGCCAGCGCGGCATCCTCTTTTGCGTGGACGGCATCCAAACCCTGGGCGCCTTTCCCACCCCGGTCGAGTCCGTGGACATCCTGGCCGCCGACGCCCACAAGTGGCTCCTGGGACCCTGTGCGGCGGGGATTCTTTACGTGCGGCGCGAGGTCCAGGAACGCCTGCGGCCCACCGTCTATGGCTGGCACAACCTGCGCTGCCCGGATTTCGTCGCCCGGGAAGAACTCAAGTTCCGGTCCGACGCCCGCCGGTACGAGGCCGGCAGCGCCAACCTGCTCGGCCTGGCCGGCCTCAAAGCCGCGCTCGAACTGGTCCTGGAAATCGGCGTGGACGCCATCACCGCCGAGCTGCTCCGCAAACGCGCCCGGCTCGTGGCCGCGCTCCGCGACAAGGGCTACGAGGTCCTCGGCGCCGGCGCGCCGCCGGAAAACGCCAGCGGCATTGTCAGCTTCCATCGGCCCGGTGCCGACATGGCCGCGCTCCACGCCCGGCTCGCCGCCGACGCCATCCACACCTCGCTGCGCACCGACCGCGCCGGCCGGCGCTACCTGCGGCTCTCGCCGCACTACTACAACACCGACGCGGAACTGGACCGCGCGCTGGCGCGGCTATGACTGCCAGACCGCGCTCCAACCGCCCGCCCCACTCGGCCCGGCCCAGCGCGACGTGCCGGGCGCGGGCAGCGTCAGGTACACCTGCTCCGGCCGGGCGGGCGCAGTGCGACCGGCGGCAAGCGCGATCCCGCGCCGGATCTGGGTAAACCACCACCGCGCCCGCTCCGGCGCCAGCGGCGACCGGCTCTCCGTCCGGGGGGCGGGCCGGTGCGGGACGGCGTCACCCGCAAAGCCCAGTTCCAACTGTTGTCCTGTGGCATGGCTCCTGGTTGCGTTCATCATGCCGCCAGTTTGCGCGCGGGGGTCGGCCAAAAACCGTCCGAGGCTGAAAAAAATTTTCGGGCAGCCCGCACGGCTGCGCTCCGGGGCGGGCCCGGCCACCGACATCTCCTTCCCCCGGCGACCCGGGCCCGCCGGCTCAGAGCGGCATTTCCAACTGCGTCCCGCCCGGACGCCGAAACGCCGCGGTGGAAAGCCCCGGCCAGTCGCGGGAAATCCCGGCGCGGCGGCAGGCCACCTCGAACAAACGCTCCACCTGGACGGCGGCGGGTCCCTCGCCGCTCATGCGGGTGCCGAAACGCGGGTCGTTCAGCCGCCCGCCGCGCACGGCGCGAATCCGCCCCAGCACCTTGTCCCGGCGGTCCGGGAAGTGGCGTTCGAGCCACGCGACAAACAGGGGCGCCACCGCCAGCGGCAGGCGCAACATCTGCCAGGCGGCAAACCGCGCCCCGGCTTCTGCCGCCGCGCTCAACAACCGGGGGATTTCGTGCTCGTTCAAGCCCGGGATGACCGGCGCCAGCAGCATGCCCACCGGCACCCCGGCTGCGGCCAGCGCCCGCATCGCCGCCAACCGGGCCGCCGGCGGCGAGGTGCGCGGCTCCAGCACCGCGCGCAGGGCCGGGTCGAGCGTGGTGAGCGAAATCGCCACGGCCGCGGCCCGGTGCCGGGCCAGTTCGGCCAGAAGGTCCGCGTCGCGAGTGACCAGGTGGTTCTTGGTCACCACCTGGACCGGTTGCCGGAACTCGGCCAGCACCTCGAGACACCGCCGGGTCAGGCCCAGGCGGCGCTCGACCGGCTGGTAGGGATCGGTCACGCCGCTCAGCGCCAGCCCCTGCGGCTTCCAGCCGGGCGCGGCCAGTTCGCGCCGCAGCAGTTCCGGCGCGCGGGTCTTGACCAGGATGCGCGACTCGAAGTCCAGCCCCGCGCTGTAGCCCAGGTATTCGTGCGTGGGCCGGGCGTAGCAGTAGATGCAGCCGTGCTCGCAACCGCGGTACGGATTGAGGCTGGCGGCAAAACCCAGGTCCGGACTGTCGTTGAAGGTGATCAGCGAGACGCTGTGGTCGGGCAGAAACTCCGTGCTCGGCAGCGGTTCCGGTTCGAGGTCCTCCAGGTCGGGCAGGGCTTCGCGATAGGTGGCGGCAAAACGGTTTGGCGGTTGCGAGACCGCGCCGCGTCGGGGCGGCGCCGGCCGCGGCACGGCGGGCTTCCCGGCCGGGGTATCTGCCGGTTCACCCGAAGCGGGCGGAGGGTCCGGCCGGTTCATAACTTCGCGGCGGCCGCCGCGGGCAGGCGCACCGGGTCGCCGAGCCGGAAGTTCAACTGGTCCGCCTCGCTCAGGGCGCGGGCGTCCCAGCCGCGTTCGCGCAGGCTGGCGGCGAAATCCGCCGCGAACCCGTGCACGGTAAAGACCCGACGCGGCGCCACGGCCTCGACCAGCCGGAGCAGGTCCGGAAAATCCGCGTGGTCGCTGAGCGGAAAGGCGGCGTCGGTGCGCCACTGAAAGCGGCAGCGCGGGTGGAGGGCCCATCCGGAGATCACCGCGCTGCGCGTCGGGCCGAGTTGGGCCTGGAGCGCGGCCCGGTTGGCCGTGGGCGGGCAGAGCACCACCTTGCCGCGGCCGTTGTCCCCGGCCAGCCGTTCATGGGGCGGAAAAGTCCGGCCCAGTTCCTCATAAATCCGGGTCACCCGGTGCACCTGCTGGTGCAAGACCACCGGCAGGTCGGCCCCGGCCAGGCGGGCGAGCAGCTCCTGACTTTTGCCCAGCGCGTAGGCCAGCAACAGCGCGGTCCGCCCGGCGGCCAGGGCCTCCCGGCAAAACTCCACCACCGCGGCCACCACCTCCTCCGCCGGCGGGAAGCGAAATTCCGGCCGGCCAAACGTGGTCTCCATCACCAGCACCTCCGCCCGACACGGCGCGCACGGCTCGACCGCCCGCCCCGGACGCAACTTGAAGTCCCCGGTGTACAGGAGGGTTTCGCCGTCGGCTTCGATCCGTGTCAACGCGCTGCCGAGGATGTGCCCGGCCGGCCGCAGCGTGAGCCGGCCGGCGCCGCCCGGGCCGGACAACTCGCACGGCTCATCGTACGCCAGCACGCGCTCCACCCGCTCTCCCCGCCCCAACCGCAAGCGCAGAAACCGGGCGGTGGGCGCGGTCAGGAGCACCTCGCGGTGTGCCGCGGCATGGTCGCTGTGGGCGTGGCTGATCACCACCCGTTCGGCCCCGCGCACGGCGCGGCGCGGGTCGAGCCACAGCCCCAGCCGCGGCAGGTGCAGACCGCCGAGGCGGTAGTGCGGTTCGAGCACGGACACGCGGCACGTTAGGCCGCCGGCCCCGCGCGTCAACCGGGGCATTTTCGGGCTTTTCAACCGGCCCGGCCCGGCGCAGCGTTTGGCCCGCGTTTGCCATGAAAAAACCCCGTTCCGATTCCCGCACCGTTTACCTCGTGGCCAGTGGCGACCTGCGCCTCTCGGCCAACCAGAAATGCTGGCCCGAACAGGCCAAAATGGAGGCGGCCCTCGCGCGCGCCCTGGCCGCCGAGGGCTGGCAGGTCGAGCGCGGCCATCCCTACGATCCGGACAAGCAGCACGGGTTCATTGACTCGCAGGCGATGGGCCTGGAGGTCTTCCGCCGGCTGGACCCGGACCGGCCGTTGATCGTGGCCGAGAGCGTCTGGCAGTACAGCCACCACGTGCTGCCCGGCCTGACCACCCACCGCGGCCCCATTCTCACCGTGGCCAACTGGAGCGGCACCTGGCCCGGCCTGGTGGGCCTGCTCAATCTCAACGGCTCCCTCACCAAGGCCGGCGTCCGCTACAGCACCCTCTGGAGCGAGCGCTTCACCGACCCCTTCTTCAAACGCGGCCTGCGCCAGTGGCTGCGCACCGGCGTCGTCACCCACGACACCAGCCACGTGCGCGACCTGGCCCACCTCAAGCTCCCCGAGGCCGACGAAGAACGGGGCCGTGCCTGGGCGCGCGCCTTCCGCCAGCGCAAGGCCATCCTGGGCGTCTTCGATGAAGGCTGCATGGGCATGTTCAACGCCATCCTGCCCGATGAACTGCTCCACCCCACCGGCGTGTTCAAGGAACGCCTCAGCCAGTCCACCCTCTACGCCGCCTTGCAGCAGGTCGGCGACGCCGAGGCCCGCGCCGTGCTGGACTGGTACCGGCGCAAGGGCCTCAAGTTCCAGTGGGGCACCGACGAGGCCACCGAGCTGACCGAGGCCCAGACCCTTCAGCAGTGCAAGATGTACGTCGCCGCCGTCCGCCTGGCCGCCGAGTTCGGCTGCGACGCCATCGGCATCCAGTACCAGCAGGGTCTCAAGGACCTCACCCCCGCCAGCGACCTGGTCGAGGGCACGCTCAACAACGTGGACCGTCCCCCCGTCACCTGCCCCCGCACCGGCCGCGTGCTCTACGAAGGCGAGGCCCTGCCCCACTTCAACGAGGTGGACGAAGGCGCCGGCCTCGACGGCCTGGTCACCTACCGGCTCTGGCGCGAACTGGGTTTCGCCCCCGAAAACACCCTTCACGACGTCCGTTGGGGCCAGCACTACACCGGCGACGGTGTGGACGCCTATGTCTGGGTGTTCCTGATCTCGGGGGCCGCGCCGCCCGCGCACTTCCTCGGCGGGTGGAAGGGCGCCAGCAGCGAGCGGCAGCCGCCCATGTACTTCCGGTTGGGCGGCGGCACCCTCAAGGGCATCAGCAAACCCGGCTGGGTGGTCTGGAGCCGCATCTTCGTCATGGGCGGCCGCCTCCACGCCGACCTCGGCGTGGCCCAGGTGGTGGCCCTGCCGCCCGAAGAAACCGAGCGGCGCTGGCGCGAGACCACGCCCCAGTGGCCCATCATGCACGCCGTGCTGCCCGGCATCACCCGCGACCAGATGATGGCCCGGCACAAGTCCAACCACATCCAGGTCGTGTACGCGCCCAACGAGCGGCAGGCTCACCGCGCCTGTCGCATCAAGGCCGCCGCCCTGGCCGAGCTGGGCCTCGAGGTCCACCTCTGCGGCGACGTGCGGCTGGACTGAGCCCGAGGCGCGGAACTGTCCGTCCCGGAGCGCCGGTGAACCGGCGCGCCTCGGGGCGGATGAGTGTTCCGTCGGCCGGGGCGGATGAGGTGCAGGAACCGCCGGCCGCCGGCGGCCGCGGCTCGGCGTTGCCGGCCACTGGGAAGTTGTCTTTCCCGGTCCCGGGCCGTACACCTTGCCCGCATGAAACCGGCTCTGCTTGCCGCTTCGGCGCCGTCGCCGCGGCGCCCGACCGAAGACCTTTCCCTGCTAAACGGGGCCCTGCTTGCCCTGTGCCTGTTGGCGCCGCCCGGCCTGCCCGCGCGCGCCGCCCCGGCCCGCCCCGTGAGCTTTGCCGCACCGGAGCAGTTGCCCGCGCGGGCCGAGCTGCCCGACCCGCTGGTCTTCTTTGACGGCCGGCCCGTCACCTCGGCGGTGGAGTGGAACCAACTGCGCCGCCCCGAGTTGAAGGCGCTGTTCCAGCACTACATGTACGGCCACCTGCCACCGCCGCCCAAGCGGCTCCGGGTCACGCGTCTGGGGGAAAACCCGCGCGCGCTCGATGGCCTGGCCACGCTGCGCGAGGTCCGGCTGGGCTTCGGTCCCGCCGCGGCCGGGCGCGGGCTGAACCTCCTGGTGCTCACGCCGAACGAGCGGCGCGGCCCCGTGCCGGTGATTCTGGGCGTGAACTTCTGTGGCAACCACGCGGTGCTGGCCGACCCCGCCATCGCCCTGCCCGCCGGGTGGATGCCCCGGTACTGTCCCGGTTGCACCAACAACCGGGCCACCGAGGCCGGGCGCGGCGCAGACGCGGGCTCGTGGGATGTCCGTCAGGTGCTCGCCCGGGGCTATGCCCTGGCCGTGTTTTATCACGGGGACCTCGAACCGGATTACCCGGACGCCGCCGAGGGTATTCGCGCCTTTGCGGCGGGGGGCGGCCTCCGGGGTGCCCTCAAAAAACCGGACCCCGGCCTGAAATGCCCGGCCTGCCCGGAGCGGTACGCGCGCGGGGACTACGACTGGGCAACGCTGGCGGCCTGGGCCTGGGGTTTCCACCGGGCGGTGGATTACCTGGTGACCGATCCGCGCGTGGACCGCCGGCGCATCGCCGTCTTCGGCCACTCGCGCAACGGCAAGACCGCGCTGCTGGCCGCGGCGCTGGACGAGCGGATCGGGCTGGTGCTCGGCCATCAGGCCGGATGCGGCGGTTCGGCGCCCAGTCGCGGCAAGGTGGGCGAGTCGGTCAAGCAGATCAACGACCGCTTCCCGCACTGGTTCAACGCCGCGTTCAAGCAGTTCAACGACGCCCCGCAGCGGCTGCCCTTCGACCAGCACGCCCTCATCGCCCTGTGCGCGCCGCGGCCGGTGCTGCTGTCCAACGCCACCGAGGACCAGTGGGCCAACCCGGCCGGGCAGTTTGAAATGCTGCTGGCCGCGGACCCCGTGTACCAACTGCTGGGCGTGTCGGGGTTGACCGCCACCACAATGCCCGCGCCCGGTACGTTGTTGAAAGGCCGGCTCGGCTATTTCATCCGGCCCGGCAAGCACTCGACCACGCCGGAAGACTGGCAGGCGTTTCTGGACTTTGTGGACTTCCACTGGGGCGGCAACGCCCCGTCCCGGTGAGCCCGGCCGCCGTGAACTCAAGGGGTTGCCCTCCGACCGGCCGGCGGGCGGAATCCCGGGCGGAGCACCGCGCATGAGAGTCGGCCAGCGGCGCCGGGGCATGCAGACCGCGGGGCAGGCGCTCCTGGCCCTGGCCGGGCTGGCGTTTGTGGGCTGGGTCCTCTACCGCTCGCAGCAAACCACGCCCGAGCCCTGGCCGCCGCCCCCGCAAACGGTCGCGCCCGCCGCACGCCCCGGGCCCACCCAGCCCGCCAACACCGGTGCCGAGACCAACCGGCCCGGCCACCGGCCCTTCCGCGACGTTTCCCCTCCGGCCGAAGCGGTGCGCGTCCTCGCGGCCCCGGCCGCCGGCGGGGCGGCCACGGCGCCACGGCCGGTGGCCAACGTGCTCGAGGCTCAAATCGCGCTGGCCCGGCGCGGCTTTTCCTCCGGCTCGCTTGACGGCGTGCCGGGCTATCAGACCCGTGCCGCGCTGCGGGCCTTTCAACGACAGGCCGGGCTGCCGGTGACCGGCGCGCTGGACGCCGCCACCCGGGCCCGGCTCACGCTCGAGCCCCCGGTGTTCACCACGCGCGTCATCACCCCCAACGACCTGGCGCGGCTGTTGCCGGTGAGCCCCACCTGGCTGGGCAAGTCCCGCCAGCCGCGGCTGGACTTCGCCAGCCTGCTCGAACTGGTGGCCGAGGAACACCGCGCCCATCCCGCCCTGGTGCGCCGGCTCAACCCGGACGTGGACTGGGACCGCGCGTGGCCGGGGTTGCGCGTGCAGGTGCCGCACGTGCCCGAACCGGTCATCAACGGCCGCCTGGCGTTCCTCCGCATCTACCTCCAGGACCGGATACTCCACGGCTACGACGCCCAGACGAACCTCCTGCTGCATTTCCCGTGCAGCATCGCCGCCCGGATCGAGAAGCGTCCGCTGGGCCGGCTCACCGTGGTCACCGCGGCCGCCCTGCCCAATTACACTTTCAACCCGGCGCTGTTCCCCGAGTCGGCCGAAGCGCGCGCCCTGGACCGCAAATTGACCCTGCCGCCCGGCCCCAACAACCCGGTGGGCGTGGCGTGGATCGGTTTGGACCGCCCCGGCTACGGCATCCACGGCACGCCGCGGCCCGAGGACGTGGGGCGAACCGAATCCCACGGCTGCTTCCGCCTGGCGAACTGGGACGCCGCGCTGTTGCTGCGCCTGGTCTGGCCCGGCCTGCCGGTGGACGTGGAACCTTGAGGGAGCCGGGGCGCCAACCACGGGCCGGCCGCGACCGGACGCCCTCCCGGCGGGGCCGCCGGCTCAGGGAATCCAGCGCAGGTCGGGGCTTTCCTGGCGCGCGCGCTCGGCGGCAGTGTCCCAGTAAGCGCTCCGGGGCAGACGCCGGGCGTGGCCGTCCAGAAACACAAACTGCGCCCCGCCCTGATGAAGGTTGGTGTGCACGTAGTTCCAGTAGCCCACCGCGGGGAGGTTTTTCGTGTCGAACAGCCAGACCGTGCGCGCGGGTTCGGGGATGGAGGCCAGCCGGGCGGGGCGGTTGTCCTGGCCGGTGCCGTTGACGTGTTCGTTGAGGCAGTAGTGAAAGAGGTTGCGCCCGTTGCTGCGGCGGCGGTTGGCCGGGCAAATCCACACCGACCGGCCCGGCTCGACCGCCGGGTTGGTCCGCCAGGGCTGGTCATGGTAACGCGGCAGCCCCAGCTCCCGCGGCAACTGGATGTACCAGCCGAAATTGGTCGAGGCCTCCGTGGGGTTGGGCGCCCCGTCCGGCGGCAGGAAATCCTCGTGGCCCGCCGCGTAAAGCTGCGTGGCCAGGCCCCACTGGCGGAGATTGTTCAGACAGGCCACCGCCTGGGCGCGGCCCTTTGCACCGCCCAGGGCCGGCCAGAGCAGCGCGGCCAGCAGGGCAATCACCGCCACCACGCTCAACAACTCCAGAAGCGTGAACCCACCCCCGGGCGCTGTCCCCACCCGGCGCATGATCCGCTCCATAGCCCGGCCGGAAAAAACGGGCAAGGCCGAAGGTGAAGATTCCAGGCAAGACAGGGATATCGAACCCCCGGTGGCGAAAATCCCGGTGGCGAGCCCCCGGGTTTGGGGGAAGGACCGTGCGGCAAAGCGGCCAATCATTGGGTAGGGCCGCGCTGCCGCATGGCCGGGCAAGCGGTACCGGCGCTCCCCGCGGGTTCGGAGGCCCGGGGCCTGCACCACCTGCTCGGTCGGCGGGCGAATGGGGATGGCGCAGCGCGTCGGGTGCGCCGGATGGGAAGCGCCAGCAAGCTGGCGCACTCCAAACGCCGGGGCGCGGTGCGAATGCCGGGAGGAATTCGCGAAGCGTGTGGAGTACCTGCCCGTCCTCGCAGGCGGGCGCCGGCTCGCCGGCGCTTGCCTTCGCCCACGCTGCGGCGTGGCCGGGAGGTCGGCTTCCCGGTGGTTGCGGGAGATTTTCCTTGGCCGGGCCGGGCCGGCGCCCACGATGCCCGCCATGCACGACTGG
>JBBIJZ010000009.1:0-40756 GCA_037445715.1 Verrucomicrobiales bacterium | reverse complement strand
GATTTTCCTTGGCCGGGCCGGGCCGGCGCCCACGATGCCCGCCATGCACGACTGGCAGTTTGGCGTCCTGCTCGCGACGGTGGTCCTGGGACTGGCCGGCCTGGCCGCGCTGCTCTGGCGTCGCGTCCGCCCGGGCGCCGCCCTCCCGGAAGAGCTGCTCCGGCGGCTCGGCGACCTGGAATCCACCCTCGCCACGGCCTTCACCCGGGCGCAGACCGACATGGCCGCGCGTCTCGAACAGGTCAAGGGCGACCTGCGCACCGACCTGGCCGAGCGGCTCCAGGCCGGAACGCTCGCCCTGCGCGACGGGGTCGAGCGGCAGTTGAGCGAAGGCCGCAGCGAGCAGGCGCGGCGGCTGGACGCCGCGGTGGCCGCGCTCGAGCAGAAGTTCGAGGCGTTGCGCGCCGGCACCGAGTCACGCCTGGGCCAGGTGGGCGACAAGCTGGCCGCCAAGTTCGATCAGCTCAGCGAGGCGCAGGCCCAGGCGGCGCGCCAGGCCCGGGGCGAGCTGGCCCAGGCGCTGGGCGAGTCCACCCGGGCGCTCGAACAGCGTTTCGCGGCGCTGGAGCAGCGCACCACGCAAAATCTGGAGGCCATCCGGACCAGCGTGGACGCCCGGCTGGGGGCGATCAGCGAACAGGTTCAGGCCCGGCTCGAGAAGAACCTCCAGGAGGGCTTCGCGCATTTCCAGAAGGTGCAGGAACACCTGCGGGCGGCGGAGGAGCAGTTGCGCAGCGTGGGGCAGGTGGGCCAGTCCATCAACGAACTCAACGCCCTGCTCAAGCTGCCGCACCTGCGCGGCCGCTTCGGCGAGGCCGAGCTGGGCCGGCTGCTGGCGGATTTCCTGCCCACCGGCGCCTACGAGGAACAGGTGGCGATTGTGCCGGGCTCGCCCGAAAAGGTGGACGCGGTGGTCCGGTTTCCGAACTACCTCCTGCCCATTGACAGCAAGTTCAACCGCGAGCAGGTGCTGCCGTTGTTCGAGACCAGCGACCCCGCGGCGCTCCAGGCCGCCCGCGAGCAACTGGCCCGGACCATCAGGGACCAGGCGCGCGAGATCGGCGCCAAGTACATCCACCCCGAGCACGGCACCACGGACCTGGCGCTGATGTTCCTGCCCAGCGAGACGCTCTACTTCGAGGTCATCCGCAACGGCGAGTTGTGCGAGGCGCTGCACAAGCTGAAGGTGTTCCCGGTCTCGCCCAACACCCTGGCCATCACCCTCAAGGCCGTGGCCATGAGCATCAGCCAGTTCGAGTTCGCCCGGGGGGTGCAAAAGACCCTCGAGCAGCTCAACGCCGCCCAGCAGAGCTTCACCCACTTCCAGCGCAAGTTCGAGGAGGTGGGCAAGAGCCTCGAAAAGGCCCAGCAGGCCTACCACACGGCCACCGGCCACCTCCACCGCTACGCCAACCGCGTCGTGCGCCTGACCGGCGAACCGCAGCCCGAACTGCCCGAGCCGGGCGCCCCGGGCGAGCCCGCCCCGCCCGCCTGAAGCCGGCGGCCCGGCTCGACAAGCCCGCCCGCCCGTGGCACCTTCCCGCCGTGGTTGAAGCCAAGTTGGAGCAATTGCGCGAACTGCTGCGCGGCTACGGTTCCTGCCTGGTGGCCTACTCGGGCGGCGTGGACTCGGTCTTCCTGGCTTACGTGGCGCACCAAACCCTGGGCCCGCGCGCGCTGGCGGTCATCGCCGATTCGCCCAGCCTGCCGCGGCGCGAGTTGACCGGGGCGCTGGAACTGGCGCAGCGTTTCGGTTTTCCCGTCCGGGTGATCCGCACCCGCGAGTTCCTCAATCCCGACTACCTCGCCAACCCGCAAAACCGCTGTTACTACTGCAAGCACGAGCTGTTCAGCGAGCTGGTCCCGCTGGCCCGCGCCGAGGGCTTTGCCGTCATCGCCTACGGCGAAAACGCCAGCGACGCGGGCGACCACCGCCCCGGCGCGCAGGCCGCCGCGGAATTCCAGGTCCGCGCCCCGCTCCGCGAGGCCGGCCTGACCAAGGCGGACCTCCGCACCCTGTCCGCCCGGCTCGGCCTGCCCACCGCCGACAAGCCGCAAATGGCCTGCCTGAGCTCGCGCATCCCGTACGGCGAAGCCGTCCGCCCGGAAAAACTGCGCATGATCGAGGCCGCCGAAAACCTCCTGCGCGACCTGGGCTTCTACGACGTGCGCGTGCGGCATCACGAACTCCGGGCCGGCCACCTCGCCCGCATCGAGGTGGGCGGCGGCGAACTGGGCAAGTTCCTGGCCGACGGCGTGCCCCAGCGCGTGGCCACGGCGCTCCGGGAGCTGGGTTACGCCCACGTGACGCTGGACCTGCTGGGCTACCGGCGCGGCAGCCTCAACGAGCCGCTCGCGGCCGCCGCGTCGTTGCCGCCACCCGCCACCGCCGGAACGGCCCCCCTTCCCGCACGCGACCCGGCACGTGGTTGACTTGGCCACGTCCGCTTGCGAATTTGGGCACCCGGCGAGCCCACCCGCCCGCCGGTTATGCTGATCCAACTGCTCAAGTCGAAAATCCATCGCGCGCGGGTCACCGCCGCCAATGTCCATTACGAGGGCAGTCTGACCATTGACGAGGCCCTGCTCGAGCGCGCCGGGCTCCACCCGTACGAGCGCATCCTCTGCGGCAACATGAACAACGGCGCCCGCTTCGAGACCTACGCCATCCCGGGCCCGCGCGGCCGCGGCGACATCATCCTCAACGGCGCCGTGGCCCACCGCGGCCGGCCGGGCGACGTGCTCACCATCATGAGTTTCGCCCTGGTCGAGGAGGTGGACGCCCGCGGCTGGGAACCGCGCGTGATCGTTCTGGACGAGGCCAACCGCATCGTTTCCGAACGCGGCCTCTAGCCGCGTCCCGCGCCCCCATGCCCGCCTTCACCGCCGCCGAACTGGCCCAACGCCTCGAGGGCCGCGTCCTGGGTGACCCGACCGTCACCCTCACCGGCTTCGCCCCGGCCGACGCCGCCGGCCCCGGCGACCTCACCTGGGCCGAAACCCCGAAACACCTGGCCCGGGCCGAGGCGAGCGCCGCCGCGGCCATTCTCGTCGCCGGAGCGGTCACCTCGCGCAAGACCCTCATCTGCGTGCCCAACGCGCGCGTGGCCTTCGCCCGCGTTCTGCCGTGGTTTTATCCGGAACCGGATTTCCCGCCGGGCATTCACCCCACCGCCGTGGTGGCGGCCGGGGCCCGCGTGGACCCCACCGCCCACATCGGCCCGTTGTGCGTGGTGGCGGAAGGCGCGCAGATCGGTCCGCGCACCGTGCTCATGGCCGGTGTTTACGTGGGCGAGGCCTGTCAGGTGGGCGCGGACACGCGGCTGTTTCCCGGCGTGACGCTTTACGCGGGCACGCAGGTGGGCTGCCGGGTGCGCCTGCACGCCGGGGTGGTGGTGGGCTCGGACGGGTTCGGCTACGTGCTCGACGGGGGCGAGCACCGCAAAGTGCCGCAGGTCGGGCACGTGGTCATCGAGGACGACGTCGAGCTGGGGGCCAACGTCACGGTGGACCGCGGCGCGCTCGGCGCCACGGTGATCGGCCGGGGCACGAAGGTGGACAACCTGGTGCAGATCGCCCACAACGTGATCATCGGCCAACACTGCCTGCTGGTCTCGCAGGCGGGGATCGCCGGCAGCACGCGCCTGGGCAACTACGTGACGGTGGCCGGCCAGGCCGGGCTGGTGGGCCACATCCAGGTGGGCGACCGCGCGGTCATCGGCGCCCAATCCGGCGTGACCAATCACGTGCCCGCCGGCCAGGTCTGGCTGGGATCGCCCGCCCGTCCGGCCGCGCAGGCCAAACGACTTTACGCGCTGCTGGACCGGCTGCCGGAGATGGCCCGGCGCCTGGCCGAGCTGGAGAAGGAACTGGCCGCGCTCAAGGCCGTGTCCAAGCCGGCCGAACCCGCCGCCCCGTAATCACCCGGGCGCCCCCGCCGCCCGGCGGGAGGTTGCCGCCGTCGCCGGCCGGTTTGGCCCGGCCACCGGAGAGCGGCTCCGCCGCCGGTCACCGCCGGGAGACGACCCGCCGATCTGTTCCACCCGGCGCAAAAAAACGGCGGTCCCTCCAGGGACCGCCGTTGCGGAAACACGGGACCGGCTCAGACGTTGCTCGGCTGGTTGGCCGCGGGCAACGGCACCACCTTCGAGGCCAACCCGATCTTCATGCAGATGAAGTACACCACCGCGCCCACGATAAAGGCCGCCACGGGGGCCGCCGGCACGGTGTAGCCGGTCAGCTTGTCGAAGATGCCCACGATGAAGCCCAGCGCCCAGGCAATCCACCCGGCCGGGTTGAAGCCCGCGCGCGGGCCGCTCCATTTCTTCCCGGCCAGCAGGTAGTCCACCATCATCGCGCCACAGATCGGGCCAAACGAGGCGCCGATGATGACGAAGACGCCGATGACGCTGGCCACCTGCTCGGTCACCGCCAGGATGATGCTCAGGGCGGCCCCGATGCCCACCGAGATGAACGGGTTGACCTTGGGCAGCGTGGTTTTGAAACTGTTGGCCGCGATGAACGAGGAGAAGCAGGCCGGCGGGAAGGCGGCAAGCGCCAGCAGGAACAACAGAATGCCCGCGGTCTTGTCGCCCAGCACCACCTTGATGATCTGGGAGGTGGGCCGCAGCAGCGTCTCGGACACCGCCTGGACGTGCTTGGCTTCCGCCGCCTTGTCGTCCAACTGAAGCGCCTTTTCCGCCTCGACCTGGGCGATCTTCTGCAGCGCCGGGCCGTAGTCCTTGTGACCGTGCGCCCCGGCGACGATCAGCGTGGACAGGCCGGCGGTCAGGAAAATGGCCAGCGCAATGCCCACCAGGCCGCCCATCCGCACGTCGCGCGCGTCGCGATTGTTCAGGCCGAAATCCACGCCCGCCGCCCCCGCGGTGGCAAAGAAGCCCACCACGTACGTGGCCAGGAAGCCCAGCACGCCGCCGGTGATCAGGTTGAAGACCGGCATGGGCGGACCGGCGTTGCCCGCGGCCGTCCCGTGCAGGTCCTGGAGGGCCTTGGGATCAAAACTCCCGACGCCGCCGACGGTCTTGACAAACAGGATCAACAGCACCGCCACCGGGATGAGCGGCAGATAGGTCGCCACTTTGGCCACGTACTGGATGCCCTTGAGACCCACAAACGCCGCCAGCACCCCCCACACGACCATCAGCACTTTCGCCGGCAGACCGGTGAACGTGGCAATGGCCAGGGCGGAGAAGTAGGTGTTCACGCCCAACCACCCGAACTGCAGCAGCCCCATCAGGAAGCCCGGTAGAATGAAACCGCCCGTGGCCCCGAAGGTCGAGGTGCCCACGATGTACAGCGGCAGCCCGGTCTTCATGCCCAACAAGCCGGGCACGAGGTAAAACAGGAAGTGGCAGATCAGGGCGGCGATCACCAGCCCCAGCAGGGCCACGCCCACCCCCTGCGCCAGACCGCCTCCCTTGGTGGTGGCCAACACGGCGTCCTGCCAGAAGACGAACCAGAGGAAGATGCCGGCGTAGGTCGGGGCGGTGTTTTTGTACCAGGGTGCCCGGTTGGTGGGCGGGTTGGGGACGGCACTGGTAATGTACGCGGGTAGAGTGTCGTGCTGGTTGCTCATGGCTCGGTTATGATGTTTTCCCCCGCTCACCCGCAAGCCGAAAGTGCCTGACACTTGGGAAAGGCCGGTGACCGCGTGACCCCGGCGGTGCAAAGCCTGGGTAGGGCCGCCCGGCACCGCAGAGGGCCCGATGGTGCAGGCCTCTGACCTGCTGAACGCCGGGCCGGTCGTTCGGCGGGGCGGGGGGGCTGCCCGTTCCACCCGGGCAGGCGGACGGCCCGCGCTAAATCGCCGGGTAGTCGCGCAACACCGGCGGCGGTCCCGGTTCGGTCTCCAGCAGGCGCAGGGCGGCATCGAGCACGGCCTGCTGGCGGTCCGGTTGGTGCGGGGCCTCCAGGGGGTAGCCGTGGCGGAACGGCACGAACAGCGCGCGCGGCGGGCGCACCTGTTCGGCCACCTCGCGCAGCAGGATCACGCACACGGTGGGAATGCCGCGCCGCTCGATCGCCGCCGCCGTCAGGCAGGCGGTCTGGTTGCACATGGGGCAGACCGGGATGACCAGCACGGCGTCCGCGCCGTCGGCCGCGAACGCCTCGGCAATGGCCGGCGCGGTGTGCTGCACGAAGCGCCCCGGCGCGGTGATCGAGCCCATGACGGAAAAGTGGCGGGGAACCAGGGCGCCGAGGCGACCGTCCGCGACGCGTTCGCGCAGCCGGTCCAGCGGGAAGCCCAGGTTGGGGTCGGCACGCAGCCCGGCGTGATCGAAGGCGGCGCTCCGATGGCATTCGCGGAACTGCCGCACCTCCGCGTCGGCCGGGATTTCCCGGAAGCTCCAGTCGCCGCCCTTGATGGTTTCATCGAAGGGCGGTTGACCGGGCAGCACGAAGCCGGCGGTCGAGACCACGCCCAGGCGGGCCGCGGCCAGCGGGCGCGACAGCCGCGCCCACGGCACGGGGTCCACCCGGCGCCAGCGGTAGGCGCGCAGGAACAACCGGATCGGCAGGGAAAATTCGCTCAAGCTGCCCATCCGCCGAGCGTGGCGGTCAGGTGGCGGGACGTAAAGGGCTTTGGCTTCCCTTCGTGAAGCCGAGTTGACCGGCCGGGCTGGATGACCGGCAGTATGTCCGGTGCGCGGGGGCTAACGCTTGATCGTGTAGCAGAGCAACAGGTCCTGGTCGCGGAGGTAGAGCTTGCCGTTGGCGATGACGGGGTGGGCCCAGGCGGGTTTGTCACTGCGATCGGGCTGCTCGAAGCGGCCGCGTTCGAGGTACTTTTCCCGGCTCGGCTCGATGAGGAGGACGGTGCCGCCCTCGGTGCGGTAGTAGAGGCGGCCGTCGGCGAAGGTGACCGAGCCCTTGGGGGCGCGCCGTTCGGGAGCGTCGCGTTCATCCCAGAGGACCTGGCCGTTCTTGAAGTCAAGGCAGACCAGGGCGCCGCCTTCGTTGCCGCCGCTGGCGCCGTAGAGGCAGCCGTCGTGGAGGATCACCCCGCCGTGGTGGTTTTGCATCCGCTTCGAGAACCAGACCTCCTCGGCCTTGAGGCCGCCGGATGCGTCGCGGACCAGTTTGACCACGCCGCCGCCGGCGCCGTAGGCGGAGGAGGCGAAGATGTGGCCTTCATGGTGGAGCGGGGTCGCACAATTGATGCCCATGCCGTTGGCCGGCCGGGTGTATTGCCACAGCACTTTGCCGTCGGCGGCAGCCACGCCCACCACCGCCCGGGCGGTGAACTGCACGTACTGGCGCTGGCCGTTGAAGTCCACAGCTATGGCCGAGGCGTAGGCCGCCTGGGAACGGCTGAAGCCGCCGGGTCCGCCGCGTCCGCCGGGAGGGCCTGCTTCGGCGGAACCACCGCCCGAGCTGGTGGGCGCGGCGGTTTTCCAAAGGGTCTGGCCGGTGCGTTTGTCGAGGGCGACCAGCATGGCCTCTTCACCGCCGGGCGTGCACAGAAGCCGGTCGCCGTCCACCAGCGGCGATTCGCGGTAACTCCAGGTCGGCACCTGGCCGCCGAAGTCGCGAGGGAGGTTGCGCTGCCAGACGATTTTGCCGTCCGGCACCTGCAGGCAGGCCAGTTCGCCGCCCAGGCCCAGCACGTAAAGCCGGTCGCCATCCACCGTGGGGGTGCAGCCCGGTCCTTCCTTGCCCTGGGGCATGCGCTGCCGGTGCGCCGGCCCGAGCCGCGTGACCCAGAGGGTCTTGCCGTCGGTCTCTGACAGCGCCCACACGATCTCGTCCTCGCCGCCCTGGTCGTTGGGGCGCTGGCCCATGCCGAAAATCCGCCCCGCCGCCACGGCCGGGGCGCCGTGGCCGCCGCCCAGACCGGTGACCTTCCAAGCCAGGGGCGGGCCTTCTTTGGGCCATTCCTGGAGCAGGCCGGTTTCGCGGGAAATCGCGTTGCGGTCCGGCCCCTGCCATTGGGGCCAGTCGTTGGCGCTCAAGGAAAGCGCCAGCAAGGGCAGCATCAGCAGGTTCAAAGAAAGCCACGGGAGAACAGGCTTAACCGCCGGCCGGTCGGGGCGAAACAGGTTCAGCAGGATCAGCTTCATGGTCCGGTCATGGACGGCGACGGCGGGTGGGAGGTTACAAAGAGGGGGGCTCCGGGGCTGGACCGCGGGTTTCCCCCTGCGGTTCCTCCGCGTTCACCGGCGCTGCCGGTAGGGGAATGGGCGATACCGCCGGTTGGGGGGCCCGCGCCCCGACACCGGCAAAGGCTGAAGCTGCGCCCCGGCCCGGCCGGGGCACCCCTTGCTTGCCAACGCCGGGGCGCGCCCGCTTTAATCCGGTCGTGGTGCAACAGCAAACCCTCCGCGAAGCCGTCAGCTTTGCCGGCACCGGCCTCCACAGCGGCCAGCGGGTAACTCTCACGTTCCAGCCGGCTCCGGCGGGCTCGGGCCTGCGCTTCCGGCGCGTGGACCTCGAGGGCCGCCCGGAAATCCCCGCCCGGCTGGAGCACGTGGTGGAGACCACCCGTTCGACCACGCTGGCCAACGGTGCGGTCAAGGTGCAAACCGTGGAGCACGTCCTGGCCGCGCTGGCCGGCTGCGGGGTGGACAACGCGGTGGTCGAACTGGACGCGAGCGAACCGCCCATTGCCGACGGCAGCGCGCGCGAGTTTACGCGCCTGATCGAGCAGGCCGGGCTGGTGCCGCAGGGCGAGCCGCGGGACCCGCTGGCGGTCAGCGCCCCCCTTCAGTTCCAGGCCGGCGAGTCGTTCATGAGCGTGTTCCCGCACGACCGGCTCAAGATCACCTGCACCAGCGCGGACAAGGCCGGGCGGTACACCCAGTTTCAGAGCCTGGAAATCACCCCCGAGACCTGGCGGCGGGAACTCGCGCCGGCGCGCACCTTCTGCTTTTTCGAGGAGATCGAGTACCTCATCAAAAACGGCCTCATCAGGGGCGGCAGCCTGGAAAACGCGGTGGTCATCCGCGACGACGCCGTGCTGACCACCGAGCCGTTGCGCTACCCGGACGAGTTTGTACGGCACAAGATGCTCGACCTCCTGGGCGACCTGACCCTGCTGGGCCGGCCCCTGCTGGGACACGTCGTGGCCCTGTTGCCCGGCCACGCCGCCAACATCGAGCTGGCCCGCCAGATCGTCGCCCAGCATCGCCGCACCACGCAGGTGCTCGAGGCCTTCGCGCCGCCGCCCCCGCCCCGCCCGGCCTCCGGCCCGACGGTCGCGGGCGAAACCCCGGTGGTGGACGGCGCGGAGCTGGACGCCGACCAGGTGCTGCGGATGCTGCCGCACCGGTACCCGTTTTTGATGGTGGACCGGGTCACGCGCATCAGCGGCAACCAGATTTCCGTGCTCAAAAACGTCAGCATCAACGAGCCGTACTTCCAGGGGCATTTCCCCGGGCACCCGATCATGCCCGGGGTGCTGCAACTGGAGGCCGTGGCCCAGGCCGCCGGCATCCTCATGCTCCGCCAGGCCGAAAACGCCGGGAAGCTCGCGTACTTCATGTCCGCCGAGTCCGTCAAATGGCGCAAACCGGTCCGCCCCGGCGACACGCTGGTGATTGACATCGAACTGACCAAAACCCGCGGCAAGATCGGCAAGGCCCGCGGCGTCTGCTCCGTGGCCGGCGAGGTGGTCAGCGAGGCCGAGGTCACCTTCATGCTGGTGGACCGCCCGTGAACCCTCCGCTCCGGCGCTCCTCGATGGCCGGCCGGCCGCGCCGCGCCGCCCCGGAACCCCCGGGCGGACGCCCTCCCCAACCATGATTCACCCCACCGCCATTGTTCACCCGGACGCGCAACTGGGCGCCGATTGCGAAATCGGCCCGTACTGCATCCTCGGCCCGCACGTCGTGCTGGGCCCCCGCTGCCGGCTTCACAGTCACGTGGTCCTTGACGGCCACACCCGCCTGGGCGAGGGCAACGAGATTTTCCCCTTCGCCAGCCTCGGCCTGCGCAGCCAGGACCTCAAATGGAAGGGCGGCGTCACGTACACCGAGATCGGCGACTTCAACACCTTCCGCGAGGGCGTTACCGTGCACAGCGCCACCGGGGAGGGCGACACCACCCGCATCGGTTCGCACAACCACTTTCTGGCCTACGCCCACATCGCCCACGACTGCCAGGTGGGCAATCACGTCATCATGTCCAACTTCGCCGGACTGGCCGGGCACGTGGTGATCGAGGACCACGCGGTGCTGGGCGGTTACGTGGCGGTGCACCAGTTCTGCCGCATCGGCACCCTGGCCATGCTCGGCGGCTGCACCAAGGTCCGGCAGGATGTCGCGCCGTACATGCTCGTGGACGGCGACCCCGGCGAAACCCGTGCGCTGAACAAGGTCGGGCTCGAACGCAAAGGGGTGTCGCCCGAGGCGCAGGCGGCACTCAAACAGGCCCACCGCCTCCTGTTCCGCGAGCAACTGGCCATCCCCAACGCCCTGGCCCGCATCGAGCAGGAACTGCCGCCGTTGCCCGAAATCCAGCACCTGGTGCGTTTCGTGCGCGCCAGCCAGCGGGGCATTTGCTGAACGGACGCGCCGGCCGCCCCGGGGGCCGGCGGAGTTTGCCGCGATGACGCCCCGCGCCCGCCATCTCGAGGCCGTGACCATGCTGGTGCTGGCCACGGCGTGTTGGTCTCTGAGCTTCCCGGTCATGAAGACGCTGACGCTGGCGCAACAGGACCTGCTGCCGGGCGTCAGCACGTGGTTTCTCTCCGCCCTGTGCGTGTTGTACCGTTTCGCCCTGGCGGCGGCGGGCATGGCGGTGCTGGCGGCGCCGGTGCTGCGCGGCCTGACGCGGAGCGAGCTCGCGCAGGGCACGGGGCTGGGGCTGTTTGGCAGCGGCGGGCTGCTGTTTCAACTGGACGGGCTGGCCTACACCAGCGCCTCGACCTCGGCGTTTCTGACCCAGTTTTACTGCCTGCTGATCCCGCTGTGGCTGGCGGTGCGCCACCGCCGGCTGCCGGCCCCGCGGGTGTGGTGGTGCAGCGCGGCGGTACTGGCCGGCGTGGCGGTGCTGACGGGCTTTGACTGGCAGCGCTTCCGGCTGGGCCGCGGGGAAATCGAGACCCTCCTCGGCTCGGTGCTGTTCACCGGCCAGATTCTCTGGTTGCAGCGGCCCGGCTACGCGGGCAACGACGTGCGGCGGTTCAGCCTGGTGATGTTCGCCGTCATGGCCCTGAGCATGGTGCCGGCGGCGGTACTGACCACCCGGAGCGCCGGGGACTGGTGGACCGCGTACCGCACCGGGCCGCTGCTGGCGTTGCTGGGGGTGCTGGTGGGGGTGTGCACCTTCGGCGGGTATCTGCTGATGAACCGCTGGCAGCGGGAGGTCTCCGCCACGCAGGCCGGGTTGATCTACTGCGCCGAACCGGTGTTCGTGAGCGTGCTGGTGTTGTTCCTGCCCGAGTGGCTGGCCGCGTTTGCGGGGGTGGCTTACCCGAACGAGTCCCTCACCTGGCGGCTGCTCCTGGGCGGGGGGTTGATCACCGCCGCCAACGTCACACTCACCCTGGCCCCGCCACCGCCGGAACACGTCGCGCCCGTCCCGCCCGCGCCGGTCCGGGTCGCGGCCGCGGGCGATGCGGCACGGGGTTGAGCCGCACTTGCCGGGGACGGGCAAACGTGGTTGGTTGTCCGCGCGAACCACGATTTCCATGTACCTGACCGGCATTGGTGATGAAGCGGGCGTGTCGCTGGAAGCGCAAATCCGGGCCACCCAGGCCCTGGGCTGGACGACCCTGGAAGCCCGGGTGGTGGAGGTGCCCGGTTACCCCCGGGCCAACCTGCACGACCTGCCCGAGGCGGCCTTTGAGCAGGTGGTCGAGCGCCTGGGCGCGGCCGGCCTGGGCGTGTGCTGCTTCGGGTCCACCATCATGAACTGGGCCAAGACGGTGGACACGCCCTTCGAGGTCACCCTGGCCGAGGTGCGCCGCGCCATCCCGCGGATGCAACGGCTGGGCACGCGCCTGGTGCGCATCATGAGCTTCAAGCCGGCCGACGACGCGGACACCATCCCGCCCGTGGTCATCGAACGCGTGCGCGAGGTCACGCGGATGTTTCTCGAGGCCGGGCTGCAGCCGGTCCACGAAAACTGCATGAACCACGGCGGCATGAGCGCGCGGCACGCCCTCGAACTGCTGGAAGCCGTGCCGGGACTGCAGTGGGTGTGGGACACCGGCAACCCGCTCTTCAATCCGGATCGCAGCCGCCCCCGCCCCTGGCCGCGCCAGGACCCGTGGAGCTTCTACCAGCAGGTCAAACCCTGGATTCGCCACGTGCACGTGAAGGACGTGATCTGGGACGCCGCCGCCGGACGCGAACACTACACCTGGCCCGGCGAGGGCCAGGCGCGCGTGCGTGACGTGCTGCGGGATTTGCTGGCCGGCGGCTACGACGGCGGCATCTCCATCGAGCCGCACATGGCGGCGGTGTTCCACGATCCCACCGCCCCCACCGCCACCGCCGAGGCGCAGTTCGAGAACTACGTCGCCTACGGCCGACGCCTGGCCCACCTGGTGGACGAAATCCGGTCCGAACTGGCCGGCCCCACGGCGCGCTGACGTCGCGGCACCCTCACAGCCCCCGCGGGCGGGAACGCGAACCACAAATGCACTGGCGGGGCGGATGCGCCCGTGCAACCTTCCCCACGGCGCGGTGTTTGCAGACCAAGCAATCGGAGCCTCCATGCCCGCGATACAACAACGCTTGAAGCCCCTGGGCCTCCTCCTCGGCGGACTTTTTCTGCTGGGGGGCGCCCCGGTCGGCGCCGTCCCGCCGGCGGATGCCGGCGTCGCCCCTCCCGCACTCGAAGCCGAGTCCCCGGACGGCCCGCCGGCGGCCGAAGCGGCGGCGGCGACCGCGCCGGCCCACCCCTACGAGATCATCACCCGGCGCAACGCCTTCGGCCTGAAAGATCCTCCCCCCCCGGCGCCGCCGCCCAAGCCGCCCGAGCAACCGCCGGTCAACACCTCGGCCCTCAAGCTGACCGGCATCACCACCCTGCTGGGCAAACGCGCCATGTTTGTCCTCAACGACGGCCGCACCAACATCGTCTCCGACCTGGTCCGCGAGGGCGAACGCGACCGGTTCATCACCAACCTCGAGGTGCTCGAAATTGACGCCGATGCGCGCGCCGTGAAGGTGATTTTTGGCGGCCAGGAAATGCGCCTGGACTTCGTAAACAACGGGCTGCGCCCGCCCACCAACGTCGTCGCCACGCCCCCCGGCACGCAGGTGGCCGCCGCCCGTCCGGGCGTACCGAGCATGCCGGCGCCGACGCGGCCCGGCCAATCCCCCGCCCCGCCGACTTTCCAGGCCGGCAATACCGCGTTCACCCCCACTCCGGCCGGCGCGGTGCGCAACCTGCCAGTGCGGCCCAGCCGCCTGAGCGGTACCCTTTCGGGCCCCCCGAACCCGCAGGGCGCCGAAGCGCCGCCCGCGGTGCCCGTCGAGCAACAAATCGAAATCCTCCGGCAACAGCACCGCGTGGCGCGCGAATTGAACATCCCCCTGCCGCCGCCCCCGCCCGCGCCCGGCCTGGAGAATCTGGACAACGGTCCGCCGGCCCTGCCGAACCAGCCTCCCGCCCTCCCCGGGAGCGGTCCGCCGCCCTTGCCGGGGTACGGCCCGCCGCCGCTGCCCGGCCAGCCATAATCACCGCGCCGCGGGTCGGGCAGCACGGGGCAGGTGCACCGTTTGCCACTGCGCCGGCCGGGCGTCCCCCGGCAGGGTGACCTGCAGGAAACCGCCGTCCTTGAGCAACTCGCTGCCGGCCAGCGACGGACACAGGCGCACCTTGAACGGACGCCAACCCCGCGCCCGGCGCAGCGCCCGGCTCATCCGGCGAATCCCCGCGCCGAGGAAGTGGATTTCCGGCATCCCCGCCAGCCAACGGCTTTGCCACAGAATGAGCGCGCTGTGCAAATGGCCGATCACCGTGACCTCCAAGGTGGCCAGCCGCGCCTGCAGTGCCGGTTCTTCCGCCAGAAACGGCAACGCGGTCGGATCGTGACAGAACAACAGCCAGCGGCGGTCCGGCGCCAGGGCGGCCAGCGCCTCGCGGATTTCACGCAGGTGTGCGTGCCGCAGCGCCTGCCACTGCGCGCGCTCGGCGGGCAGGGTTTCGGCTTCCAGCACGGGCAGGGCCAGCAGGGTGGAGGTCACTCCCAGCAACGCCCAGGGGCCCAGGTCCACGCGCCAGAACGGCCGCAACCCCAGTTCGCCGGTGGCGCGCTCCCAGCTCGCCAACCGCAGCCCGCCCACCGCGCCGGCCAGGCTCATCTTGCCCAGTTCGTGATCGCCCACCACCGCCGCCAACCGGCCGGGGAAGCGGGCGCGCAGGGTTTCCAGGACGTGCCGGGCGCTGGCGCACGCCGCGTCGTCGCTCACGCCCACAAAGGCCGAGTCGCAGGAGTAATCGCCGTTGGCCACGACCAGGTCCGGCGCGCCGGCCCGGGCGCAGAACGTCTCGAGGAGGTGATTGTGCGCCAGGGGGTCGCGCAGCCAAATCCAGTGCCGCCAGGCCTGCACCAGCAGCCGGGGCAAACGCCGGGGGACGGCGCGCGCTTCGTAGCCGCGCCGGGCCTGTTCGCCCGGGCCGGCGTAGTGCACATCGCTCACCACCGCGACTTGGAAGGCCTCAGGCATGGCGACGGATTGGGACTCGCGCGCACGGCGCTTCACGGGCGTGGGCTGTCAGCGTCGGGGCACGGCTGAACTGGGGCGGGAACAACCGCCCGGGAAAAGGCGACAGGCGCCGAAGCCGCTCGGCGCCTGTCGGACAAGGTCTGCCGTGAAATCAAGGCCCGGTTCAGGCGTGGCGTCGCCGCCAGACCAACAGGGCCGCGCCGCCCAGCGCGAGCAGGGCCCGCGGCGGCGGCTCGGGGATGATCTGGAGGTCGTTGAAGCTGGTGGCGATGCGGAGGTTGTCAATCGAGAGAAACCCGGGGGCGCCCTGATTGGGGTTGACTCCGCTGACGCCCTGCCGCAACGCGAAGGAGTTGATGAGCCCGGTGTAGGTGATCGTGTCGGTCGCGCTCACGCTGAAGTCACTTTCGGACAGCGGATTCACCCACAAGGTGGTCCGGTCCGTGGCCAGGTCCAGGCGGAGGACCACCTCGTAAGTCACCCCCAGGGACAGATCCATCGGATATTCGATCGAGGCGGCGGAGGTCCAGGTTTCGTTGGCGATTGCCAGCCGAAACAGCCCGGGCGCGGCGCCCTCGAGGTTGGCCCCGAGCCGGGAGTAGTACTCGTTGATGGCGTCCGTGCGGAAGTGGGCAAAGTAGGACCCTGCGGTGTAGCTGCCCGAGTTGACCGGGAGGGCGCTGAAGTTGACCAGAAAGGCGGCATAGAGCCGGGTGCTGTTGTCGGTCTGCGGGTCGAAGGAGACCGACCACACCCGCGTCACGTCCTCGCCGCCGCCGGCCAGGTCGGCCTGGTTGATGAGCGCCGCGCCGGAGGCCACGTTCAAGGGCCGCGCCCCGCCGCTGTGGGTCACCCACACGTTGGTCGCCACCTGGCTCAACTGCCCGTCCGGGTAGTTGAACTCTTCCCACATCACGACCTCGGCCATCAGGACCCGGCCGGTCAGGGCCGCGAGGGCCAGGGAAATTTGCGCGTATTTCATGGCTGTTCGAGCTTGCAGTTCCGGTCGGTTGCCACACCGGGCGGACACACCTTATTCGCCCGTGTCCAACGTTAGCTACAGGTGCTGTGTAAAGGGCAGGCCGAGAGTTGAAAAGCAAAAAAAGCGCGGTCAGGAAACCGCGGGTGCATCTTGGTTTCCGGCCGTTGCCGGGTTGGCCGCGGCGGGCGGCTGGACGGCAAAGCCCCCTCCCCCTCGGGCGGAGCGCCGATGAGGCGGCGCCCACGGACCACGCCGTGCCGAAACGGGCGGAAGGCCGCGCCGCAAGTCACGGCTTGAATTCGGGCGCGAGCCGCGCAAAAACTCCGTCATGAAGCTGCCCCGCCGCTCCCCCGATGCCGCTGCTCTGTGGCTGAGTGTTCTGCTGGCGGTGGGCCTGGTTGCGGGGGTCTGCGGCTGTCGCCGGGCGGGTACGGCGGGCGAGTCATCCCCGGCCGGGGCTTCGGTGGCGGCGCAGGAGGAAACGGCGCGGCTGTTGAGCGAGCTGACCCAGCAGGTGCGCAAGTACAGTGTCGAGCAGCGGCAACCGCCCGCGAGCCTGGACGACCTGGTGGCCCGCGGTTACCTGAAGGAGTTGCCCGCCGCGCCGGCCGGCAAACGCTTTGTCATCACCCGGAACCTCCAGGTCGAACTGGCCAACCGCTAGCCCCGCCATGCCCCGCCCCTGCGCTACCCCCGTCGCGTTGCGCCCGCCGCTGCGCCGCGGCCGCGCCTTCACCCTGATCGAGCTGCTGGTGGTCATTGCCATCATCGCCATCCTGGCCGGCCTGCTCCTGCCGGCCCTGGCCGGCGCCAAGTCGCGGGCCCAGCGGCTCAAGTGCATGGCCCAGATGAAGCAGCTCGGGCTGGGGTTCGGCCTGTTCACCGGCGACCATTTCAGCCAGTACCCGCCCACCGCCTTCGCCACCGGCGATTACCAGTACCAGCTTTCCTGGGACGACTACCTGCACCGCTACATTGGCGGCTCGGCGCCGGAGGCGGACCTCATCGTGGGCATCTCCGGTGGCATCGCCGACCGCGCCACCATCCCGCGGATTCTCAAGTGCCCCGCCGACAAGATCGAGATCACCATCAGTTGGGCGGTGTTTGGCCAGCGGCGCACCTACGCCATGAACTACGCCGGCCCCGGCTTCATGCTCTCCAGCCGGACCAGCCCCCTGCCGCCGCCGGACTACGGGGTGGGGGTCTATTACAACCTGCGCTCGACCGCCCCCGGTTCGCTGCCGGACTGGGAGCCGCGCGGCTACCCGGAGAGCGTGGTCCAGGACCCCGCCGGCACCCTGCTCCTGGTCGAGCAGCCCGAAGGCGGCAACATCGCCGGCAACGACTGGCCCTCCTTCAGCATGGGCCCGGTCGGCCCCGCCACCAGCGGCGACCAAAGCCCCTACCAGATCGCCCTCGGCGGCCGCCAAAAGTGGGGCGAGACCGCCTACGGCCTGCACGCGCGGCGGTTCAACTACCTTTTCCACGACGGCCACGTGGCCATCCACCGCATCCAGGACACCGTCGGCACCGGCACCACCAACGCCCCGCGCGGCATGTGGACGATGCGGGTGGGGGACTGAGCCGCGGGCGCATCGGCCGGGTGCTCCGCCCACAACGGGGCGCCTCTCCACATTGCGGGCGACTGTAGCGCAGGTTTCCAACCTGCGGTATCGCCGATTTCCCCATCGGCGGCCCCGGGGTACGCGGAGGATCCGCGGGTTGGGAAACCCGCGAGATGGCAGACTCGGAAGTCTGCGCTGCAATCAAACCGGCCATGGCAAGCAACGGAGCTGTGCCCCACCCAATGCCCGCCGTTTCCGCGCCTTGCTTGCCGCCTGGCAGGTTCCTAGACTGCCGGCCATGACCACTTTGCTCAGGAACTTCCCCTGCCTCGCCCGCCTCTTTCTCGGGGTTGCCGCCGCCGCGGCGCTGCTGCCCGGTCGCGCCGATGATCGCGACCCACGCCGCTGGATCGGCCACGACCGCACCCGGCCCTTGCCGCCGGTGGTGGACCCCGGCCAGCCCAGCACCCCGGACCGGCCGGGCAAGGCGCCGTCGGACGCGATCGTGCTGTTCGACGGCACGGACCTTTCGCAGTGGGTGGCGATGAACGGCGAGCCCACCAAGTGGATCATCAAGGACGGCGCGATGGAATGCGTGCCCGGCAGCGGGTACATCCGCACCCTGCGCTGCTTTGGCGACGTGCAGTTGCACCTCGAGTTCGCCACGCCGGCCAGGCCGGAGGGCAGCAGCCAGGGCCGGGGCAACAGCGGCCTGTTCTTCGGCCTGACCCGCTACGAAATCCAGATTCTCGACAGCTACGAAAACCCGACCTACGCGGACGGCTCCTGCGCCTCGATCTACAACCAGTACCCGCCCCTGGTGAACGCCTCGCGCCCGCCCGGCCAGTGGCAGAGCTACGACGTGATCTGGACCGCGCCGCGCTTCGAGCCGGACGGCCGCCTGCGTTCGCCCGCGCGGGTCACCCTCTTCCACAACGGCGTGCTGGTGCACCACGAGGCGGAGCTCATCGGCGACACTGGCTGGGTCACTCGCGGGCCGTACCGCGCGCATCCGGAGAAACTGCCCATCGCCCTGCAGGACCACGGCAACCCGGTCCGCTTCCGCAACATCTGGGTGCGCGAGCTGGGCCGGCCGGGCCGGCCGGAGCTGTACCTGCCGGACAAGGTGCTGGACGGCTTCACCGGCCGTTACCAGGTCAACCGGGACTGGGTGGTCGAGGTCTCGCGCCGCGGGCCGAACCTGTTTTTCCAGTGGGCGGGCGAGGACTTCCTGATGTTTGCCACCACCTCCAACCGGTTCTTTGCCAAGACCACCGATATCCAGGTCGAGTTCCAGCGCGAGGGCGGCGAGGACGTGGCGTACTTCTCCGTGGGCGAAGACCCGGGGATGCGGGCCAAGAAGCTGCGGTAGCAGCGCCTTGCGGCAGGCAATTCCCCGGTGCCCGAGCTCGCGCGTTTCTACGGCATCGTGGTGCGGATGTACTACGACGATCATCCGCCCCCTCATGTGCACGGGGAGTATCAGGGACAGCGCGCGAAGCTCGACTTCGCGGGTCGGGGGCTGGCCGGCCGCCTGTCCTCGGCGACCGCTTTGCGCCGGATGCGGAAATGGCTGGAGCGGCGCCCGCGCGAACTGACCCGCAACTGGAAACTGGCCGGGGAAGGCAAACCGCTTGAGCCGGTCGCGCCCCTGGCGTAGCCTCCGACGCATGGAAAAACGGTCCACGTCCGCAAAGCCCGCCACGTGCGGCATTACACCCTGCACCTCGAATTCGAGGACGCGCAGCAGGGCGAGGTGGACCTGTCCGGTTACCTGCGGCGTGGCCCCATCTTCGAGCCGCTGGCGGACATGGATTTCTTCCGGCGATTCACGATCGAGGGCGGCACGCTCACCTGGCCCAATGGCGCGGACATCGCCCCCGAGCACCCGGACGAAATGGTAAAGCGCGCCAACCGGCGCCTGGAGCCGGCCCGTTGAGTTTTGAACCTCCGTACCCCTCCATGAAAATCCCCTTGCATCTCCTCCCCCTCGCCGCGGCCCTGCCCCTGCTGGCCGCCGAGTCGGTCCTCGCCCCGGGCGCGAAGGTCGAGAAGCTGGCCGGCGAATTCCAGTTCACCGAAGGCCCCACCGCCGACGCCGCCGGCAACGTCTTCTTCACCGACCAGCCCAACAACCGCATCCTCCAGTGGAGCGTGGAGGGCAAGCTCTCCACCTTCGCCCAGCCCGCCGGCCGCGCCAACGGCATGTGCTTCGACGCCGCGGGCAACCTCCTGGTCTGCGCCGACGAGAACAACGAGATGTGGCTCCTGCCCGCCGCCGCGGTCGCCCGCGGCACGCTCGAGGGCAAACAGGTCCTTTTCCGCGAGTTCGCCGGCAGGCGCCTCAACGGCCCCAACGACGTCTGGTGTCACCCGGACGGCTCCCTGTACTTCACCGACCCCTTCTACAAGCGCCCGTGGTGGACCTGGGACCAGATGCCGCAGGACGGCCAGCACGTGTACCGCGCCGCGCCGGACCGCCGCACGCTCACCCGCGTGGCCGACAGCCTCAAGCAGCCCAACGGCATCGTGGGCACGCCCGACGGCCGCATGCTCTACGTGGCGGACATCGGCGACCGCAAGACCTACCGCTTCACCATCCGCCCGGATGGCACGCTGGCCGACCGCACGCTGTTCTGCGAGCTGGGCTCCGACGGCATGACGCTGGACGCGGAAGGCAACCTCTACCTCACCGGCCGCGGCGTCACGGTCTTCGACAAGACCGGCCGGCAGATCGAGCACATCCCCGTGCCGGAAAACTGGACCGCCAACGTCTGCTTCGGCGGCGCGGACCGGCAGACGCTCTTCCTCACCGCCAGCAAGGGCCTGTACGCGGTGCGGACGCGCGTCAAGGGCGCGTTCCCCCTGGGCAAGTGAATCCCGCACCTTCCCGGCCCGACCCCGCGGGCCCGAAGCGGCACCGGCCCGGCGGACCGCCCGGTCCGGCGCAAATTCCCGCGCGGCGCAACCGGCAGTTCGCGGCGGTCTTTTTCAGCGCGGCCCTCCTCGGGGTGCCCTTCGCCGGCGGGAGCGTCCGCGCCGAGCCGCGGCCGTGGTCGGAATACCGGGTCATCCTGTGGGTGGGCGACTCGGTGTGGCAGCGTCCGGAAAAGATTCCGCTGTTCCTCGAGCGCCTGCGCGAAATGGGCGTGGACACGGGCATGGTCCACGGGCCGGGGGCCGATCCCCGCCCCTGGCTGGACCACCGCTTTCCGTTCTACGTCGAGAACCTCGTCAACCGCGGCCTGTGCCTGAAATGGAACTCGCCCGTGGCGGATTGGGACCGGTTTGTCACGGAATGGGCCCGGGGCGGCCGGCCCGAGAGCGCGTTGGTCCGGCCGTACTGCCTGGACGATCCGCAGTGGCTGGCCTGGGCCCGGGACCAAATGCGCGCGGCGGCGCGGCGTTTCGGCCCGCACGCCCCGCTGGCCTACAACATCCGCGACGAACTCTCGGTCACCCTTTCGGCCAATCCTTTCGACTACGACTTCGCGCCCGCCGCCCTGGCCGGCTTCCGGGCCTGGCTCAAGTCCCGGTACGCGGCCGGGTCCGAGGCTGCCGCCCTGGCCGCGGTCAACGCCGCCTGGGAAACGGATTTCCCCGCCTGGGAAGCCGTGCGCCCGTTCAGCACCGACCAGATCAAACACCGCATGGCCAGCGGCGAGGCGCTGCCCCGGGGACGGCCGGACTGGCCGGCCCTGCAGCGGCTGCGCTTCGACCCGGCCAGGGCGCGGCAAGAACCCACCCGCTGGAACTTCGCCCCCTGGGCGGATTTCCGGACCTACATGGACGTGTCGCTGGCGCGGACCCTCGGGGCGCTGCGGGCGGCGGCCCGCGAAGTGGACCCCGCCACGCCGGTGGGCATCGAAGGCACGCAGATGCCCTCGGCCTGGGGCGGTTACGACCTCTGGCGCCTGGCGCAGGTGCTCGACTGGGTCGAGCCTTACGACATTGGCAACGCCCGCGAAATCTTCGGCTCCTTCATGGCCGGCCGGCCGATTGTGAGCACGGTCTTCGAGGCGACCCGCCCGCCCGCCCGTCGTCGGCTCTGGCATCTGTTGCTCCAGGGCGACCGCGGCTGCCTCATCTGGTGGAGCGAGGACTGCATCGCCTGGGACCGGCCGGACTACGCGCTCACCGCCAAGGCCCGCGCGCTGGCGCCGGTCCTGCAGGAATTGAAGTCGCCGCTGGCGCAACTGTTCCTGCGGGCCGCGCGCGTCCGGGACCCGATCTACCTCCACTACTCGCAAGCCAGCCTGCAGGTGGCCTGGTTGCTGGAATCCACCGCCGACGGCGCGACCTGGTACCGGCGTTTTTCGAGCTTCGAGGCCGAGCACAACCGCCACGCCCGGGCCCGCAACGCCTGGCTCAAGGCGCTCCAGGACCTGGGCTTCAGCCCGCAGTTCCTGGCGGCCGAACAGCTCGAGCGCCTTCAGCTTGCGCCGGCCCAACCGTTCACCCTGGTGCTGCCCCGCTCGTGGGCCCTCTCGGACCGCGAAATTGCCCGGTTGGAGGAGCTCGTCCGCCCGCCGGCGGGCGCCGGCGGTGCCCCCCGCCGGGTGTTGAGCGATGGGTCGCCGGGCCTGTTCGACGAGCACGGTCGGCTCCGGCGCACGAACCGGCTCGACGCCGTCTTCCCGCCCGCCGCGGCCGACCACGTTTACGCCTGGCGCGGCGAGGCCGGACCCGCGCGGGCCCTCGCCCTGGACACCGCGCGTTTTCCCCGGGAGCGTCTGGTGTCGGCGCCGGACCCGACGTGGTGGGATTGGCTGACGGAGGTGGTGGGCCGCGGGCCGGTGCAACTGCCGCCCGCGGCGCGGGCGCGCGTGCACCGGTTTCGGGCGGGCCCCGCCGAGCTGATCGCCATCGAGCGCAACGTCGAGTACCAGATGAGCGAGGACCTGAAACAGGCGGGCGGGAACGAGGCGCTCGAACAGCCCCTCGAACTCACGGCCCGGCTCGCCCCGGGCGCGCCCGCCCGCCACCTTTACGACCTGCGCGCCGGCCGTTATCTGGGCCGCGGCACCGAATGGAGTTTCCTTCTCGATCCCTGGCAGCCCGCGCTTTTTGCCCTGCTGCCCGAGCCGGTGCCGGCGGGCGAGGTCGTGGCGCGCCTCCTGACCGATCTGGCGGGCACGCCCTGAAGCCGGGCCCCGCGGCCGGGACCGGCGGGGGCCGGCGCGGCGTTCGGATCAGTCGAACAGGCTGTGGTGGAAATCGCGGTCGCTGTTGAGCGAGTACCGCGGGAAGGGTTTGAGCGAGATCATGGCGCCGATGGTGTAGTCCTCGTCGCCCGCGCGCGGATTGCGGAGGCGGAAGACCAGCGCGCCGGTCCAGCTCCGGAAATCGCGCTGCACCACGTAGAACTGTTCGTCCAGGTTGCCGTCCCGGGCCTCGAAGTAATGCACGGCGCGCAGGGACCAGTTCTCGTTGAGTTTGAACCGGACGCTGTTGATGAACAGGTTGTTGCCGGACTCGGGCCCTTCGCCCGGCCAGCCGGCGAAGTAGCGGTGGGCCAGGCGCCAGCTCCAGCGGTCGTTGGGCTCCAGGCTCAGGGTGGTGTAGGCCAGACGCAGGGTGGTTTCGTTGAGGTCGTAGCGCAGCTCGGAGCTGAGCAGCAGCCAGGAGCGGGGCCGGAATTCGAGGGCGGAGTACAGGTCGCCGTAGGTGCGCTGGTCCGGGCGCGGGTCCAGGCGCCAGTCCAGGAGCAGGTCCCAGTTGACCAGGTTTTCGAGGGTGCCGGCCCGCATCGTTTGCAGGCGCTGGCGCAGGCCGAAGCGGAGGGCGTTTTGGGCGTTGATCGCGTCAATGGCCACGTAGTCCGGGTAGTCCACGGGCAGGAGCCGGAAACTGTTGAGCTCGTAATCAAACTGCGGCAGGCGCGGCGGTTCGACCGAGGGGTCGGGGACAAACACGTAGTTGACCGAGGGCTCGACGATGTGACGCAGCCCGTGCACGTCGAACAGGCGGTTTTCCACCCCGCGCCAGAGCCGGGCGGCCTTGGTGGAAACCTCGGCGCCGGTGTTGAAGACCCAGCGGTCCTGCGCCTCGAGCGCCGTGCCGGCGCCCTCCTGCTCGCCGTACCAGGTGAAGCGGCCGCCCACGCGCGGGGTCACGTGGAGCCAGCCGAAGAACGTCTGCGGCAGGAGCAACTGGTGGTAGGTGTCCGCCCGCAGGGCCGCGTAATGCGGTTGCGCGTCGTAGGCGAAGCGCCGGCGCAGGTACGCCGCCGAACTTTCGCTCTCGTAGTAAAACGGCGAGACACCCAACTGCTGCCGCGTGCCGGTGAGCTGGAGGTCCGGCAACCGCTCGACCGTCTCGTAGAAGTCGAAGAGCTGGCCCTGGGCGAGCACGTCGAGGGTGAAGTTGGACCAGCGCTGGTTGAGGTTGGCGAAGCTCTGCGGCTGGGGGTTTTCCCGGTACTGGCGCTCGAAAAAGTCGCGGGTCACGAACTCGTCGCTCTGGGCATTGATCTGGCCGCGGAAGGTCAGGTTGGTGCGCAGGAACGCGGTGTGGCCGTAGCGCACGCGCCAGCGGTGCGGGTTGAGGTCCTGGCCGATGGAATTGGTCCCGGGCTCGAAGTCGTAGGTGAAGTAGGTGGTCAGGTCGTTCGTGCCCGCCGCGCCCAACTGGCTGCGCAGGTCCAGGCCGGTGCCCACGCCACGCTTCTGGCGCAGGTCCAGGCGCACGGAGGTTTCAAGGTTCGTGATCGGCGACCAGTGGTAGGCCGAGAGCAGGTACGGGCCGTAGAGACTGCGGTACCCGGGCTTGACCTCGAACCCGTTGGGGGGGCGGTCCAGGTAGTGCCGGTAGCGGGGCAGGTAAAAGACCGGGACCTTCCCCAGCAGCAACGTGGCCCCCCGGGCCTCGAGGTAACGTCCCGGCACGAAGGTCAACTGCCGCGCCCGCACCCGGTAGGCCGGGGTGCTGAAGTCGTCCGTGGTGACGAAGGCGTTGGTGGCGCTGTGGGTCTGGTTGGTCAGGCTGCCGGTCAGGCCCTCGCCGCCGGTGAAAAACGGCCGCAGCCCGGCGCGGAAGGAGGCCGTGTCCAGCGTGCGCGTCAGGAAATTGTAGCGCAGTTGCTCGGCGGCCCAGAGCTCGGCGCCCCGCTCCAGGCGCACGTCCCCCTCGGCCAGTACCTCGCCGCTGGCGCGGTCAAACCGCACCTGGCGCGCGGTCAGGCGCACCTCGCCGTAACGGATTTCCACCCCGGCCGGGCTGCTGGCCACGCCCGTGGCCTCGTCATACTCGAATTCCCCCTCCGGGCTGAGCGAGCGCAGTTCGATGGTATCCGGCTCGCCGGCTCGCACCACCGCCAGGCCGGCCAGCAGCAGGGCGGGGAGAAACCGGCAGGCACGCTTCATCGCGCGGCACGCTAGCCGAGGCCGACGGCGGGGCCAAGCCGTTTTGCCGGGGCGGGCGGAAAGACCGGGGACATCGCGACCCCCCGTGATGAAGATCAAGCTGACGAGCCGTCGCCACAAGAGGGAGCGGCCTTGGCTCTTCCGGCAAAAGCCGGAGCGCCAGACAGGGGAATCAATCAGGCACCGCCTTTGCACCGGAAGCGGCAGGAAGGCTGCGCTGCGGCGCGGCCGGGGGAGAGCAGCGCCCGACCGACGCGACGCGGGAAGTTACTTCACCAGCCGCCGCACGAAGCGCTCGAGGCGGTCCAGGCCCTTCTCGATGTTCGTCATGCTCGTGGCGTAGCTGAGGCGGATGTAGTCGTCCGCGCCAAAGGCGATGCCCGGCACGGCGGCCACCTTTTCCTCGTCCAGCAGGCGGGCGCAGAACTCGGTGCTCTTGAGGCCGGTGCGGGCGATGTTGGGGAAGAGGTAAAAAGCGCCCCTGGCGTTCACGCACCGGATGCCGGGCATGGCGTTGAGCCGTTGGTAGGCATACGTGCGGCGTTTGGCAAACTCGGCCAGCCACACCTTGAGATGGTCCTGCGGCCCGGTCAGCGCCGCCACGGCGCCCTTCTGGGCGAAGGAAGTGGGGTTGCTGGTGCTGTGGCTCTGGATGGCGTCAATGGCCCGGGCCACCGGCTCGGGCGCCGCCAGGAAGCCCAGCCGCCAGCCGGTCATGCTCCAGGCCTTGGCGAAGCCGTGCACCACGATGGTGTGCGCGTAATGCGCGGGACTGAAGCTGGCCATGCTCCGGTGCACCGCGCCGTCGTAGAGCAGGTGCTCGTAAATCTCGTCGCTCATGATGAGCACGTCGCGCTCCAGGCACACCTCGCCCAGCGCCCGCAGTTCCTCCGGCGTGTACACGGTGCCGGTGGGGTTGCTGGGGGAGTTGAGGATCAACAGCCGGGTGCGGTCGGTGATCGCCGCGCGCAGTTGCTCGGGGGTGAGCTTGAACTCGGTGGCGTCGGTGGTGGGCACGATCACCGGCCGGGCGCCCGCCAGCTTGACCATCTCCGGGTAACTCAGCCAGTACGGGGCGGGGATGATCACCTCGTCGCCGGGACCGCACGTGGCCATGACGGTGTTGAAGCAGGAATGCTTGCCGCCGCAGGAGACGATGATCTGGGAGGGCTTGTAGGTGAGCCCGTTGTCCCGGCGGAACTTGTCCGCAATGGCCTGCCGCAGCTCGGGAATGCCGCTGCTGGGCGTGTACTTGGTGAAGCCCTCGTCGAGCGCCTTCTTGGCCGCGTCCTTGATGTGCTGCGGGGTGTCGAAGTCCGGCTCGCCCGCGCCGAACCCCACCACGTCCAGCCCTTCGGCCTTCATCTGCTTGGCCCGGGCGTCAATGGCCAGGGTGAGCGAGGGCGACAACGCGGCGGCTTGCGGAGAAATGCGGTAGTTCATGGCGTTTTTGCGCTGGCGCGAGCGTAGGTCCGGCCCGCCCGCGCGCAAGGGGGAACTGGCTGCGGCTGCGCTCCCCGGCGTCGCCGGCAAAGCGCAGGGGCAAGCAAAACCGGTTCGCGGCCGGCGCCGAACCCCGGGCGTGCGCCCGAGACCAACCACTCAAGTCTGCTCGTTGGTGCGGGCGGGCCGGCGGTTTTGCTTCTGGCTTTGGCGGTCCCGGCGCTCCGCGGCCAGCCAGGCCACGAGCATCGGCGCCGCGCAGATGAACAGCCCGATGGGCATCACGAAAATGCTCCAAAACTGGTCGCTCGTCATAAAGGCGGGTCAGTGTGCCCGAGCCCCCGCCCTTGTAAAGCACCGGCCCAACTCCCGTGGGGAATGGCTGGGTACATCGTGCCTCCCCGGGGTGAAGGCTCAAGGGATGAGCGGTAGGACCGCGTTGCGGCGCGGCCGGGGAGCGGCGCCGACGCCGCGGCGCTCTACCACCGGAGGCTCCGGCACAACGGCTCTCCGATCACCGCCGCCCGGGGCTTGCAGCGCCGGTGGTGCTGCGCCGGTCAAGGGCGCGGGGCCGGGGCATGCCAGACCGGTCCGGCCCGGCAAAAGGCCCCGCGTCCGGAAACGGCTCCCGTCTCGGGGCGTCATTGCCGCGCCCGCCAGTCGGCCTCGATTTCCTCGAGCGTGCGGCCCCTGGTCTCGGGCAGCAGGGCCAGCACAAACACAAAACCCGCCAGGCTGAAGAGCGCGTACACGCCGAAGGTTTTCGCCGGGCCGATGGCCGGGTGGTCGTTCAACATCGGGAAGGTCTGGGCCACGAGGTAGCAACTGGTCCAAATCGTGAACGTGGCCAGCGACATCGCCCGCCCCCGCACCCGGGTGGGAAAGATTTCCGAGCAAACGATCCACCCGATCGGCCCCACCGACATGGCAAAAGCACCGATAAACACCAGCACCGCCACCAGCAGCGGCACGCCCCCGGCGCCGGCGCGGAACAACAGGCCCACCGTGGCCAGCGCCAGCGTCTGCACCCCCAGCCCGATCAGCAACAGCGGCCGCCGGCCCGCCCGGTCCACCAGCGCCAGGGCCACCAGCGTGAAGAGCACGTTCACCAGACCAATCACCACCGACGCCATGAACGCGTCCCGCACGCCCACGCCCGCGCTCAGGAAAATCTTGGTCGAGTAGTACATGATCGCGTTGATGCCGCAAAACTGCGAAAACGCCATCAGCCCCACCGCCAGAATCAGCGGACGGCGAAACCGCGCCCCGAACAGTTCGCCCAGCCGGCCTTCCTCCCGGCCGAGCACCGCCTGCGCGGCGTTCATCTCCGCCGCCGCCCGCACCGGCCCGGCGACGCCCTCCCAAATCCGGCGCGCCCCGGCTTCGCGCCCGGCCTGCCACAGCCAGCGCGGGCTCTCCGGCGCCAGGAACAGCAGCCCCAGCAGCCCCGCCGCCGGCACCACCTCCGCCCCCAGCATCCAGCGCCAGCCCCGCGCCGTGTTCCAGGCCGCGTCGCCCAGCCCCTGAATCCACGCGTTGACAAACAGGGTCAGAAAAATGCCCACCACGATGCCGAGCTGGAACAGCGTGCCCAGCCGCCCGCGCCGGGCCGCGGGGGCCAGTTCGGCCACGTAGATCGGGCAGATCATCGAAGAGGCGCCGATGCCCAGACCGCTGAGAAACCGCGCGGCCAGAAACTCGCCGAACGTCCGCGGCAGCGCGGACAGCAGTCCGGACACCGCGTAGAGCACCGCGCAAAGGAACAACACCTTGCGCCGCCCGAAGCGGTCGCTCAGGAAACCGGCACCCATCGCGCCCGGAATGCAACCCAGGATGGCGCTCGCCCCGGCCAGGCCCTCCTGCGTCGAGCCGAGGCCAAAATGCGTCCGCAGGTACTGGATGGCGCCGTTGACGACCGCGGTGTCGTAGCCGAAGAGAAAGCCGCCGGTGGCGGCGACACCGGTGACCAGCGCCAGGGTGCGCGGGGCAGATTTCATGGACGGGCAGCAGGAGCGCGGGGGCGCCAGACCGGCCCCCCGCGTCCGGATTGGCCGGGCGGCCTCACGGCAGCTCCGCCCGCACGGTGACCACGCCCTGCCCCGGCAGCGTCAGCGCCCCCCCCAGGCGGCGCCGTGGCGCTTCGCTGGTGTCGCTCCACCACACCCGCCGCGGCGCCGGAGCGCGCCAGTCCAGGCGCACGGGGGTTTCGCGCGGCGCGGCGTTCCACAGGCGCACGATCCAGGCGCGCCCGTCGTCACTCGGTTTGAGGCCGGTCACCAGCACCTCCGGCGCGGAGACCGTGAAGCGCGGGGTGCCGGCCGGCCGGGGCCCGCGCGCCCGCACGGGCACCAGCGGTTGAGTGCCCGCCACGGCCAGGCGCGTGGCCGCGGCCGGGTCGTAGCCGCGGTGGGCTCGGAGCACGTAGCGGAACCGCACGGGGCCTTCCTGGTAGGCGCGGTAGTTGGTGCCCCAGTGGTTGTTCATGGCCCAGGAGTAGAGCCGCTGCGTCGGGCCGACCTGCTTGCGCCACACCTCCGGGTTGGCCTGTGAGTTGAGGAGGTTGGCGGTGAGCCCGCCCACCTGCACCAGCGGGGCGTCCAGCGTGACCCAGGTGATGCCAAACCGCTCGTTGGCCACGTCGGCCCAGCGGTTGACCGTGAACCAGTTTTTGCAGGCGCTGGGCATCTGGTCGGCATCCGGCCGGACCACGGCGAAGGGCACCTCGAGGCGCACCTGGCCGTCGGGCACGGCGAAGGGGAAGGCAAAGTTGAGGCTCTCCTTGCCCTCCGGGGCGTGGTAGCTGGGGGCCACCAGGCGCGCCTTGTCCACCAGGTTGATCAATTCCACGTGGTCCAGGCCGGCGACCAGCCGCACCTCGCGGACCAGCCGGTGGCAACCGGGCGCGTCCGATTCCACCACCAGCGAGGCCACCAGCGGCCCGGGCTCGCCCACGCGCAGGCGCACCGGCCCGCTGCCGCGCGCCGTGGCCGGGTTGTCGCCGTTGAAGTACAGGTAGTCGTTGAGTGCGTGGCCGGCGGCGGGGTCCACCAGGTTGCCTTCGATGCCGGCGGCCCGCAGTTCCACGATGCCGCCGGTCCGCGGGTCCAGCACCACCTTGAGCCGGTCGTTTTCCAGGGTGTTTGCCTCCGCGCGCGCGCGGCCCTCGGCGTGGGGCGCGCCCGGACCAATCGTGTAGCGGCGCGCGGCCAGCGGCGGCACCTCCCGGGCCAGGAAGACCAGCTCGCCGCTGCGCAGGCGTTGCGAAGCCACGGGGCGGCCGTCCGAATCCGTGACGCGGTCGCCCGCGGGGGTGAAATCCTTCGGCAACATCACCAGTTCGGTGCGCGGCCAGGAGGTGGTGTTGAACAGGTCCACGGCGTCGGGCACTTCGGGGCCGGCGGGCAGCGCCCGCGCCTGCTCGAGCAGGTCGCGGGAGAGCGTGTCGGCGGTGGCGGCGTAGCTCTGTTTGATCGCCCACTGTTCGAGGGTTTCCCGGCGGGCCGGCTCGCTCACGCTGCACCAGGCGCCCCAGGTGTGCTCGGAATAGAGCAGCACGTAGCGCCAGGCTTCCTCGAAGGCGGCGCGCGGCCAGGTGCGCGGGCTGAGCAGGGCCCACAGGGCCGCGGCCTGGGCCACGCGGTCCGAGCTGGCGCGGTTGAGGGCGGTTTCCAGCGCCGAGGAGCCGGCGCCGTCTTCCCAGTAGGGGGTCCAGTCGCCACGCACCACGGGCAGTTGCGCGCCGTGCTGCTGTTCAAAGGCGCGAAAGGCCGTGCTGGCGGAGCTGATGACGAACCGGGGCCAGGCGTACTTCGCCTGCCAGTCGCGCACGAAATCACAGATGGCCGGGTCGGGCACCGCGTTGTCGCCGTGGCCGCTCCAGCGGATGTGGGCGATGGAGTACGGGTAGCCGCGCGCGGCCAGTTGGGCGAGGTAATCCTCGACCCAGGCCGGGGTGAGCCGGCGGACGAGGTGCGACATGGCGTAGCCCTTGAGGGGAATCCACACCAGGACGCGCTCCTGGCCGGAAGGGCCGACCCACCAGAACGGTTTGTTCTCCCACTGCACGAGGATGTCGCCGATGCGGTCGAAAAAGTTCGGCGCGACCGAGAAGTACCTGAGGCCCGCCTGGGCCAGGGCCGGGACCACGCCCCAGGTGTAGCCCGGCACGTCGCTGATCATGGCGGCGTCCAGCGGTGCGCCGGTGCGCTGGCGCAGTTCGGTGGCGAGCTTGAACAGTTGGATCAACTCTTCCGGCCGGCACAGCCCGGTCAGTTCGTTCAGGTACATGCCGCACAGGGCCACCTGGCCGGACTTGAGGGCGTCCAGGAACTCCCGGCGTTGCGCCGCGTCGAGGCGGCGCAGGTACAGGTCCGCCGCCCAGAGCACCTCGACGTTCCAGACAAAGCGCGCCCCTTCCGGGTAATGGGCCGTGCGCCGCGCCGCGGCCATCCCGGCCCGGAGGTTGTGCACCTGCTTTTCCTCGATGTCGGTCTGGAGCTCGGTGTAGCCGATGTCGGTGTGCGAATGCGGCAGAATGTACACGGTGAGCGGGCGGAAGGCCGGCAGCGTCACCTCGCCCTGCCACAACGGACGGCCCCCGGTGGCCTGCACCACCACCGGCCAACGGCGCTCGCGCTCGACCGGGGTCAGGGCAAATTCGAGTTCGCTGCTTCCCGGGGTCAGCCGCACCGGGCGCGTTCCGGCTTCGCCCAACCGGACCGTGGCTTCCACGGGTTCGAGATACGGGTAGTCCAGCATCAGCCGCACCGGCTGCCGCAAACCTTCCGGGGTGCGTTCTGCGATGGACGGCGCCCGGGCCGCGACGCTCAGGGCCGTCGGCGCGGACTCGGTGGTGCCCGCAGCAAAGAACGCGATTTCCGCCCCGCCCACGGTGCCGAAGTTTTGCGGACCCAACCGGGAAACCTGCCAACGCACGCGCGCGGCCTCGACCGGGGGGTGAATGACGGCAAAGGTCACCCCGGCCCGTTGGCCGGAATGGGTCACGGCCTGCCGGCCCACTTCGCGGCCGGTGTTGTCATAGAGGATCAACTCCGAGCCGGCGATCGTGGCCGGGTCGTTGCGGTCCTGGTGTCGGAAACCGGCCAGCCGGACCGGACCGCCGAGGTCGAATTCGACAAACGTGCCCACGCCCTTGCCGTTGGAGGAGTACTCGGTTTGCGGCCGGCCGTCGGTCAGGTGGGCGGCCTCGTGCTGGCCGCCCGGGTAGGCCTCGGCGGCGGCCGTGATGCGCGGTGCGGGCACCGGCACCAGGTGGGTGAAGCCGGCGGGGTCGGCGGCGCGCACCGGCGTCGTGGCGAGGTACAGACTCAGGAGGAACGCGGAACCGGGGAGTGTGCGGGGCGTTTTCATGGCAGAACAGTCGTTGAATCCACGGGCGAGAGCGCGGGGCGAGAGTGCGTCGCGGCCGGACTCAACGCCAGCGCAATCTCATGTTGCCATTCCGGTGTTCCAACCGGCTTTATGGCGGGGGCCGCGGAAGCGCGGCTTCTGCCCGGTGGCTTCGGAGGGGACTGCAACCACCCCGGTCACCCGGCCCGCGCGAGGCACCCGGCCGCGCCCCGGCCGTGAATGTCCGTTGAAAAGCCCCCGTGCGACGCCTAGAGTGTGTCCGTGATTGCCGACCGGCCGTACATGCGCAAGCCGATGCCGTGGCGACTGCCCCACCTGTCCGCCACCGCGGCGTTGATTGCGGTGAACCTGGTCGTGTTTGTCTTCCAGAACATCAACGCGGTGTACCTGCACTGGCCGGTGGAGCGGGAGCTGGCCCTGAGCCGGGAGGGGTTGGAATACGGCAAGCTCTGGCAGTTGTTCACCTTCCAGTTTCTGCACCTGGGGAGCTGGCATTTCATCTGCAACGCCCTGGGCCTGTTTTTTCTGGGCCGGCCGCTGGAGTCCTCCCTGGGTCAGGCGCGGATGCTCGAGGTGTATTTCGGGAGCAGTTTTTTGGGCGGGGTATTGCAGGCCACGCTGGCGCTGATTCTGCCGCGCTATTTCGGGATGCCCACCATGGGCGCCTCGGCGGGCGTGTGCGGGCTGCTGGCTGCGTTCGCCCTGCTGGAACGGGATCGGACGTTGTTGTTTATGTTCGTGCTGCCCATCCGGGCCTGGCATCTGTTGTTGTTCACGCTGGCGGTGACGGTGTTTTTCGTGCTGGTGCCTTCTGAACCCGGCGTGGCCCACGCCGCCCATCTGGGGGGGTTGCTGGGCGGGATGGGTTACGTGCACTGGATTCTGCGCCGCCAGCGCCGGTTGTTTGACTGGGTCAACGCCGCACCAGACCGCACCCGGCGAGAGGAACTGGTGCGCGCCGCTCACGGCGACACCCGCTCGCGGCGGCGCCCGGACCCGGCCCCCGAGGAACTTCCCCCCGCGGAATTCATCAGCCGCGAGGTGGACCCCATCCTGGACAAAATCTCCGCCCACGGCCTGCAAAGCCTCACCGAACGCGAGCGGCGCATCCTGGAACAGGCGCGGGCACGGATGCTCAAACGCTGAGCCCGGGGAGCGGCCGGGCGACCGGGAGCCGGAAGCGGTTGGACCGGGGCTGGAAGGCCCGAATCAGAACTGGCGCAGAAACCGCACGTCGTTCTGGTAGAAAAGTCGGATGTCCGGGATGCCGTACCGGATCATGGCAATCCGCTCGATGCCGAACCCAAACGCCCACCCGGTCCACACCTCCGGGTCGTAGCCCACGTTCTCGAACACCTGCGGATGCACCAGGCCGCAGCCGGCAATCTCCAGCCATTCCCGGCCCATCTTGCGCGTGAGCGGGCTGCTGAAATCAATCTCGAAGCTCGGCTCGGTGTAGCTGAAGTAGTGCGGGCGGAAGCGGATTTTTGTCTCCGGCCCCATCAGCTCCTGGAAGACGAATTCAACCGTGCCCTTCAGATCGCCCACTGTGACCCCGCGATCCACGTACAGGCCCTCGACCTGGTGGAAGGTCGGGTTGTGCGTGGCGTCGGCGTTGTCCCGCCGGTACACCCGCCCGGGCACGATGATGCGCACCGGGGGCGGCTGGGCGCGCATGACCCGGATTTGCACCGAGGAGGTGTGCGTGCGCAACAAACGCCGCGCCGGCGTGGCCAGGTAAAAGGTGTCCTGCGTGTCCCGCGCCGGATGGTCCGCCGGAGTGTTCAGCGCGTCGAAGCAGTGGTACTCGTCTTCGACCTCCGGCCCGTCGGCCACGGCAAAGCCCAGCTTGCGAAAACTCCGGACAATGTCTTCGGTGACCTGCGTCAGCGGATGGAGGCGGCCCAGGGCCCGCCGCCGACCGGGCAGGCTGAAGTCGGTCGGCTGCTTCGGCCGGGCGGCTTCCAGTTCCAGCGCGGCGCGGCGCTCGGCCAGGGCGCTCTCCAACTCGGCCTTGACGGCGTTGAGCACCCGGCCCGCCGCGGGACGTTCTTCCTTGGGGAGGTTGCCCAGGCCCTTGAGCAGGGCCGTGAACCGACCGTTGACGCCGAGGTAAACCGCACGCGCCTGCTCGAGAGCGGCCAGGCTTTGCGCCTCGGCGAAAGCCGCCAGCGCCCCGGCTTTCAGCGCCGTCACCTCGGGCAAAGGCGAGTCGCTCATAACGCACTCGGGCCCGGAGTCAAACGAAGCGGCCGGCCCTTCGCTTCCCCGACCGGCGGAGACTCAAGCGCGGGCCGTTCGCTTGGCCTGAAGGGCCTGCTGTGCCGTTTGCACCAGCACGGCGAAGGCCGGGGCGTCCGTGGCGGCCAGGTCCGCCAGGATTTTGCGGTCCAGAGCCACGCGGGCCGCCTTCAGGCCCTCGAGGAACCGGCTGTAGGTCAGACCGGCGGCCCGCACGGCGGCGTTGATGCGGATTTGCCAGAGCGCGCGGAAGTCCCGCTTGCGCGTCTTGCGATCGCGGTACGCGTACACCATGCCGTGATCCACGGCGTCGGAGGCGTAACGGTAGAGCTTCGAGCGCCGCATCCGAAAGCCCTTGGCGCGCTGGAGCATCCGCTTGCGGCGTTTACGAGAGGCAGGAGCGTTGGTGACTCGCATGGCTGGTCAAAGTGAAGGCGGAATCCGGTTCAGCCCCGGTGGCTGAAAGGCAGACTCTCCAACACCCGATGCGCGTCGGTCGGGGGCACCAGGGCCGGCGAGCGCAAGCGGCGGCGGCGCTTGGCGTTTTTGGACGTGAGCAGGTGGCGGCGCCCGGCGCGGGAACGCAGGACCTTGCCGGTGGCGGTGATTTTGAACCGCTTGGCCACCGCTTTGCGGGTTTTGATGCCTTTCGGACGGCGCATAATGTCAAAGCCTTGTCTCAAAAAGAGCGGGCATCTTAGGTGTGCCCGGCCGCGGTGCAAGCGGGAATTACATGAAAAACGGGAAAAGCGGAGTAGATCGTGACCGCCGGGGGGTGAAGCTCAGGGTGATGTGCACCCGCCGCAAAGTGAAGCTGCCGGACCTCCTCCGGAGGAGGCCCCGCCGCAGCCGCCCAACGGGTCACCCCTCCCGGCGTGCACAGCACCTCCTTTAAGTTCTACCGCCTGAAAACCGACTGCCACGGGCTCCTCCAAAAACTCGTCGCCGGCGCCAGGGCCCACGGCCTCAAGGCCGCCGCCAGCCGGTTCGACGGCTCCTGCAACACCGCCCGCGGAGCGGTCTCGGGTGCCCCTTCACCGGCGATGCCGACGAACTCTCCAAAAGCTACGCCACCTTCCTGGCCGAGCGGTGCCGAAACAGTTCACCGCCTCGTCGAAGACGAGTTCTTCGATCGGGAAACCTTCACCAAACCGGCCGGCTTCTGGGCCAAGGTCACCACCTACTGGCACGACTTCAACCTCGTCCGTCCCAATCGCGGCAAAGAATGGCAAAGCCCTATCAGATCCTCCAAAGTAAAGCCCCGGCGTTGGCCGGGGCATAGTTAACCTGGAGCCCGCGCATCCCCGCCCAACACCACCACCTTGACTTACCCAAACCTCACCACCGGGGTCGCGATCTATCCAGCATTCGCTGATTTTGCGGGGCAACTGCAGCGGAGACCCACACCGTGTGCGGCCATAGCCAGACTTGCCGCAGCGCAGATTGGAAATCGGCCGTTTGGCCGAGTGGCAGGCGATCTGACTGCGGGTGGGCAATTCGCGACGCAGCCGGCGGACGGTCTGGGCGACGCGTGGGCTTCGCCATGGCATCCACAAAAGGCGCAGCCCGAACATCAACCTTCCGCGTACCAGCTTCGATTCCTGCCGTCGCCACCGCCACGGGCTTTACCCGCGTAGCGGCGATGCTGCACGCCATTTGCAACCGGAACAAACATCGGCGACCGTTGGGCCGCGACCGCACCTCTCCGAACCGGTAATCCGCAACCTGCCGCTCGGAGGGCTTGAGACAGCCGGGAAGGCCGGGCCGGGGGCAGTGAACGGTTGGTGAACAAATCCGGGAAAAATCGGCCCGGTTGCTGTTGACATGGAAGGGAGAAAAAGGTAGAAAACGGGAAACAGCGGTAGCAAAAGGCTCCCTACGGCCTTTCCCGGCTTATGGCGGATGCGGCGGTCAGCAACTCGGGCGAGTACACCGGCACTTTCGAGCACGGTGTGGACGCCAGCTTCCGCGTCATGCTGCCCAGCACCTGGCATCCGGCGGACAAGGACACCCTGTTCACCCTGATCCCCTGGCCGGTAAAGGACCCGGATCATTTGCTGGTTCTCCCCCCGGACCGGTGGGAACTGGTCAAGCAGCGGCTCAAGGAAACTTTCTCGCTGACCAGCCGGGTCGGCACGGTCGTCCTGCGCGCCATTACCGGCTCGGCCGTGCGCAAGAAACTGGACGATGCCGGCCGGCTCTGCCTGGGCGAAAAACTCGCCAAAGTCATTCACCTCAACGGCAAGGCGGCGCTGGTGGGTTGCAACGACACCTTCGAAATCTGGGAGCCCGCTCGCCTGACCGAGGTCCAAGGTCTGATCCGCGAAGTGCCCGACGAAACCCTGGAAAACCTCCGCATATGAAACTGCCCGACCCCCTCGCCGTGGGACGCACGTTCGCCAAACTCACCCAAAAATCCACCGGCCACGACCCGGCCGCTTCCGTTCCGGACCTCCGCGGCTCCGGAAACGCTGGGGCGCCGCCCGGCGCCGCGGCCGTGGCGTTTTCCCGCCTGGCGGTCCCGACGCCCGGCTCGGCAACCTGGCCGAACGAGCCCGACCTGCTTCGCCCGCTGCGCCCGGCCGTACCGTCCGCCGGGAAAACTTCCGCGCCCACGGCGCCGGCGGCTCCGTTTTCGACCACTTCACCCGCCCCGGCGTCCCCCGCACGCCGCCGACGCTGGTGGTGGCGCAAGCGCGGGCGCGGTCCGCGTCAGGGCGAGCTGGCCCTGGCCGCGGTGCGGGTGGTGCGGAACGACCTTTTTGCCGACGACCTGGAATTCATCCCCCGGCCCTCACCCCAGGCGCGGGGCCTGACCCTGGGCGCGGAGCGCGCGGTGCCCAGCGGCGGCTGGCGGGGGTGGTTGGCGCACTGGGCGAACCTGCTCGGGCTGCGACGGGAAAGGCGTCCATGAAATGCCGGAGTTCGTCCATACGCCGGTCCTGTTACGCGAGGTGCTCGACGGACTGCAACCGCGCGCCGGAGGGCGTTACGTGGATATGACCGTGGGCGGCGGCGGCCATGCCGCGGCGATTTTGGAAGCCAGCGCGCCAACCGGCACGCTGGTGGGGGTGGACCGCGACCCGACAGCGCTGGCGGCGGCCCGGCAGCGACTGGCCCGGTACGGCGAGCGGGTCCAGTTGCGGGAGGGCGCTTTTGACCGGCTGGGCGAGTGGGTCGCGCCCGGCAGTTGCGACGGCATTGTGGCCGATCTGGGCGTCAGTTCGCCGCAACTCGACACCCCGGAGCGCGGCTTCAGCTTCCAGCAGGAAGGTCCGCTCGACATGCGCCTGGCGGGCGCGGGCGGCCCCACGGCGGCGGACCTGGTCAACCGCCTCCCGGTCGCGGAACTGGCGCGGCTCCTGGCCGAACTGGGGGACGAGCCGCGCGCGCGGGCCATCGCCCGGGCCATCGGGCGGGCGCGCGCGCAGGCCCCGCTGGTCACCACGCGCCAACTGGCCGCGCTGGTCGAGCGGGTGGCGCCGCGGCACGGCCGGGCGACGCACCCGGCCACGCGCGTGTTTCTGGCCCTGCGCCTGGCGGTGAACGACGAGTTGGGCGTGCTCGAACGCGGTCTGGTCGCCGCCTGGCGGGCACTGCGCCCCGGCGGGCGGCTGGCGGTGATCACCTTCCACGGCGGCGAGGTGCGGGTGGTGCGCCGATTCGTCCGCGAGCGGGAGCGCGCTTACGCACTCCCGGCCGGGCAGGCGGACGTACCGGAGCTGCGGCGTCCCTGCCCGCCCCGGTTGCGGCGCGTGACCCGCCGTCCGGTGACGCCCGGCGCGGACGAGGTGGCAGCCAATCCCCGCGCCCGGTCCGCACAACTTTGGTTGCTGGAAAAACTCGCCGAGTAAGCCCGGCCAGGCCGGGCCGTCACCATGGCGGAACTGCGTAAAAGTCGAAGGTCACCCGGCGGCATCCTGCGGTTGGGGCCGCTGGTGTGGGTGGGGCTGTTGTGCGCGTTTCTGGCGGCGGCGGCGATCGGCTTTGTCTGGCACGGCAACCGCAACGAGCAGCTCTTGCGCGCCAACGCCCGGCTGCGCCTGGAAATCGAGGCCCGGCTCAAGCTCAACCAGGAGCTGGAGGCGCAGCTCCAGTTCATGACCCGGCCCGACGTCCTGGCCGCGCGCGCGCGCGCGCTGGGCCTGGTGCAACCCGAGCCCGCGCAAATTCTGAAAGTGCCCCTGGTGCCGCGCCGCGGGCCGACCGCGGCCCGGCCGCCGGGGCAATTGGCGACCGGGCAACCCGGCGCCCGGCAAGGAGGGCTCCGATGATCCGCACGGTGAAATACGGGCGGCTCCTGGCCCTGAGCCTGGCGGTGTTGCTGGCCTACACGGGCCTGTTGGGCTGGCTCTTTTACCGGCAGGTGGTCGTGCACCCGCGGTTCGCCGCCCTGGCCCGGGAGAACATGAATTTCAAGCGCGTTCACCCGGCGCGCCGCGGCAGCATCCTGGACCGGCGCGGCGTGGCGCTGGCCACGAGCGTGCCCGTGAAGGCCGTGTGTGCCGACCCCGCCCTGCTCGCGCCCCACCGCGGCCTGGTGGCGCGCACCCTGGCGCCGCTGCTCGAACTGCCCGAGGAGGTCCTGCTCCAGCGCCTGGAGCCGCGTCTGATCCCGCGCGAGGTGAACGGCTCGAACCTGGTGGTCACCAGCCGCTACACCGTGCTCAAACACAAGGTGCCGCTGGACCGCTGGCAGGTCATCACCCAGGCCATGAGCCGCCTCGACTTCGGCGTGAACGAGCGCCGCCTCCGCCCGCGCGACCGCGAACTGCTCCGGGCCATCCGCGCCCGGGGCGTCTTCGGGCGGGACGATTACCTGCGGCAGTATCCCAACGGCACCCTGGCCGCCCAGGTGCTGGGGTTCATCGCCTCGGGCGAAAGCCAGAAGGACGAGGGCACCGTCTTCGAGGACCACGGGGTGATGGGCCTCGAACTGGCCTTCGACGACCGCCTCAACGGCACCCACGGCTGGACCACCCGCGAGGGGCACCTCCCGCCCCGGCCCGGCCTGGACCTGGTGCTCACGCTCGACGCGGGCGTGCAATACATCGTCGAGACCGAACTGGCGCGCGCGGCCGAGCAGTGTCACCCCCTCGGCGCGGTGGGCGTGGTGCTGGTACCGCAGACCGGCGAGCTGCTGGCCCTGGCCAACTGGCCGTTCTTCGACCCCGCCAAGCCCGGCACCAATCAGGCCGCCTTCCGGAATCGCGGGATCATGGACCAGTTCGAGCCGGGCTCGACCTTCAAGGGCCCGAGCCTGGCACTGGCGCTCGAACACGGGGTGCTTTCGCTGGAGGAGACCGTGGATTGCGAAAACGGCTACTGGCGGGAGGCGCGTCTGCGCGACGCCCACCCGCACGGGGTGCTGAGTTTCGCCCAGGTCCTTGCCAAGTCGTCGAACATCGGCGCGGCCAAGGGCGTGCGCCGGCTGGGGCCGGAGCGGCTTTACCAGGGCCTGCGCGACTTCGGCTTCGGGGCCCCCACCCTGCTGCCGCTGCCCGGCGAGGTGCCGGGCACGCTGCATCCGCCCCGCGCCTGGGACGGCCTGTCCATCACCCGCATTCCCATCGGCCAGAGCGTCAGCGCCACGCCGCTGCAAATGGCCCTGGCCTATGCCACGCTGGCCAACGGCGGCCTGCGGGTGCCGCCACGGCTGGTGACCCACCTGGCCAGCGAGACCGGCACGGTCGTGGCCCAGTATCCGGTGGAACCGCCCCGGCGTGTCGTGCGCGAAGAAGTGGCCGCCGCCATGACCCGCGCGCTCAAGGGCGTGGTCGCACCCGAAGGCACCGGCAAACGCGCGCGCCTGGAGCACTACACCGTGGCGGGCAAGACCGGCACCGCCCAGGTCTCGGCCGGCAAGCACGGGTACAAGCCCGGCAAGTACTACTCCTCGTTCGTCGGTTACCTGCCCGCCGACCGCCCCGAAGTCTGCATCCTGGTCAGTTTCATCGAACCGTCCCTGCGCACCGGCTACGAGGGCGGCGCCCTGGCCGCGCCGGTCTTCGCCGCCATCGCCCACCGCGTGGCCGGCTACCTGCGCCTCGAACCGGACCTCGCGCCCGAACCCGGCCCGACCCCGCCCGGCCCGGCCGACACGCTCCTGACCCGTTCCCTGGCCTGGCGGCCGACCGCGTCCCGGTCCGCCTCCCCGCCGGCCCCAACCCGTTCCCAAGTCCTGCGGTGAACCCCCCTCTCAAACTTCGCCACCTCGCCCAACGGGTCCGCGCGCTGAAAGTGGACGGCGCGCTGGACACCCCCGTGGCCGCGCTGGCCTATGACGCCCGCACCGTCGTGCCGGGCGCGGTTTTCTTTGCCGTGCCGGACCGCGAGCACGCCGAGGATCACTGGGCCATTCCCCGGGCCATCGAGCGCGGCGCGGCGGCCATCGTCTGCGAGCACGGCGGTTTTCTGCCCTATCGCGCCACCCGCATCCGCGTGGCCGACTGCCGGCGCGCGCTGGCCCTGGCCGCGGCGGTCTTTCACGGCGAACCGAGCCAGAAACTCCAGGTGATCGTGGTCACCGGGTGCCCGGCCCGCGCCGCGGTGGCGCATTGGCTGGCGGAAATTTTCCGCGCCGCGGGCATCCCCACCGGCCTGGCCGGCAGCCGGGGTTGTTCCCTGGGCGCGCGCACGCTGCCCCCTTTGGCCCCCGGGTCCGAGGCGCTCGAGGTCCAGGAGCGGCTGGCCGAAATGCTCCGGGCCGGTTGCCGGGCCGGGGTGCTGGAACTGTCGCCGGAGGCCATCGAACGCGGCGTACTGGCCGGCGGCGAAGTGGACCACCTGGTGCTCACGCGGCTCGAAGCCGGGCCGGCGGGCGCGGCCGCCGGGCCATCCCCCGGCACGGGCCGGCTGCCCGAGGGCTGGCACAACCGCGTGCGGCTCCGCCCCGGCCCGAACGGGCGGCGCCTGGCCGGCGGGTTCTGGCACGTGGAAGACGTGCTGGCCGGCCGCGCTGGAAACGGCGCCGAGTTGTTCTTCCGCGTGAGTGGCGTCCTGGCCCCTGCGACGGATTACCGCGCCCGGCTGGGGCGCGCCGACCTGCGCGGCACCGATCTGCACGTCACCGCCACAGAAGGTGCGGCGTGGCACGCCCGCCTGCCCCTGCCGGGTCGCGGCCCGGCCCGCGCCGCCCTGGCCGCCGCG
>JBBIJZ010000008.1:13062-61110 GCA_037445715.1 Verrucomicrobiales bacterium | reverse complement strand
TCTCCATTGCCTTTCGGCTGTCGGCGGGCCGCCGACAACTTTAGAAGCTCGAACAAGCTTCGGTTAAGACCGAAGTCTCCATTGCCTTTCGGCTGTCGGCGGGCCGCCGACTTTTTAAAGTGTAGTTTGGTGACTTCGGAGCTAACGACCGTCTCCATTGCCTTTCGGCTGTCGGCGGGCCGCCGACTTGTAGCTTATAGCGAAGTCGTCGTCTTGGCCGCCGCGCAGTCTCCATTGCCTTTCGGCTGTCGGCGGGCCGCCGACTCCGGCAGCGTAGGTGTTTGGGGTTGTGGGCGTCAAGTGGGCGCCAGGTCGGGAGGCCGTTTGGAAGCTGGCACGGTCGTTGCCCGAGGCGGGGTGTGCCCGCCCGGTTTTGCCGGAAGTGGTTGGTGTGTCGGCAAGTCGGCGCCAGGTCGGGAGGGTATGGGCCGACGGGGTTTGGGGCTCGTGACCTGGGAGAGCGGACCGGAACGTGCGGCCACCCCCAAGGTGGTTCCCCGGGAACCCCGGAGGTACCGCCGTTGTTGACCGGCGGACGGCTTCGCGATGACGGCTGCGGCCCGGGTACGGGAAGTCCCGGATCATGCCGGAGCGGGACTGGCGGCGCGCTTGGCGAGGATGGCGTCCACGATTTTCTGGGCGAGGTCGGGTTTTTCGGCGAGGAGTTTTTGGGCGGCGTCGCGTCCCTGGCCGAGGAGTTCGCCGGCAAACTGGAGCCAGGCGCCTTTTTTTTCGAGGACGCCGTGTTCGAGGGCGACATCGAGGATGTTGCCTTCGCGGTTGATGCCGTGGTTGAAGAGGATGTCGAATTCGGCCTCGGCGAAGGGGGGGGCGACCTTGTTTTTAACGACCTTGGTTTTGACGTGGTTGCCGATGACGTTGCCGGCGGGGTCTTTGATGGCGTCTTTGCGGCGGATGTCTATGCGGACGCTGGCGTAGAATTTGAGGGCCTTTCCGCCGGGGGTGGTTTCGGGGTTGCCGAAGAGGACGCCGACTTTTTCGCGGATTTGGTTGGTGAAGATGCAGGCGGTTTTGGCCTTGGCGAGGATGGCGGTGAGTTTGCGGAGGGCCTGGCTCATGAGGCGGGCCTGCATGCCCATGGTGGCCATGCCCATTTCGCCCTCGAGTTCGGCCTTGGGGACAAGGGCGGCCACGGAGTCTATGACGATGACGTCCAGGGCGTTGGAGCGGGCGAGGGTCTCGCAGATGGTGAGGGCTTCCTCGCCGCTGTCGGGCTGGGAGACCAAGAGATCGTCCAGGTTGACGCCGAGTTTTTTGGCGTAGGCGGGGTCCAGGGCGTGTTCGGCATCAATGAAAGCGGCCAGGCCGCCGGCCTTCTGGGCGTTGGCGATGACGTGGAGCATGAGGGTGGTTTTGCCGGAGGACTCGGGGCCGAAGATTTCGACGATGCGGCCGCGGGGAATGCCGCCGACGCCCAGGGCAAGGTCCAGGCCGAGGGCACCGGTGGGGATGACCTCGATTTTGACGCGGGCGCGCTCGTCGCCCAGGCGCATGATGCTGCCTTCGCCGTAGGTTTTGGTGATGGTGGAGATGGCGGCGTCGAGGTCGCGCTGGCGGGCGGCGTCGCGGCGGGCCTTTTCGGGCTCGGGGGCGGGGGCCGGGGCGGCAGGTGGGTTTTTCTCGGGGGTTTTGGGCGGCATAGGGTTTTGCTGTGCCGGGGCTAGTTAAGCGGGCGCGGGAGGCAAGTCAATGCCGGGGTGTGTGGCGGAGCGGCCGGGCCCTGCGGAGCGGCCAAGGGAGTTGCGTGGGCTCGGATCCGCGGGCCGGGTCGAGTCAGCGTCTCTGACGGCGCGGCCGGGAACGGGTTGTGGCCTTACCCAAGGGCGGGTGCGCGGGTCGGAGGCGGCTCAAGGCTGGCATGGGAATGGCTTTTTGGCGGGGGTTATCCCGGCGTGCCGTGATGGTGTTTGAAACGCCGGGGGATTCGGTTAGGCTCCATGCAGTCTGTTGAAAGCAAACCCATGAAAACGCCAAACTTGATTCGGCGGGGAGGCGGGTGCCTGGTGCTGGCCGTTTGGCCGGCCATGGCCCAGGAACCGGTGACCCTCACGGCCTCGGATTTTTTCAACCAGCCGGGGCAGTACTTCCGCGCCTACGCGAATGCGCCGCAGACCACGGTGGACGTATCGGGTCTCCTGGGCGAGGCGAGCGACCAGCCGCAGGTGTGGAATTTCGTTTTGGGACCACAGGAGGTGGTGTACCGGTACGATTACCTGGCGGCGAACGAGGTGCCGCAGAGCGCGGATTTCCCGGGAGCCACGTTGGTGGAGCGCAAGAGCGACGAAAGCGGCGCGCAGACCGCAGCCTGGTTGTTCTTCACGCAGGACCCGTCGCGGGGCCGGGTGGTGCAGGGCTTTTACGACCCCGGCCTGGGGTCGGTGAGTCTGTTGGGCGTCCAGTTCCGGCTGGAGCCGCCGGCCGGGGTGTTCCGGCCGCCGTTGCGGGATTTCCCGGCCACGATTGCGTACGGAGACTCGTGGACGGCGACGACGGTGTACACGAACCTGCTGACCCTGGATGACGGCAGTAGCGGCGGGGAGGAAGACCCCGGCGGGACGATAGAGTTCCCGCAGCAGACCACCTACACCGCCACGGCGCGGGTGGATGCGTTCGGGGTGGTGAACAGCCCGGGTATCGGCTTCGGGCCGTGCCTGCGGATCAACGAGTTGGTGCAGTACGACCTGGCGGTGGACTTGGGCGACGGGTTCGAGAACTTCGGCACGGCTTACGTGCGCAACTATTACTGGGTGCGGCCGGGGCGGGGCATCGTGGTGCAAATCACCTCTGAACAGCAAGAAACCGGGCCGCCGCCGGACAACTTCCCCACCGCGGCCATCGTCCTGCGGATGTTCGAAACGAACCATTCCGACCCGCAACCGCCGCCGCCGCCGGGCATCGAGGGCCTGACCATCACGCTCAGCCCGCAGGGGGCGTTGCTGACCTGGAACAAGCGCTCGGGCCTCGCCAACTACCGCGTCGAGTACACCACCAACCCGGCGGCGAACAACTGGCAGGCACTGGGCGCCCCGACCCCGGCGAATTTTTTCATTGATGCGGCGGCCAACTCGCCCGGCGTGCCGGTGCGGTTTTACCGCGTGGTGGGCCTGCCCTGAGCACGCATGAACCGCCGGCGCTCCCCGCTCCCCGGCGCTGCCGCCGCCCCGGCGGCCCGCCCGCCGCCTCGCGCGGGCGGGGGCTTCACGTTGATCGAGCTGCTGGTGGTCATTGCCATTCTCGTGGTGTTGGTGGGGCTGTTGTTGCCCGCGCTGACGGCGGCCAAAGAGTCGGGCCGCACGACCCGTTGTCTGGGCAATCTCAAGCAACTGAGCCTGGGCCTGGCGCTGTACGTGGACGACTTCAAGGCCTACCCAATCTACACCTTCGACCAGGATGGCTTCCTGATCCCGATCAGCTTCTGGCCCGAGGAACTGCGGCCGTACACGCAACAGGACTGGACCAACGCCCTGTACCGCTGCCCCTCCTACCGGGGCCTGACGTTGCCGCGCACGGACCTCGGCGACCCGCTGGGCAGCTACGGCTACAACGCCAACGGCACCCGCTTCGCCTTCAGCCCGCTGGGTCTGGGCGGCCATCTCACCGAACCGGACAACTGGGACTCGGTCGAGCCCATCCGCGAGGCCCGCGTGGTGCAACCGGCGGACATGATGGCGCTGGGCGACGCGAACCTCATGTGGCTCATCCCGCCGGTCCTCAAGGCCTACTACGGCGTGGACGGCCCCACCACTTACACCGGCTTTTCACGGCTGGACATCAACTCCTGGCTGCGCAGCACCGCGCCGGGGTTCGGCGGACGCGAGGGCGTGCTGCGGGCCACCGAGAAGCGGCATCGGGGGCGGTTTGAAGTGGTGTTTTGCGACGGCCACGCCGAAGGCATCCCCCACTCCCGGCTCTTCGAGAAAAGCGACGCCGCGCTGCGCCGCTGGAACAACGACCACGAGCCCCACGCCGACCAGCTCGTGAAGTAGCGCCGCCCGGCCCGGCGCAGCGCCCGGCCCGCACGCGACCCGTTCGCCCCCCGCCCCGCCGCCGGGCTCAGCCGGACACCTCCGCCAACACCCGGCCCAGCCGCGCCACACCGGTGCGAATGGCGCGTGCGCCGGCGTGGCCGAAGCTCAAACGCATCTCGTGGTCCGGCGCCCGGCGTGTGGGGTCCGGCGCGTAGCACAAGCGGCCCGGCACGTAGAGCACGTCCGCGGCCAGCGCGCGCTGAAAGAGCACAGAGCGCGGGCCGGTGCGCACGTTCCGCGGCAGGCGCGCCCACACGTACAGGCCGCCCCGCGGCTCCGTCCAGTTCACCTTGGCCGGGAAATGCCGGCGCAGGGCGGCGGTCATCCAACCGGCCTTGGCGGCGTAGCGCGCGCGCAGCCGGGCCACGTGGCGGTCGTAAACCCCGTTTTCCAGTGCCGCCGCCAGGAGGTGTTGCCCCAGACTGCTGGTGCCGAAGTCGTGGTTGCCCTTGGCGCACAACACGGCGCGGCGCAGCGGCCCGGGCAACCACCCGAACCCCACGCGCACGCCCGTGGCGAAGGGCTTGCTGTAGGTGCCCGCGTAAATCACGCGGTCGGTCCCGCCCGGAACGGCCAGCGCCGACGCCGTGTCCGGTCCGGCAAAGCGCAGTTCCCGGTAGGCCGCGTCTTCGAGCAGGTAGAGGGGATGGCCGGCCGGGCGTTCGTAATGACGCAGCACGTCCAGGAGGGCGGCCTTCCGGGCCAGGGTGGTGGTCGTCCCGGTGGGGTTTTGGTGGTAGCTGACCAGGTAGAGCAACTTCACCCGGGACAACCGGCCTTCGCGGCGCAGCCGGGCGAGCACCGCGTCCAGGCGGTCCGGGTCCGGCCCCCCGGGCGTCAACGCCACGCCGCGCGCCTCCACGCCGTGGCTTTGGAGAATGCCCAGGAAGACGAAGTAGGTGGGGTCCTCGACCAGCACCACGTCGCCGGGGTCGCAGAGCACCTCGCAGACAAGATAGAGCAACTGCTGCGAGCCGTGGGTGATCACCAGCGCCTCGGGGTCATAGGCCGGTTCGGGCACGCGGCTTTCGCCGGCGGCGGCGTCCTGCGCGCGCAGGCGGGCGGCCGTCAGGCGGCGCAACGCGGGGAGCCCGGGGGTCGAGCCGTATTGCAGAGCGGGTTGGCCGGTGGGGCGGCGCGCCAGCAGCCGGCCCAACAACCGGCGGGTTTCCTGCACCGGCAGGGTCGCGTCATCCGTGAACCCCGCGGCCAGTGAAACCAGTTTCGGCCGCGCGAGCACCAGCTCCATGAGCCACGAAATGGGCGGTGGCGTGGTGCGCCGGCCCAGGGCGGACAAGGCGGTCGTTTTCAAACCGCCGCCAGCCTACGCCTTCGCGACCGCGACGCAATCAGGGGACGCGGTCGCGCGGCGGTGCCGCAGCGGCGGGCAATTCGGCCAGCCACGCCGCGAAGCCGTCGCGAAAGACCGCCCGGCCGGCGTCGAGGAAGTCGTTGTGGTCGCCGGCCAGTTCGACCAGGCGCTTGGGCGGGCGGGCCGCGGCGAAATTGCGCTCGGCGTGGGCGAAACGGATCAGCGTGTCCTCCCGACCATGCATCACCAGCACCGGCACGTGAAGGTGGGGCAACTTGGCCCGCGTATCGTAGCGGATGCGGGCCAGCCAGCGGACCGGCAGGAACGGGAACAACTCCGCGCCCAGGTCCGGGAGGCTGGTGAACGTGCTTTGGAGGACCAGCCCGGCCAGGGGCACGCGCCGGGCCAGCTCGGCCGCAACACCGCCGCCCAGGGATTCGCCGAAGGCGATGATGTGCGGGGCGGCGAAACCGCGGGCGACCAGCCAGGCGTGGGCGGCCTCGGCATCGAGGTAGGTGCCCTCTTCGGAGGGCCGGCCCGCGCTCCAGCCGTAGCCGCGATAATCGAAGAGCAGCACGTTCACGCCGGTTTCGAGCAGCGCCTCCGCCACGTCGAGCCGGTGGCTGAGGTTGCCGCCGTTGCCATGACAATGCAGCACCGCCAAATGACGGCGGGGCGAATCCGCCGCGGCGGGGAAGAACCACCCGTGCAGCCGGATGCCGTCGCGCGCGGCGAAGCGGGCTTCCTCGAACGGCCGGCCCAGCGCGTCCGCCCGCGCGACGTGGGTGCGGGTGGGCTGATAGACGTTGGCGTGCTCGAACCAGCGCAACATGAGCCAGAGCAGGCCGGCCAGCAGCGCCGCGCCCGGCAGATGGCGCCAGCGGGGACGCGAGGGCGTGGCCATGCGGACAGTGTGGCCGCGCGACCAGGCGGTTGGCGAGTGCGGTGTTGGCCGGTCGGCCCGCAGGGGGCAAGTTCGTCAGATAGGTGGCGGAACGTGGCCCGGGAAGTGCCCCGCGCGGGACCGGCGGGACCGGTTAGCTGGTTGGCGGCGCCGGCTCCGACCCGCTTTGGAGCAGCTCGCGAACCTTGGCCAGGAGGGCTTCCACGCGGAGCGGCTTGGGCAGCACGGGCACGTCGGCGGGCAGGGTTTCGCGACCCGGGATGAGGCTTTCGGGGTACCCGCTCATGAGCGCCACGGGCAGGCCGGGACGTTGCTGGCGAATCTGGCGGGCCAGTTCCACGCCGCTCCGGTCCGGCAGGTCCACGTCACTGAGCAGCAGTTGAATCTTGCCGGCGTGTTGCTGAAAGCGGTCCAGCGCTTCCCCTGCGCTGGCGGCGCTGAGCACGGTGTGGTCCGCCCGTTCGAGCACTTCGCGAAGCAGTTCGCCCACTCCCGGATCGTCCTCGACCACCAGCACGGTGGGGCGAGCCGGGCCGGCGGTCGCCCGCGGCGCGGTGAGGGCATCGGGTTGGGGGGCCAGGACGGGAAAGAACACCGTGAAGCGGCTGCCGCGACCGACCTCGCTCTGGACCGTGATGTTGCCCCGGTACTGGCGCACCAGGCCCTGGACCACGGCCAGCCCCAGGCCGGCCCCCTTGCCGAAGGGTTTGGTGGTGAAAAACGGCTCGAAGAGGTGGGCCAACACCTCCGGCCCCATGCCGCAACCGGTGTCCTCGACTTGCAGCAGGGTGTAGCGCCCCGGCGGCAGACCCCGGGCGCGGCCCTGGGCGGCGTCCATCAAGAGGGTGCGGGTGCTCAGGGTGATGGTCCCACCGGACTCGGGCAGTGCCTGGACCGCATTGCGGACCAGATTCACCACGATTTGCTCGAGGTGCGCGGGGTCCGGCGGGATGGCGGGGTGGGTGGCTTCCAGGCGGTACTCGAGGCGGACGTTGTCGCGGAGCAGGCGGGTCAGCACCGGACGCAATTCCTCGAGGCGCGCGTGAAGGTGGCAGCCCGCGGTGGTGGCGGGGCTGTGCTGGGTGAGCGCCAGCAACTTGGCGGTGACCTCCGCGGCCCGTTGGCCGGCCTTGAGAATTTGCTCGACCGAGGCCAGGTGCGGGTGCCCCGGTGCGAGCGCCTCGCGGAGGATTTCCGCGAACCCGAGGATGACCTGGAGCAGGTTGTTGAAGTCATGCACGATGCCGGCAGCGAGGCGGACGACGACCTCCATTTTTTGCGCCTGTCGCAGGGCTGCTTCCGAGTGCAACCGGCGCAGGGCCAGGGACAGGTTGAGCGAGGCGTTCAGGAGATATTCCTGCTCGACCGCTTCCCAGAGTGCCTCGCTGTGGCAGTTGTCAAAGCCGATGAAACCGACAAAGCCGCGGTCGGTGAGCAAGGGCAGGCACAGGATGGCCCGGATGCCCTGCGGCTCCAAAATCGCCCGCTCGGGCGCGGGCAGGTCGGCCACACGGGCGTGGATGACCCGCCCGGCGGCCAGGGTCTCGCGCCACCAGTGGAGACCGCACTCGTCGTAAGCCAGGTGCTGAAGCTGCGGGTTGTCCATTTGCGGAACCACCCCGGGGGCGCACCACTCGGCCACTTGCGAGGTGCACAGCACGCCGTCCTCGCGAAACTCGTTCAGAAAAATGTAACACCGGTCCGCGCCCACGGCCTGACCCAGGATTCGCACGAAGGCGGAATAATCCGTTTGGCCGTCGGCCTGGAGCAACACCCGGGCGCTGTCGGCCAGCGCGACCAGGAGTTGCTCGCGGCGACGCAATTCGTCTTGCGCGCGGACCCAGGCGGTCACGTCGCGCAGCACGGTCACGGTGCCGCGCCGGCGGGGCTCGGTACCGAGCGGGGTCACCGACGCTTCCACCAGCGGCAGCGGGGCGGGCCGCGCACCGGAGCGGAGCGTGGCCACGGCGCCGCGACGGACGGCCTCAACCAATTCCCGCCAGACGCCGGGGACGGTCTCCAGCGGTTGCCCGCTCCGGAGCGGTCCCAGCATTTCCAGGGCGCGCCTGTTGAAATCGAGCACATGCCCTTCCTCGTCGCAGACCACCACCCCTTCCTGCATCTGCTCCCACACCCGCAGACGGGCGGCATCCACCCGGTCGAACAACCCCACGCGAAACACCCCCCAGGCCAGCACGGCGCCCGCCAGCGTGAAGGAAAACGGGGTCAGGTCCAGCATCCCCCAGGGCCGCCAACCGACCATGTAGGTCAGGTTGAACAGAGCGGGGATGCCCACGGCGAGGCTGAGAATCAGGGCCTGCTGGCGGAAGAGTTTGCCGCGCCCGTCACCCATCCGCCACAGGACCCCGAGCCCGGCCAGAATCCCGGCCCACACGTACACCCAGTTGAACCAGTAGGCGGGGCCGCGACCAAACTTCAGGAGGGGGATCGGACCGGAGAGATCGAAGCTGGGCTGGGTTTGCACCCAGCCGTGGTACGGGTTGGTCAGGGCCAGCAGGCAGATCAAAACCCCGGGCGCCAGCAGCGTCAGCCAGGTCGTTTGCGACCACGGCGACTCGCCCGAGAGTTCCCGCACCAAGCCCAGCCAGCACACCCCGAGAAAAGGGATGCCCAGGTACTGGAACCCCAACCAGAACTGCGCGGCGCTCGCGTTGGTGGAGGAAAGCTCGGCTCCATAGCCCACCGACCAGACGGCGCTGGCCAGCATCAGACCGACAAACGGGGAAATACCAGGGGCGCGGCTCCTTCGGACAATTAACGCCAACGCCAACGCCAAAGCCGCCGACAAACCGAGCAACGTTGTCAAAATCCCAGACACTATGCCCCTGACAAAGTTGTCTGCGCAGTTTGAAGCAACGGTCAAGCCAATCAACCCGGAATTATTTCGGAGCCAGGCACTCGCGCCGAATCCCGGGGCAAACCGCCGGCCCGAGCGGATCAACCGCCTTGCGCCCGCCGTCAGATTTCCACCTGCATGCCCAGCTCGACCACCCGGTTGGCCGGCAGGCGGAAAAACGCCGTCGCGCTCTGGTGGTTGCGGGCCAGAAAGGCAAACAGATGCTGCCGCCACGCGCGGTACCAGGGCGTGCCGCTCCGGCAAACGATGGTCTCGCGACTCAGGAAAAAGGTCGTCTCCGAGAGCTTGAGCTGGAGGTTGTGCTCGCCGCACAGGCGCAGGATGTCCGTCAGGTCCGCCTCCTCCATGAAGCCGTAGCGGGCGATGACGCGGTAAAAGCCCTGGCCGTGACGCAGGATTTCCAGCCGCTCGGCCAGGGGCACGCGCGGTTGCTCCTCGATCTTGATGGTCAGCAAGACCACGCGCTCGTGGAGGACGCGATTGTGTTTGAGGTTGTGGAGCAGCGCCAGGGGCGTGCCGGTGGGACTGCCGGACATGAACACCGCCGTCCCGCCCACGCGCTGCGGTTTGCGGGCCTCGACCTCGGCCAGGAACATGTCGAAGGGCAGCAGGTTGGACTCGAGCCGCTCGCGCAACCGGCGTCGCCCCCAGTTCCACGTGCGCATGAGACCGTAAATCAAGCCGCCGATGATGATCGGGAACCAGCCGCCTTCGGGGAATTTGAGCAGGTTCGCCCCCAGGAAGGGCAGTTGAAACAGGCAAAACAGCGCGCACAGCCCCAGCGCCTGGAGGTTGGTCCAGGTCCACAGCCGCCGCGCGGCGAAGTAGAACAACAGCGTGGTGACCAGCATGGTGAGGGTGACCGCGATGCCGTAGGCCGCGGCCAGGCGCCCGGAGCTTTGGAAGCCCAGCACCAGGCCCAGGCACGCCAGCAGCAGGAGCCAGTTGGCCAGGGGCACGTAAATCTGGCCCCGTTCCGTGTGCGAGGTGTGCCGGATTTCCACCCGCGGCAGGTAGCCCAGTTGCACCGCCTGCATCGTGAGGGAAAACACCCCCGAGATCAGGGCCTGGGAGGCAATGATGGCCGCGGCCGTGGCCAGGCCCAGCAAGGGCCAGAGCGCCCAGGCCGGCGCCAGGCGGTAAAAGGGATTTTCCACCGCCGTGGGCTCCCGCAGCAACAACGCCCCCTGGCCCAGGTAATTCAAAAACAGCGCCGGCAGCACCAGCCCGAACCACGCCCGCCGGATGGGCGAAAGCCCGAAATGCCCCATGTCTGCGTACAACGCCTCGCCACCGGTCAACACCAGAAACACCGCGCCCAGGACCTTGAACGCCAGCCAGCCCTCCTGCCAGAAGAAGGCGACCGCGTAGCCCGGGTTCATGGCCAGCAAAATGCCCGGATGCCGCACCACTTCCGCCAGCCCCAACAGGGCGATCACCACAAACCACACCAGCATCACCGGCCCGAACACGCGCGCCACCCCGCCGGTGCCCACCCGTTGGATCGAAAACAACCCCACCAGAATGCCCAGCGACAGCGGCAACACGTAGGGCGTGAGCTGCGCGGTGGCAATTTTCAACCCCTCCATCGCGCCCAGCACCGTGATGGGCGGCGTGATCATCCCGTCCCCGTACATGAGCGCCGCGCCAAACACCCCCAACCCCGTAAACGCCAGCGCCACCCGCCCCCGGCGCACCCGCTCGGGAAACGCCAGCGCCAGCAGCGCCAGCGGCCCGCCCTCCCCCTTGTTGTCCGCCCGGCAGATGAAGACCAGGTACTTGACCGAGATGATGAGGATCAACGACCAGAAGATCAGCGACAACACCCCCAGCACATTGGCGGGAGTCAACGCCGTCCCGGTGTGCGCGGTGAAACACTCCCGCAGCGCGTACAGCGGGCTGGTTCCGATGTCCCCAAAAACCACCCCCAACGCCCCCAACGTCAACCAGCGTCTTCGGGCTCCGGGTGCTTCGTCACCATTCATTCAAGGTTTGCCGGGTCGCACCGGGCCCTGCCCCGGTAGCGCCCGGCATTTTACCGATGGTTCCACCGGCTTGGCAACCCGGGGTACCGGCGAGCCGACGCCGATACTCCGCGCTTGCCTGCGCCGGGCGCCCGTCCATGCTGGGCGCAGCATGGAACCGAGCACCTGGCGCGAGCGGTGGGGCGAGCGACTGGCGGATTACCCGCTGTTGCGCACCCTGTTGTTCAACCCCTGGTTTGCCCTGGCGTTTTCCCTGGTGACGCTGGTCGCCCTGGGCGCGGTAATCTGCCTGCCCAAAATCTGGGTGAGCACCCCGCCGGACTTCAAACCGGTCATGCGGGTCAGTCTCCTGGACCTGTTCCAGGCCCGCGCCCTCAGCACCACCGCCGCCCGGCACGCCGCGGCAGGTCGCCACCGGGAAGCCGCCATGGCCTGGCAGGGCGCCGCCCTGAACGACCCCGGCAACCTTGAACTGCACCGCGCCCTTTTTCACCACCTGGCCACGGCCCCGGTCCTGCCCCTGAGCCAGGTCAGCCGCAGCCTCTACCGCATCAACTGGATGCTCCAGTTGGGCGGCACCAACCAGGTGGACCTCGAACTGGCCGCGCAGACCCTCGACCGCTACGGCCTGGCCGAAGATGTTTTCACCCTGCTCGCCCCGCAGGCGGATCACCTTCCCCCGGCCCTCGAACCCGCCTACCTCAAGGCCCTGTTTCAAGTCGGCCGCTACGAGGAATTCGGCCGGCGCTGGGAACAAGCGCAGGCCACGGCGGTCCACGACCCCGAATTGGTGCTCTGCCGGGCCGCTTACCTGGCCGGCTGGGGCCCCCCCGAAGCGGCCGCTGAGCACCGACGCCAGGTGCAGGAGGCCCTGGACGACCCCGCGTTGGGCACCTACGCCTGCCGCCTGGAAATGGTCGTCGCCGCCCGGCGGCTTGACGTGGAGGCCTACCGCGCCGCGCTCCAACGCCTGGAAAGCCGCGCCGAGGACCGCGCCACGGACCACGCGCGCCTCTGGCGCCTGCTGCAGGCGGCGGGCCGTCTCGAGGAAGCCCGCACCCTGGCCCGCAGCTACAACCGCCCGCCCGAATCCGCCTACGAGGTGGTCCAACTGGCCGACGCCCTGCAAGCGGTGGGCCTGCGGGAGGAGCTGGTGCAGTTCCTCCAACGCCACGTGCTCGAATTCGGCTACAGCCCCAGTGTGTGGTCCGTGGCGGTCTGGGCGGCCTATGCCGATGTGCTGATCGCCGCCCGGCAATGGGAACCGTTGAAGGAGGCCGCCCGGCAGATGCGGCTGGTCAGCGCCAACCAGGCGGTCCTGGGCGGCTTCAGTCATTTTCTGGAAGGCTGGGTGGCCCACGCCCAGGGTTCGCGCGAGGCCGCCCGCAGTTCCTTCCTCGAAGCCATTCGCCTGGGTTTCCCGGTCGGACGGGTCGGCCTCCGGGTGGCCAACCAGCTCAACCAACTGGGCTATCCGGACCTGGCCCTCGAGACCCTGCTGCCCCTCGAGGCGCGCTTCGGCGACCTGGCCGAGTACTGGCGCGCTGTCTTTCACGCCTGCTACCTCCGCCGCTACGACGACACCCTGCTCCTGCGCGCGGCCCTCCGCGTCCACGAACTGGACCCGGAAAACCCGGAAGGGAAGTTCAACTACGCCGCCGCGCTGCTCATCAGCCGGCGCCGGCCCGAGCAGGCCCTGAGCCTGACCTTTGACCTGGTCTCCCGGGACGATTCCCCCTACGGCGCCGACCCCGGCGGCCGCATCAACCACGCCATCGCCCTGGCGCTGAACGGGCGCCTCGACGAAGCCGCGGAAATCCTCCGCGCCGTGGAGACCGAACCGCTCAACACAACCCAGCGCGAGGCCCTGCTGCTGGGCTGGCTGGAGATTCATCACGCCCGCCAGGACTGGGCGGGCGTGCGCCAGTGCCTGGCCCAGGTCGGGTCCCTCGCACTTTTCCCCAGCCAACAGCGCTGGCTGGAAGACATCCGCCGCGACCTGGCCGCCGCGGAGGCCGCCCCGCGCGCAGCCGCGGTCCAACCCTGATCCGCCGGCCCCCTGCCCGGCCCGCGTCGCCGGTGCCTTTGCGCTTTGCGCGCCGCCCCGCCGACCTATAATGCCCGTCAGCCGACCCCGTGTCGGCCCGCACAATCAATTACCGGACCTATGCCACTGACACACACCCGCGACCTGTTCGCCAAGGCCCTCAAGGGCAAGTACGCCATCGGGGCTTTCAACGTGAACAACATGGAATTGCTCCAGGCCATCGTCGAGGCCTGCGAGGAGGAGAAAGCGCCCGTCATCCTCCAAATCTCCAAGGGCGCCCGCCAGTATGCCAACCCGGTTTACCTCAAGAAACTCATCGAGGCCGCCATCAGCGTCACCAACATCCCCATCGCCGTGCACCTGGACCACGGCGACTCCTTCGAGCTGTGCAAACAGTGCATTGATGAGGGCTTCACCAGCGTCATGATTGACGGCAGCCACCTGCCCTTCGAGAAAAACGTCGAACTCACCCGTCGCGTCGTGGACTACGCCCACAAACACAACTGCGTGGTCGAGGGCGAGCTGGGCCAGTTGGTCGGCGCCCAGCACGACGACGGCGAGGAAGGCGGCGGCTACTCCAAGGGCGGCGTGTACACCCACCCGGACGAGGCGGTCGAGTTCGTCCGCCTCACCGGCGTGGACTCCCTGGCCGTGGCCATCGGCAATTCGCACGGCGCCTACAAATTCAAGGGCGAGCAACACCTGGACATCGAACGGCTCAAGGCCATCAAGAAGGCCCTCGTGGACGCCGGCCTGGGCGACTACCCGCTGGTCCTTCACGGCGCCTCCAGCGTGCCGAAGGACATCGTGGCCGAAATCAACCGCTTCGGCGGCAAGCTCGGCGAGGACACTGCCGGCGTGCCCGAGGCGGACATCGAGATCGCCCGCCGCACCGGTTGCACCAAGGTCAACATTGACACCGACCTGCGCCTGGCCATGACCGCCGCCATCCGCCGGGTCTTCGCCGAAAACCCGAAGGAGTTCGATCCGCGCAAGTACCTCGGCCCCGCGCGCCAAAAGGTCAAGGAACTGGTCCGGCACAAGGTCAAGAACGTCCTGTGCTGCGCCGGTCACGCCTTTGATTGAAGCGCGGCGCGCCCGCGTTGATGACCGAAGCCGCCCCGGGGGATTTCCCCCGGGGACGGACCGCCGGGAAACCCGTCCTCGGGCCCGGGTGCTTGCCACCTTCACCGTGACAGGCCCCGCCCCGCTCTGGCATAACCGCCCGCCATGCATGAGTTCCGTTACGTCCGGGGCGTGCTGCACGGTGAGGGCGTGAGCCTGGCCGCGCTCGCCCGCCGCTATGGCACCCCCTTGTACGTGTACTCGCAGCGCACCCTCGAAAACCGCCTGCGCGAACTGACCACCGCCCTGGCCCCGCTGGACCCGCTGGTCTGCTACGCCGTCAAGGCCAACTCGAACCTCGCCGTCCTCGCCACCTTCGCCCGGCTGGGCACCGGCTTCGACGTGGTCAGCGGCGGCGAACTGGCCCGCGTCATCGCCGCCGGTGGCGACCCCGCCCGCTGCGTCTTCGCCGGCGTGGCCAAAACGGCGGCCGAAATCGAGGCCGCGCTGCGCCGGGGCATTTACTGCTTCAACGTCGAAAGCGAGCCCGAGCTGCTCCGCATCAACACCATCGCGGCCCGGCTCCGGTGCCGTGCCCCCGTGGCCGTGCGCGTGAACCCGAACGTGGAGGCGCACACCCACGCCAAAATCACCACCGGCACCTACGAAAACAAATTCGGCATCGCCCTCGAGGCCGTGCCCGGGGTGTACGCCCGGGCCGCGCGCCTGAAGAACCTCCACCTGCGCGGCCTGCAAATGCACATCGGCTCGCAACTGACCACCGTCGCCCCGTTCCGGCAGGCCGTCGAGCGCGTGGCCCCGCTGGCCGCCGAGCTGGCCGCGCGCTACGGCCTCGAGTTCTTCAGCCTCGGCGGCGGCCTGGGCATCGTGTACCGCGAGGCCCTGGCCAGCGGCGACGCGGCCTGGTGGCGTTCCGGGCCCGGACGGCGGTTCATCACCCCCGCGCATTACGCGGCGGCACTGGGGCCCACGCTCCGCGGGCTGGGGCTCAAAATCCTCCTCGAACCCGGCCGTTTCCTGGTGGGCAACGCCGGCCTCCTGCTCACCCGCGTCGAGTACGTGAAGCAGACCGCCGGCAAGCGGTTCGTGATCGTGGACGCCGCCATGAACGACCTCCTCCGCCCGGCCTTTTACGACGCCTACCACCAGATCGTGCCCGTGCGGCAACGCCGCGGCGCCCCGGTCCGCTGCGACGTGGTGGGTGGTGTTTGCGAGTCCGGCGATTACTTCGCCAAGGACCGGCCGCTGCCGCCGGTCGGCGAAGGCGACTACCTGGCCCTGCTGAGCGCCGGCGCGTACGGCTCGGTCATGGGCTCGAACTACAACTCCCGTCCCCTGGCCGCCGAGGTCCTGGTGCGCGGGCGCCGGGCCGACCTGGTTCGCGCCCGCCAGCCGATCGAGGACCTCTGGCACGGCGAGCGGCTGGCCGCCTGGCAGCAGCCGGGGCCGCGGCCGTGACAACCGGGAACCGCCCGCCGAAGCCGCGTCCCGGGCTTCCCGCGGTGCCGGTTGCTCCGGTCCCCCGCCTTGTGTAAGCTGGGCGTTCTGGAAATTGGAGAAGCGACCATGAGTTCGAACCAAACCAACAACGCGAACGCCCCTTCCCCCACCCCGGGGGCCAACGTACCGCCCGCCGGCGAAACCCCGGCCGACCTGACCGGCGCCGCCGCCACGGTCCCGGGGGCCGCGGCCGAACCGGCCGAGCCGTTGGCCATTCCCCAAACCCTCACCGCCGAACAAATCGAGGACCTGACCGCCCGCGCGGCCAAGGCGGAGGAACACTGGGACCGCTACGTGCGCGCCGTGGCCGAGCTGGACAACTACCGCAAGCGGGTGGCGCGCGAGCGGGCCGAACTCATTCAACAGGCCAACGAACGGTTGATCCGCGAGCTGCTGCCGGTGCTCGACCATTTCGAGGCCGCCCTGGCCACCACCGGCAACGCCACCCAGCTCGAGGCCTTCAAGACCGGGGTGAGCATGATCTTCAACCAACTGCGGCAGGTGCTGGCCGCCGCGGGCGTGCAGGAAATTGACGCCACCGGCCAGCCTTTCGACCCCACCCTGCACGAGGCCGTGGCCCACCAGGAAACCAACGCAGTCCCCGACGGTCACGTCCTGCAACAAACCCGCAAGGGCTACCGCCTCAACGGCCGCCTGCTGCGCCCGGCCAGCGTGGTCGTGGCCCGGGCGCCCGCCGCGACCGCCGCCTGATCCCGGCTCATGGCCAAACGCGATTACTACGAGGTCCTGGGCGTCCGCCGCGACGCCAGCGCGGAGGACATCAAAAAGGCCTACCGCAAGCTGGCCATCAAGCTGCACCCGGACAAAAACCCGGGCGACAAATCGGCCGAGGAAAAGTTCAAGGAACTGGGCGAGGCCTACGAGGTCTTGAGCGACCCCGAAAAGCGCGCCGCCTACGACCAGTACGGCCACGCCGCCTTTGACCCCCGCGCCCGGGCCGGCGCGGGCGCCGGCTGGTCCGGCGGCTTCGGCGGGTTCCACGACCCGTTCGAGATTTTCCGCGAGGTCTTCGGCGGCAGCAGCGGGCTTTTCGAGGAAATCTTCGGCGCCCAGTCCCGCCGCGGGCCGGGCGGGGCCGAGCGCGGCGCCGACCTGCGCTACGACCTGGAGATCAGCTTCGAGGAGGCCGTGCGCGGGTGCGAGAAAACCATCGCCCTCACCAAGCCGGCCGTGTGCGACGCCTGCCACGGCAGCGGCGCCGAACCCGGTTCCGGGCGGCGCGCCTGCCCGGCCTGCGGCGGCCGCGGCCACGTCGAGCAGGTGCTGGGCGGTTTCATGCGCGTGCGCCAAACCTGTCCGCGCTGCGGCGGCGCCGGCCGCGTGGTCGAGCGCCCCTGCCGGGCCTGTCAGGGCACCGGCCGTCGCGAGAAAACCACCGAGGTCACCCTGCGCATCCCGCCCGGGGTGGACACGGGCACGCGCCTGCGCTCCAGCGGCAACGGCGAGCCCGGCCAGCACGGCGGTCCGCCGGGTGATTTGTACGTGGTCCTCCACGTCCGGTCCCACGAACTGTTCCAGCGCGAGGGCGACGACCTGTTGTGCGAGCTGCCCATCAGCTTCACCCAGGCCGCCCTGGGCGCGGAGCTCGAGGTGCCCACCCTCGACGGCCCGGCCCTGATTCGTATCCCGCCCGGCACCCAGTCCGGCACCGTGTTTCGCCTCAAGGGCAAGGGCGTGCGCAACGTCCAGGGCTACGGCCGGGGCGACCTGCACGTGCGCGTCACCGTCGAAGTGCCCACCCGCCTGACCGCGGCCCAGCGGGCCAAGCTCGAGGAGTTCGCCGCGTTGTGCGACGCCAGCACCAACCCGCGCAGCAAGAGCTTCTGGGAACGCGCGCGCGACCTCTTCCGCTGAGCCGCCCAACAGACCGGGCCTGTCATGCACCGTTTCCACCTGCCGCCGGCCGCCTGCGGGGCCGACGTGCTCGAACTGCCCGAGCCGGAAGCCCGCCACGCCGCCCAGGTCTTGCGCGTGCGGCCGGGCGAAACCGTGGCCGTGCTGGACGGCGCGGGCCGGGTGCTGACCTGCGCCGTGACCGCCGTGGCCCGGCGCACGGTGCGCCTGGAGGTCCGCGCCCGCGCGACGCATCCGCGCTCGGGCCCCGCGCTCACCCTGTTCCAGGCCGTGGCCAAGACCCGGTACATGGAGACCATCGTCCAGAAGGCCACCGAGCTGGGCGTGGCCCGGCTGGTGCCGGTGCTGACCGAGCACTCCGTGCCGCGCTTCACCCCGGCCGAAGCGGCCACCCGGGCGGCGCGCTGGCGCGAACTCGCCGTCGAGGCCATGAAACAGTGCGGCACGCCGTGGCTGCCGGATATCGTGCCTCCCGCCCCGCTGGCCGAGGTGCTGGCCCGCGCGGAGGAGTTTGATCTGGCCCTGGTGGCCGCGCTGGCGCCGGGAACCGTGCCCGCCCGGAGCGTGTTGGAACCGCACCGGGATCGCCTGCGCGCGGGCTCGGCTCGCGTGGCCGTGTGGGTGGGGCCGGAGGGGGATTTCACGGCCGCGGAGTTGGAAGCCATCACGCGCGCCGGCGCGCAACCCGTTTCGTTGGGCCCGCGCGTGTTGCGCTGCGACACCGCGGCGCTCTGGTGTCTGGCGGTGCTGAACTACGTGGCGCAGGCCGGTTGAGCGGGGGCGGCGCCGGCTTCACCGCGCGCCAGGGCCTCCAACCAGTCGCAGGCCACGGGCAACACGCGGCTCCAGTGAAAGGTCTTGGCCCGCTCCCACGCCGCCACGCGGTAGCGTTGGTAACGCTCCGGCTCGCGCAACAAAGCAGCGATGGCGTCGGCCAGGGCCTCGGGCGTCTCGCTCGGGACCACCACGCCGGTCTGATCGTGCAAGGTGGATTCGATCAACCCCGGGACCGGGTACACCACCGCGGGGGTGCCCAGGGCGTTGGCTTCGATCACGTTCAACCCCCAGCCTTCGCGCAGCGAGGTGTGTAACAACAAGTGCGCCTCGCGCAGCCGCGCGTCCTTTTCCGCCTCGGGCAGGGGCCCGGTAAACTCGATGGGCCAGCGCGCGGCCGCCGTGGCGGCCAGCGCGTGCAGTTTGGGCGCATCCACCCCGCCGCCCACGATGGTCAGGCGGGCCTCCACCCCCTGTTCGCGCAAGCGGACATAGGCGCGGATGGCGTGGTCCACGCGCTTGTTCGGGGCCAGGCGAGACACCACGATCAGCCGCAGCGGCGGGACCAGCGGTTTGTCCGGCAGCACGGGCAGCGCGCGGGTGTCCACGCCGTAGGGGATGAGGTGGACGCGGCGCACCCCGTGGGCCTCGAGCTGGGCCTTGGTGCAGGTCGAGGCGGTCCAGAACGGGACGTTGCGGTAAAGCCAGTGCGTCCAGCGCTCCTGGAACCGGCCCACGGCGGCGGTCAGCGGGCGGTAAAAGGCGTTCCAGATCGGACCGAGCACTTCGTGGATGTAGGCCACGCAGTGGGTCCGACACCACCACGGGGCAAACCACGGCAGGCCGTGGTGCTGGTCCACCACCAGGTCAAAGCGCGGCTGCCGGCGGTACCACCGCCAGGCGGCCAGAATGGCCGTGCCCTTGCCGCCGCCGCGGATGAGGCGCAGACCGCGCCATTCCTCCTCCGCCGGCGCGCCCTCGAACGCAAAGGCAAACCAGTACACCTCGTGGCCCCGCTCGCGCAGGGCGGCCAGATACCCCTCGGTGACACGCTCGGCCCCCCCGGCCAGGGGGTTTTTCGGGTCGCGCCAGTTGAGCATCAAAAACCGCATTACACGCCCCGCCGACGGGGCCGGAAGGGCAGGCTTATCCGCATTTGGGCCGCGGCTGACAATGCGAAAAATGAGCGCACCGCGGAGCCGGGGGCGGGAATTGAGGAGTGAGGAGTGTGCATTGAGGGGCGGGCTCCCCGCTCAACCGGCCCGCACCGGCATCGAGCTTCTGACTTCTGACTCCCGGCTCCTGACTTCTCCCCCGCACCCGTTCCCTTCCTGAGTTCCCAATTTCCCACCCTTCGGATTTCGGACTTCGGACTTCCGCCTCACCCGCCCAGGGCGGCCGGGTTGGTCACGTCGCCCTTGTTGAACTCGACGTACGCGGTGGTCAGGTCGGCGGCGTAAATCACCGCGGCGCCCTGCCCGAGGTGGAGCCGGATGTGCAACTCGAATTCCGGCCCGGCCACGGCGGCGCACAGGTCCGCAAACGGCACCGGTGTGGGCCGGCCGCGCCGCAGACTCCACAGGATCGTCCGCGCTCCCGGCGCGCGGTAGCCGATGTCCACCCGCGCCTCGTCCACGCGCGCTGCCGAGTAGCCCAGCGCGTCCATGATGCGCCCCCAGTTGGGGTCGCCGCCGTACCAACTGGTCTTGACCAGCGCGCTGTTGGCCACGGCGCGCGCGGCCCGGTCCGCCTCGGCGTCGGTGCGGGCGCCGCTCACTCGCACGGTCACAAACCGCGTCACGCCCTCGCCGTCGCGGACGATCTGGTGCGCCAGGGAGAGGCACACGAGGTCCAGCGCGGCCTGAAAAACGGTTCGGTCGCGCCCCTCCGGCGGGCGCAGAGCGGCGGGCGGGTTCCCGGCCAGGCCGTTGGCCAGGAGCAGCACGGTGTCGTTGGTGCTCATGTCGCCGTCCACGGTGATGCGGTTGAAGCTGCGGGCCACGGCCTGCGCGAGCGCCGCCCGCAGCACCGGTGCGGGCACGGCGGCGTCGGTGGTCAAAAAGGCCAGCATCGTGGCGTGCGGGGCGCGCGCGGGTGGGCGGCGGCCGGTGAGCGACAGGCCGGGTTGAATCATGCCCGCGCCCTTGCAAATCCCGCCCAGGCGCACGGGGCGGCCGCTCAAGCGGAACTCGACGGCCGCCTGCTTGGGCCGGGTGTCGCTGGTCAGGATGGCCTCGGCCGCGGCGGCGGCATGAGCGGGCGTGCGGCCCAGTTCGGCGGCGGCGGCGGCAATTCCGGCACGCACCCGGGGCCGGGGCAACGGCACGCCAATGCGGCCGGTCGAGGCCACGAACACCTCGGCCGGCGCGATCCCCAGGGCGCGCGCGGCGGTGGCGGCCATGTCCCGGGCGTCCCGCAGCCCGCGCGGTCCGGTGCAGGCATTGGCATTGCCGGAGTTGGCCACGATGGCGCGCGCCCGGCCGTGGCGCAGGTGTTCGAGGCACACCTTGACCGGCGCGGCGCAGACCTGGTTGGTGGTGAACAGGCCGGCCGCCACGGCCGGAGCGTCGGACACGATCAAGGCCAGGTCGCGTTTGGGCCCTTTGTCCGAGCCCTTGCCGGTGCCCAGCCGTTTGATGTCGCAGAACACGCCGGCGGCGCGAAAGCCCTGCGGGGCGACAATCGCGCCGGGCACGGATTGGAACGGAGTTTTCATGTCGGGGAAAACGGCGGGCCGGGGTTGACCCGGCGACCGCGCCGAGCGGGGCCGCGCACGGCCACGCACTCAAAACAAGCCCGGGACGAACAGGTAATACGGCCGCCCGGCCTCCAGGGGCGGCCGGTCCAGGCCCAGGTCGAGCCTGACCACGCGGCCTTCGGCTTCGCCCGCCCAGGGCAACAGCAGGCTCAACAGGTCCCGCGGCGGCTGATAGCGGATGAGGTTGGCGGCGGGCAGGTTGGCCAGCGTGAGCGCGCGCGCGACCGCGGCCCGGAAGTCGCCCAGTTCATCCACGAACCCGGCCTCGTAGGCCTGCCGGCCCGAGAGCACGCGACCGTCGGCCAGTGCCTCCCAGTCGTCGGCCAAGGGGCGGCCCTGGCCGTCGTTGCGCCGCGCGGCCTGGCGGCGGCCCTCGGCCACGACCTGTTTGAAGCGGCGAAAAGTTTCGTCCACCAGCGCCTGCACCATCTGGGTCTCCTCGGGCAGCACTTCCGACTCGGCCTTGGTGCCGCTGAGCATGTCCTTGAAGCGGCCGCTTTTGAACACCAACGGCCGCACGCCCACCTTGTCCAACAGGCCGCGGTAGTTGTAGCCGCGCAGGATGACGCCGATCGAGCCGGTCAGGGTTAGCTCGTGGGCCACGATCCACCGGCACGGCGCGGCCACGTAGTAACCGCCCGAGGCGGCCAGGCCCTCGAGCGCGGCCACCACCGGCTTGCCGGTCTGGTCCTGGAAGTCGCTCACCGCGCGGGCGATTTCGTCCGCGGCCAGCACCTCCCCGCCGGGGGAGTTGATCCGCAGGATCACCGCCTTCACCTGCGGGTCCCGGGCGGCGCGTTTCAACTGGCGGGCGACCAACTCGACCGGGCTCTGCTGGCCGGTGCCCACGTAGCCACCGTAGATGAGCCCGTCCACGGCGATGACCGCGATCTTGTGCGGGCTGCGCCGGTCTTCGAGGAGCACCTCGTACAGCGGCGGCTCGGCATCCGAAATCACCGGCGCCACGCCCAGCACCCCGCGCAGCAGGTGCCGGAGATTGGCCAGGAGGCTGAAGGCCAGCAACACCATCAGGATCAGCGAAACGACCATCCACCCGCACCCGCGTCGCCGGGACGGCGGCGGGGCGGCCGCGGGCGAAGGCGACGGCGGCACGCGCGGCGGGGCTTCACCACTGGGAGCGTTGTCCATCGGGGCCGCCAAGCTAAAGGCCCCGGCGCGGACCGGCAAGCGGTTTGGCGGGCGGGCCGGCCCGTCGTTCTCCGGGTACAGGAACCGGCCGCATACACCCCCGGGCCTAACGCCCGCCGGGTTTCCTGCAGCTCAACCCAAACCTTCCAACGCCGCTCTCCTCCAAAAACCCTGCCGGCGAACCGGCAGAGCGTCATGGGCCGCCGCCGGCTACCGGACCGCGAAGCCGAAGCGCGGGCTCACGGGCCAGTACACGGCCAGCAGGCGCCCGACAATGGCCGCCTGCGGCAGGTCGCCGAATTTCCGGCTGTCGTAGCTGCTCACGGTGTTGTCTCCCAACACAAAGACACAGCCGGGGGCCACGCGCCGCACGGTGCGGCCATCGGGAAACTCCGGCGCCAGCAGGCCGGGTCGCAGGCGCAGGGCCCGCGCGTGGCCGTCATGGATGTGGCCGGAGTACTCGCCGTCGCGGGGTGGACCGCGAAAACTGTAGAGGGCCTCGAAGCGCGGCGTGTGGTTATCCAGGCGACGGCCGTTGACCCGGACGTGGCGGTCGTCGCCGATTTGTACGGTCTCGCCGCCGAAGGCCACGAGGCGTTTGAGGTAAAAGGCGTTTTCCCGCAGCCGCGGCAGGTCCAAGGCGCGGAAGACGACAATCTCCCCTCGCTCGGGGCGCCGGAAGTTCACGCTCAACCGGTCAATCAGGATGTGGTCGCCGGCGGTGACGGCCAGTTTGATCAAATCCTCGCCGGGGCGGTAGTCGTGCTCCGGATTGAGGCCCGCATGGTAGAGGAAGAGCCAGTCCGCGGGCAGGCCTTCGACCGGGGGCAGCTCGAGCCGGGGCAGCGTGATCGTGTACCAGGTCTCGCCCACCTGGAAGCGTTGCTGGCGCAGGCGCAGCAGGCGGCCCCAGCCGCGGGTGACGGGCTGCGGGGGCTCGGCCGCGCGGAGCCGGCCCGGGGTGACGGCGCGCAGGTGATAGTAGGTGCGGCCCCACACCAGGCGGTCCACCCACCGTGGCCAGCCGCGGGGAATTTCCGCGTCCGGGCGCCCGAGCAGATTCTCGAGGGTGACACCGTAGAGGGTGGGTTGCATGGAGGCGGTGGGCACCTGCATGGGCGTGGCGAAAAACACCCGGAGGGCCAGCACGACCACCAGCGCACTGAAGGCCATTTCCGCCGCGTCCTTGAAGCGGTGACGCCGCGGGTCTTCGAGGCAGGCGTAGGCCGTGGCGTGAAGCCGGGCGCGCGCGGCGTCCACGGACTCGGGCGGCAGGGCGGCGCGGAGGCCACGGGCCAGTCCCGCGAGGGCCTCGCGGATGGACTGCGCCGCCGCGGGCGAGAGGCGGTCGCGCTGGCGGCGGAGCTGGGTGCGGGTGCGGCGATATTCATCGGTGGCCCGGCGATAACGGCGCGAGCCGAGCCAGTAGCCGATGAACCGCAGCAGTTTCACTCGCGGATCGGGCCCCAGCGACCGGTGAAGGGCCAGAACACGAAACAGGCCCGGCCGACGACGTGTTCGCGCGGGAAATCGCCCCAGCCGCGGCCGTCCCAACTGTTCATGGTGTTGTCGCCGAAGGCCAGGTAGTGGTTGGGGCGCACCTGAAACTCGGCGTTGCCATCCGGGAACAACGGCGCGAAGCCCCGCCCCGCGTACGCCAGGGCCAGCTTGTTGTTCACATGCCCGGAGTAAACGCTGTCGCGTGGCGGCCCGTTGAAGCTGTAAACCTTGCGGAAGCCGGGGGTGTTGGTGTCCAGCCGGGTGCCGTTGATGTACACGTGGCGGTCGTCGCCGATGCGCACCCGTTCCCCCCCCAGGGCCACGAGGCGTTTGATGTAATGGGTGTTGTCCACCAAGATGTCCTGGCCGCGCCAGGTCACCAGCTTGCGCTCCAGGTCCACCGTGTGGAAAACGATGATTTCCCCGCGCCGCGGCCGGCGGAAGTTGTAGGTCATCCGGTCCACAAACAGGCGGTCGCCGCTGGAAATCTTGAGCTTGAGCACGGTGTCGCCGCGCTTGAAGGGCTGGCCGGGGCGCAGCCGCAGGTGCTCGATCAGCCGTTCCGGCGGCCAGAAGAAGGTGTAGCTGTCGCGGCCCACGGTGAAGCGCTGGGTTTTGACGAAGCCGAAGGTGGTGGTCACCGGCTCGATCATCAGCACGCCGTCATCGCGGGCGATCCATTGGTGGTAGTCAATGCCGCGGAACCAGTCCGCGAACCGCCGCCAGCGCGGGGGGATGTCGCCGCGGTGCCCGGGCTCGGTCAGATCGGTGATCACGTTGCCGTACAAGGTGGGCTGGGCCGAGCCGGAGGGAATCTTCATCGGCTGGAGGAAGAAGCTGAAGATGCCCAGGATGAGCACGCCGCTGACCAGGAACTCCTTGAGGTTCTCGCGCACACCCGGGTACGGGTAGGGCTTGAGCCACTGGGTGGCGGTCTTTTCCAACTCCGCCATGCCGGTCTGAAGGGTGGCCCGGTGCAGGGTGCGCCGGCACCGGGCATCGAAGGCGGCCAGCGCGGCGCCGACCTCCTGAACGGCCTTTTCGGCCAACTCGTCCCGCTGCGAGTTGAGGATGTACCAGACGTGTTTGCGCAGCTCGGCGGCCTGCCGGTAGGTGCGCGAAAGAAACCAGCGCCAGTTCATAAAGCGTAGAATGCGGCCCCAGATGTGTGCGGCGTCCCGGCGGACTTCAGGTTTTGAGCACCTCGATGAAGGCCTCCTGAGGAATGTCCACCGAGCCGATGGATTTCATGCGTTTCTTCCCTTCCTTCTGCTTCTCCAGCAGCTTGCGCTTGCGGGTGATGTCGCCGCCGTAGCACTTGGCCGTGACGTCCTTGCGGAAGGCGCTGACCGTTTCCCGGGCGATGATCTTGCCGCCGATGGCGGCCTGAATGGCCACGGCGAACTGCTGCCGGGGGATGACCTCCTTGAGCTTGGCGGCCAGGGCGCGGCCGCGGCTTTCGGCCTTGTCCCGGTGCACGATGCAGGAAAAGGCGTCCACCGGCTCGCCGTTGACCAGCAACTCGAGCTTCACCATGTCGGAGACCTGGTAGCCGGCGTGTTCGTAGTCCATCGAGCCGTAGCCGCGGGTGAGGCTTTTGATGCGGTCGTGGAAATCAATCAGAATCTCGTTCAGCGGCAGGGTGGCAGTGAGCATGACCCGGCGGGTATCGAGCGTCTCGGTGTGGTCCAGCACGCCGCGTTTTTCCGAGATCAGGGCCATCATGTCCCCGATGTACTCGTTGGGGCAGATGATGAACGCCTTCACAATCGGCTCCTCGATGTGATCAATGGACGTCGGCTCGGGCAGATAGGCCGGGTTGTCCACCTCCTTGACCGTACCGTCGGTCAACGTGACCCGGTACACCACGCTCGGGTAGGTGGCGATGATGTCCATGCCGTAGTGCCGCCGGAGCCGTTCCTGGACAATCTCCAGGTGCAGCAACCCCAGGAACCCGCAGCGAAAGCCGAAACCCAGCGCCACCGAGCTTTCCGCCTGGTACACGAAGGCCGGGTCGTTCAATTGCAACTTGGCCAGGTTGGCCTTCAGGTGCTCGTAGTCGGCGGTGTTGATCGGGTAAATCCCGCTGAACACCATCGGGTGCACCTCCTGGAAGCCGGGCAGCGCGGGCGACGGGTTCCTCGCGTCGGTGAAGGTGTCGCCCATCTTGACCTCCTTGGGCGTCTTGATGTTGGCGGTGAGGTAGCCGGTCTCCCCTGCCACCAGCCGGTCGCGCACGTAGGGCTTGGGGTTGAAGCTGCCCACCTCCTTGACCTCGTAGGTCTTGCCGGTGTGCAGCAGCTTGACCTGCATCCCCGGCCGCACCTCGCCGTTGAAGATGCGCACGTGGGTCACCACGCCCTTGTAGGTGTCGAAGTACGAGTCGAAGCACAACGCCTGCAGGGACGGGGCGCCGGTGGGTTTCGGCGGCGGGATGCGCTGCACGATGGCCTCGAGGATTTGGTCAATGCCGATGCCCTCCTTGGCGCTGGCGCAAATCGCCGTGTCCGCCGGGATGGCCAGGATGTCCTCGAGCTGGGTCTTGACCAGGTCCACGTTGGCGTGGGGCAGGTCAATCTTGTTGATCACCGGGATGATGACGAGGTTTTGCTTCAGCGCCAGGTGCATGTTGGCCACGGTCTGGGCCTCGACCCCCTGGGCGGCATCCACGATCAACAAGGCCCCCTCGCAGGCGCTGAGACTGCGCGAGACCTCGTACGAAAAATCCACGTGCCCCGGCGTGTCTATCAGGTTCAGCTCGTAGGTCACCCCGTCCCGCGCCCGGTAATGCATGGTGACCGGGTGGGCCTTGATGGTGATGCCCCGCTCCCGCTCCAGGTCCATCGAATCCAGCAACTGCTCCTGCATCTCGCGGTCGGAAATGGTCCCCGTCCGATGCAGCAGCCGGTCGCTGAGCGTCGTCTTGCCGTGGTCAATGTGGGCAATGATGCTGAAGTTGCGTATGAATCTGCTGTCCATCACGTGCCTTGGCCGGGGCCGGACGCCCGCGGACGCCCCCTCCCGGCCTGCGTCGCCACAAAGTACCGTCCCCGCCGGCCCGGGAAAGGCGAAATTGAACCTCGGTCCCCTGCCCTACGACGCGGAGTTTGAATGGCAGACCGGGGTCAGTCCTTCATCGGCATCTGACCCGGATATTTCACACGCGGTTTTGACCGAACGGCTGAAGGTCCGGTAGCGGCGGGCTTCCAAGCCTGCCGTAGGAAACGGCTTCCAGCCGCAGCCGCCACCGGCTGTGGCAGGGTCAAAAGCTTGCCTGTTGCGCAAGGGATTGCGGCTGGAAGCCGGCCGCTACGGCAGCCAGGGATTGCTACCGCTGCGAGGAGATCGAGGTCGGCATCTTTTCCGTCGGAGCGGCCGGCTTCCGCCCCTGTCGGAGCGCCGACTTCCAGTCGGCGGAGTCTCAGAAAAACGGTCTGAACCCGGGGTAGGGAAACGCGCGATACAACAGGCCCGGAAGTCCACGCCGTGTTTCAGGGGATGAAACATCCGGGCCAGGCCCGTTCTTCGAGCCCGAACCCCAACGACGCAAATGCGAAAAAGTCCCTGGTCCCGGTACTACGTAGCCCAGCCGAAACTCGGAAGCCGGTGAAACGGACAATGAGGTGAAAAGGTCGAGAATCAGCGGGGGCCGACGTAACCAAGTAAGATGCCGGGTGCGGGCCGATCCACACCGCCCGCACCCCATCCGGCACCTGGAGCCTGGAATCTACAGCTAGCCGGGAACACCCCAGCTCCCCGAGGCGAAGTCCAGCACCAGCCTCGGGGCGGTTGTGCGGGCCGTAAGACCGCCACGGCCCGGCGGGACTACCTGTGTTGAAGGCGCGGGCCTGCACCGTCCCCGTCCGTGCAGTGCCCGGCCCTACCCACTTCGGCCAGGTCTTGACCGGCGTGAAGCCCCCCGGCCGTGTAGGCGCGGCTCCAGGTTGGGGGAGCGGTTTGGCATCCGCCCGCGAGCGCAGCTTTACCAATTGGCTCGCCAAGAATACAGCTACCTCCGGGAACAAGCGTGGCGGCTGGCATTTGCGTTGGGGGGAAGCAACCGCCGTGACAGCAAGCGCTGGCTGCGAACAGCCGGGGCGGCCAGGGCTTGGCAACCCACCCACGCGGCGGACGGGAGCGGAGCAGGTCTGAGCAAGTGTCGGCAACCGTTACCAAAAACGAACGACAGGTGACCGTGGCTCACGCTCGGGGGACCGGCGGTACGGAACGACCGAGAAGGGAAGCCTGCCCACCCCCCGGTACAAAAGGGCGATTATTTACCTTCACACTGTTGGGGGAGCTGGATTGTTCACGCGGAATAAGGTTGGTATTGGATTTCTCGTTTTCTGATCCAGGGCCAAAGTATCAGTATTGCGGGCATCCCAACCAGTAAACGCCAATCGTGTGAAAGTAGAACTTCGCCAATCTTAACCTTCGTAAGCGCACGAAGAGGTTTGTCGTGCCATTCCCATACTGTCTCACGCACCTTGCCAAAGATCGCGGCGCGCACGAAATCCGCGATGAGATCAGCATCTTCAGGGAGACGTTCAAATCGTCCATGAGCGCCGATAAAAACCGTGCATCCTCTACAATCTCCAGTATCCTCAATAACGATTACGAGGGAGGTTGAGACAGCCGATTTCGGGTCAAGTCGCAGACAGCAGACTCCTCTTTCACGGTGTTCGGTAACGGATGCCACGTCGGCCGGCAGCTCACCCGCCAGTTTTTTGAATTGCTCACTAGCCACAGCCGCAAATGCCTCCGTTGTTTTCGTCTCACCACCAGATTGTTGGAGTCTTCGGCAGTGGAATGAGGTCCCAGTGCCAATGCTGTCCAGCACCTCGGCCACCACCGTGGATGCTAAACCAATTGCGCCCTGAGGCGTCTCGTTCCACGACCACCCTACTCTGAGCCGATCCCCACGATTAAAGAGGCCCGGGGACCTGCCAGCACCTCTGCCCCACGAGCCCCCTCGTTCAAAGAGAGGCCCACGAGGTCCTGATCCAGCAAGAAGAAACGCACCACCAACCGTTCCGAAGCCTCGGCTTTTGCGCAACAACGGATCACATGGATCGTACGCTCCAAGCCTGCCGAACACACCGGGGTCGAATAGTCCAAACGCACCATGAAAAGTCGCTGCATCAAGCAGTCCATCGACGGTTGCCGCGGCCCCCAGTCCTAGATCACGCCACGAATCCCAGTCGAACACTAAGGTCGGGTCGCCCCAAACGAACCAATCGTTTTTGCCAAACTTAATCCCCCAAAGTCCTTCTGGATCAATGTAGTTGATCGGTTCGTTGTAGTTGAACCAATACAGGTTGAGATCAGCTTTCTCGCCGATTGGATCTCTGCTTGGCCACCTTTGGGTCTGAGAGTCGTAAAACCGGTAGCCGTAGTAGTACAGGCCGCTGGTGGCCGAGCCGGCGTAGCCCACCCACGGCTTGCTCGAAAACCGCATCGCGTTGGCACTGGCCAGCGTCCCGCCGCCGGCCAGGTACCGCCCGTAGGGGTCGTACCGGTAGCTGGCCTGCAACACCCCGCTGCGGTTGACCAGCGCCGTCACGTTCCCGTTCCCGTCCGCATGGTACGCGTTGTGGCTCGACCAGTTGCCCTTGCTGGGCCAGTGGCTCTGCACCTGCTGGAGCCCGCTTGGGCCACGGGTCTCGACTTGGCTCCGGCGCCGACGGCGATTTTTGGAAGTGTCTATCTGACAATAGCTTGTATGACTTTCCGACTTTGGGTGAACAAAGGGACCCGTCCCTTCCCCGGATGCCTCAAGGCTGCCGGCCGGGCAGAGGTCTTGTCCGCTTGGGATCATGTTGCGGTCTACTTAGGGCGGTTGCTGCCGCGCGTCAAACCAAACAGCCGATGTGCGGCATTCCGTCCATCCAGCAACCTTGCGGGTTCGTTGGACGTCCCGTTTGGAGCCCGCAGACTTTTTGCCCGTGCCCCATAGGGGAAATGCCATTTTGATCGGGTCGTCCCAGACGCGGAATGGGCAACCCGGCACGTATCACCCGTGGCCCGCGTTCAGGTGGGCCGTTCCGCGGGAGATGGACGGCGGCCGTGCTCTTCAGGGAAAGCTGATCAGGCGGTAAAACCGGATGGTGTCCCCGGCACCGCGGGGGAAGGTAAAGTCCCGTGTGGCGCCGCTGACGGTGCCGCTTTCCACCACGGTCCAGTCCTTCAGATTGCTGGTGACTTCCACCTGATAGCGGGTGCCGGTGAGGCCGGAGGCGGTGAACTGGAACTCGGTGAAATTCCCGGGTGCGGGTCTTGCCCGGGGCGCCTCCAAGCGGGCCGCGGTGACCGAGCCGCCTCCCCCACCGCCAGTGATCACCAGCCGGTAGTACTGGTAAGGCGGGTTGGGGGCGCGCGGCACCCGGAACACCTGGCTCGTTCCGCTGACCGCTCCACTGGCCACCACCGTCCAGGTGCGGAAGTCGCTGGTGGCCTCGATCTGGTAGGTGCCGCCGCTGAGGTTACGCCCCGTGAACTGAAATTCCTGCATCGGCCCGCCGGGCGGCAGGGCGGTGGCTTCGGCCAGGACCGGCGGTTGGCTGACCCCGGTGACGGTCACCGCCACCGACGCCGAGTTGACCGTGCGGCCGCCGCCAAACACCAACCTTGCCTGGAAGGAATAACTCCCGGGGCCCAGGCCGCTGCGGGTTACCCGGTAAGGCGGGACGATGGCTTGTCCCACCACGATGTCGTTTTGCAGGAATTCCACCCGCTCCAGGGTCTGGCCGCCAGGGTTGGAGACTTCGGCCACCAGTTCCACCTGCGCCGGTGCGGCAAAAACGGCCCCATCGGCCGGGCTGGTCAAGGTGATCGCGGGCGGGACATCCACCACCTCGACCCGGGCCGTGGCGGAAGTGGCGTTCGCCCCCTGATTGTCCACCGCGCGCGCGGTGAAGGCGTACTGCCCTTCCGGCACGCCGTTGAGGACCCAGCGGTAGGGCGGCGTCGTCACCGTCCCCACGACGGCACCGTCCCGTAGAAACTCGACGCGGGCCACACTGCCGTCCGGATCGCTGGCGGTGGCTTCCAAGGTGATCGTGGCGGGCGCCACGGTGAACCGCGCACCGTCTGCGGGGCTGGTAAGGGCGACCACCGGCGGCTGGTTGATCACTTCGACCTCGCCCGCCACGCGGAGGTTCCTAACGTGGCCGATAACGCCGCCCGGCAGGAACAGCGTATCCAGTTTGGCCGCGTAGCCCACGCGTGGTTGAGCCGGCACCGGCAGGGTGGTCAACAGTTCGATCGGCTCGCCCACCGGCTGGTTGTCGCTCTGGTAAGCGCGGGCGGTCAGGCGGGCGGTCACATTCGACACCACCGCGCGGTCCGCAGCGGTGGGTTCGGCGAAGGCCAGGTGCAGCGTGACAAAGGTGTCCGGGGCGTAGTCGCCCAACGCTCCCCACGCCGAGCCGAGCAACGGTTCCGCCGCCGTGCCGTCCAGGTGAAAGAGCCCGGCGGTGCCGTCATTGGCCTCGGCGGTCGGCGCGGCAAAGTCAATCACCGCGACCTGAAACGAGCCGAACACCCCGGGCACCACGCGGAACACGATGCCCCGGCCGGCCGCCGGGTCCAGCCAGCCCATCACGCCGGGCACGTTCTCGGGGTTGGCGGAGGCCGGGCGCACGTCGGCCAGCACGGCGTACACGGCGCTGGTGGGGCGCACCGCCGGGGCGTACCAGACCGCGTTGACCGGGAAGTCCGGGAAGGCGGCCGATTGCTCCGCCCGCAGGCCCTCGGCATCCGGCGTCAGGAGCATTTCGGCGCCGGCGGTGCCGAACTGGTTGGCGAGCCGGGTGAGGTTTGCGGCCGTCGTCCCGTCGTTGATCAGATTGGTTGGCTGGGCCAGCGAGCGCAGCAGCCCAACCCACCCCAGCGCGGCCAACGCCAGCACGCGCCCCAGGCACGGAAATGCATTCATGGTACGCGCACGCTAGCCAACCCCACGCCGCCGGACAAACCCCTTTTGCTTCTGCCGCCGCCCCGGCCCCACCTCCCACCTCCTTGGCTGTTCAAATGGCGTGCCCGGTTCAAAGCACGCGGCCAGTCTGCCCCCGGGGGGCTGACATTGGTGGACACCCCGGGCGCCCGGTTGTTGGAAGGTTGTTCGCCGCGGCGCCATCCGGTTTGACAAATGCGGTCACCCCGCCCACAAACCGCCCCAACCGCCATGCCCAAAGTCGAGTTCCACCGCTACGCCCGCCCGGCCTGGGAGCGCATGATGTTCATCCACCGGGCGCTCCAGGAAGGCCGCCATCCCAACTGCCACCAACTGGCCCGGGACCTCGAGGTGGTGCCGCGCACCATCAAGCGCGATGTGGACTTCATGCGCTACCGGCTCCACCTGCCCATTGCCTACGACCCGCAACGCCGAGGTTACCGCTACGCCGAGCCGGTGAAAACCTTCCCGGACGTGCCCGTGACCGAGCAGGAAGTCTTTGCCCTGCTGGTCGCCCACAAGGCCATCGCGCATTACCGCGGCACGCCCTTCCAGCGCATCCTGGAAAACGCCTTCCACAAACTCGCCGACCGCCTGGACACCCGCACCCGGCACACCTTGGGCGACCTGGAAACCGCCCTGTCCTTCCGCCCGTTTGCCCCGGACGACACCGACCTGCACAACTTCGAGACCCTTACCCGCGCCGTGCGCGAACACCGCGAGGTGTGCTTCCAGTACCGCAACCTGGGTACCCGGCAGGCGCGGGCGCGACAGGTCCGGCCCTATCACCTGGCCTGCATCGAAAACCACTGGTACCTTTTCGGCTTCGACGTGGCCCGGCAGGCCGTGCGCACCTTCGCCCTGGGCCGTCTGCAAAATCCCGTCCTCACCCGCCGGCACTTTCGCCCGCCCCGGAACTTCAACCTGGACGAATACCTGCGCGGCAGTCTGGGCGTGTTCCGCGGCCAGGCGGACTATGAGGTGGTGATTGATTTCGACGCCTGGGCCGGCGACCTGGTCCGCGGCCGCCACTGGCACGCCACGCAGGAACTGACCGAACTGCCCAGCGGCGAGGTCCGCCTGCGGCTGCGGCTCAACAGCCTCGAAGAAGCCGAGCGCTGGGTGCTGAGCTGGGGCGTGCACGCCACGGTCGTGCGTCCCCTGGCGCTGGCCCGGCGCGTGCAAAACATCGTCACCGAACTGGCCGAGCGTTACGACGAACTGATCCCCGCCGCAACCGAGCCACCCGCGAGAGGGGCCTGAAGACACAACCAGGACCGGAGAGCGGGAAAATCCGGAAAGAAACTGGTGCCCCGGCCAGGACTCGAACCTGGAACCAATTGATTAAGAGTCAACTGCTCTGCCAATTGAGCTACCGAGGCACCACCTTCGCGCCGGAATGACCGGCGCGGCCCGTCTTTTGCCAACCCGACGCCGCCCCGACAAGGAGATTTTGGCCCGCCCTCAGGCGTCCACCGGGGGACCCGACAACCAAGAAAAAAAGCTGGAGGCGAGGGTCGGAATCGAACCGACGAATGGGGCTTTTGCAGAGCCCTGCCTTACCACTTGGCTACCCCGCCTCAACGGGCCGCGACCAATGTTTACCCAGGCCGCCCGGCGTTGCAAGCGCTGGTCCCGCCTCGGAACGCGTCGACCCCGGGCCAATTTCCCCGGCAGCCAGGAGATTGAAGCCCGCGGCCGGTCGAAACGATTGGCTTTTCGGACGCGAAGAACGGCCGTCGGTCCGCCCGTCGTGTCGCGCTACCCCGGTTGCCCCTCCCGCAGCGCCGGCAAATCGGCGCCCGCTTTTGCCCCGGGTGGTACGGGCAACCGGCCCGTCCCGCCGGGCGACCCGCCCGGCGGTGTAGCAGCGGGTTGCCCACCGGCCGTGGCGCCGATTTACCAACCGGCGTGCAGGAGCACACAGAGACCCTGCAGGTTGGGAAACCCGCACTACGGCAGACCAGAGGTCTACCCCTACGCCGCCGGAGCGCCGGCGTCCCCGCCGGCTCCCGTTGACAGCGCCGGCCAGCCGGCGCACTCCATACGCTTCGCGCCGGCGGGGGCGCTCGAACTGCGCGGGAGCGCTTGGAGTGCGGCCGCTTGCTGCCGCTTTTCAGCACGGGTGGAACGGGCAACCGGCCCGTCCCGCCGGGCGACCCGCCCGGCGGCGTAGCAGCGGGTTGCCACCGGCCGTGGCGCCGATTTCCCCATCGGCTACAAAAGGCGACGCGGAAGCGTGGCTGGGCTTGAAAAACCCGCGCTGCAGCGGGCGCTGATAGTCGGCCCGCGGGCGGGCGGCGCGCTTCGGTCAAAGATCCTTCGGCCGCCCCGAATTGAACCGGCCGGCAGGCGGCAAACGAGGAAGTCGCGCTGCTTTGCCCGGCGCGGGCCGCCGCTTGCCGTTCCGTTGACGGTGCGGCCGGCCCCGGTACGATGCGCCCATGAAACGCCTGCGGCAGGAAACCGTTACCCGCTTCAGCGTCTCGCTGCCGGCCCTGCTGGCCCGGCAGCTTGACCAGATGGTGCGGGAGAAGGGTTACACGAACCGCTCGCTAGCGGTGGCGGACATGATCCGCGACCACCTCGTGGAGCATCGCCAGCGCATGGGCGACCGGGAGATCGCCGGCACCATCACCCTGGTGTACGACCACCACAAACCCCATCTCCAGGCCGCGCTCACCGATCTCCAGCACGACCACCACGAGGTCATCATCTCGACCCTCCACGTGCACCTGGACCACGACAACTGCCTCGAGGTGCTGGTGGTGCGCGGCCGCGCCGGCCGCATCAAGCGCATCGCCGACGAACTCATCGCCGCCAAGGGGGTCAAGCACGGCAAGCTGACCGTCACCAGCACCGGCCGGGATTTGCCGGCGTGAACAGGAAGGCCGAAGTCCGAAGGCTGAAAGGGGGTGGAATTTGGAACTCAGGAAGGCAAGAAGGGGTGGGAAGCTGAAATCCGAAGGCCGAAGTTCAAGTGGCGAAAGCGGGGCGCTGCTTCGGGGCGAGGAAAACTTTCGACGGGCCGGAAAGCGGCAGCAAGCTGCCGCACTCCAAACGCTGCGCGCGGGTAAAGCGCCCGGTGCGGGGCGAAGCGTCTGGAGTACGCCGGCTCACCGCCGGGCTGGTAGCCCGGCGGGACGGGCAGGTTGCCCGTTCCCCCCGGGGCAAAAGCGGGCGCCGGCTTGCCGGCGCTGTGGTGCAGCCGTCCCGGCTGCCTTGCGCAGGCCGGAGGCCTGCACCACAAGACAAGCTCGAAAATCGAGAGCCGAAAGCCGAGCGCGGGTGTGCTGCGCGAAGGCCGAAGTCTGAAATCCGAAGGAAGTTGTCAGCGCCGGGGCGAGACTTCCCCATGCTCAATGCCCAATTCTCGCTCCTCGATTCCCCCTCCCCGATTCCCGCTCCTCAATTCTCGCTCCACGCCGGCGTTACTCGGCCGGGGTGACGAGGTAGCCGCCGGACTTTTCGTCGTGTTCGAGCTTGAGCAAGCCGCGTTTCTGGGCTTCGAGCAGGAGGTCGTTGAAGGAGCGGAAACCGTGGGCGCGTTCGTTGAAGCCGGGGTTCCGCCGTTTGAGGGCCTGCTTGATCATCGAACCCCAGATGCGGTCGTCCTCGTCGCGCTCCTCGCGGATGGCGTCGAAGGTTTCGAGCACCTGCTCGATGGCCTTGTCCGGGGAGAGGCTGCTGCTGGCGGGCGGGGCGGGTTCGGCCGCGGCCGCGCGGGACTCGGGGGTCTTGGCGGCGCGTCCCTCCCCGGAGGCGGAGCCGCCACGGCGGGGCTTGGTGCGCTCGGCCCGCACCAGGTCGTCGTAGTACAGGAACTCGTCGCAGTTGCTGATGAACAGGTCGGAGGTCGAGTTTTTGACGCCCACGCCGATGACGGTCTTGGCGTTTTCGCGCAGCTTCGAGACCAGGGGGGAGAAGTCCGAGTCGCCGCTGATGATGACGAAGGTGTCCACGTGGCCCTTGGTGTAGCAGAGGTCCAGGGCGTCCACGACCATGCGGATGTCGGCGGAGTTTTTGCCGGACTGGCGGACGTGGGGAATTTCGATGAGCTCGAAGGCGGCCTCGTGGAGGTCGCGCTTGAAGGCCTTGTAGCGGTCGAAATCGCAGTAGGCCTTTTTGACCACGATGTGGCCCTTGAGCAGGAGCCGCTCGAGCACCTTGCGGATGTCGAAGCGGGGGTAGTGGGCGTCTTGCGCGCCGAGGGCGATGTTTTCCAGGTCCAGAAACACCGCCATGGTGGCGTCGTCAGTGCGAGGAGTGGTCATGGGCGAGCGGCTGCAAGGAGCGGCGCTTAAACGGTGATCAGTTCGGGGTGGGTCTTGTCCGGGTTCAAGTCCAGCTCGCGGAGGGCCCGGGCGACCACCGAGCGTTCGATGGCGCCGCGGCGAGCCAGAGCATGCAGCGTGGCCAGGGTGATGCTCTCAGCGTCCACTTCAAAGAACCGCCGCAGGCGGGCGCGGGTGTCACTGCGGCCGAAGCCGTCGGTGCCCAAGGTCGTCAGGCCGCCGGGGACCCAGGGGGCGATCTGATCGGGCACGGTGCGGATGTTGTCCGAGACCGCGACGAAGGGGCCGGACTCGGCTTCGAGCAGGGTCTGCACGAAGGGCCGGCGGGGCGGCTCTTCGGGGTGGAGCATGTTCCAGCGCTCGGTCTGGAGGGCGTCGTAGCGGAGCTGTTTGTAGCTGGTGGCGCTCCAGACGTCGGCGGAAACGCCGTAGCGTTCGGCCAACAGGCTCTGGGCGCGGAGGGCCTCGTTGATCAGGGGGCCGCTGCCCAGGAGGTGGGCCTTGTGCGGCAGCCCTGCCGGGCCCGCCTGGAAGCGGTACAGGCCCTTGAGGATGCCTTCGCGCACGCCCTCGGGCATGGGCGGCATGACGTAGTTTTCGTTGTACAGGGCCAGGTAGTAAAACACCTCTTCGCCGCGGGCGAACATGCGTTCGAGGCCGTCGGCAATGATGACCGCGAGCTCGTAGGCGAAGGCCGGGTCGTAGGCCAGCAAGGTAGGGATGGTGCTGGCGTGGAGCAGGCTGTGGCCGTCCTGGTGCTGGAGGCCCTCGCCGTTGAGGGTGGTGCGGCCGGCGGTGGCGCCGAGCAGAAAGCCCTTGGCGCGGATGTCGCCGCAGAGCCACATCAGGTCGCCCACGCGCTGGAAGCCGAACATCGAGTAGTAGATGTAGAACGGCACCATGTTCACCCCGTGGGTGGCGTAGGCGGTGGCGGCGGCGATGAAGCTGGCCATCGAGCCGGCCTCGGTGATGCCTTCTTCGAGAATCTGGCCGTCCCTGGTCTCGTGGTAGTAGAGCAGGGACTTGCTGTCCACCGGCTCGTAGAGCTGGCCCTGCGGGGCGTAGATGCCCACCTCACGGAACAGCGCGTCCATGCCGAAGGTGCGCGCCTCGTCCGGGATGATGGGCACGACGTGCCGGCCCACACCCTTGTGGCGGATCAACATGCTCAGCAGCCGCACAAAGGCCATGGTGGTCGAGACCGCCAGCTTGCCCGAGCCGCGGTACAGCTCGGCAAAGAAGTCCGCTCCCGGCACCTCAAGGGGCGGGGCGGTGACCCGACGCTCGGGCAGGAAGCCGCCCAGCTCGCGGCGGCGCTCCTTGAGGTAGATGGTCTCTGGTGCATCCTCCGGCGGGCGGTAAAACGGCATCTCGGCGATTTCCTCGTCGCTGATGGGGATGCCGAAGCGGCTCCGGAACTCGCGCAGCTCTTTTTCGTTCAGCTTTTTCTGCTGGTGGGTGATGTTGCGGCCCTCGCCCGCCTCGCCCAGGCCGTAGCCCTTGATGGTCTTGGCCAGGATCACGGTGGGTTGGCCGCGGTGCTCGACCGCCGCGCGGTAGGCGGCATAGACCTTCTCCGGGTCGTGGCCGCCGCGGGTCAGGCGCCGGATTTGTTCGTCGGTCAGGTGGTTCACCAGCTCGAACAGCTCGGGGTACCGGCCGAAGAAATGTTTGCGGGTGTAACTGCCCGGCTCGACCGAATACTTCTGGTAGTCACCGTCCACGGCCTCTTCCATGCGCTGGACCAGCTTGCCGCTCGTGTCGGCTTCCAGCAGCGGGTCCCAGTCGCTGCCCCAGATGACCTTGATGACGTTCCAGCCGGCGCCGCGGAAGACCGACTCCAGCTCCTGGATGATCTTGCCGTTACCGCGCACCGGGCCGTCCAGGCGCTGGAGGTTGCAGTTGACCACCCAGGTCAGGTTGTCCAGGTGCTCACGGGCGGCCAGGGTCAGCGAGCCGAGCGTCTCGGGTTCGTCGGTTTCGCCGTCGCCCACAAAACACCACACCCGCGGCTCCGGTCCGGGGAGGAAGCCCCGCGCGCGCAGGTAGCGGATGAACCGGGCCTGGTAGATGGACATGATCGGCCCCAGGCCCATCGAGACGGTGGGGAACTGCCAGAAAGCCGGCATCAGAAACGGATGCGGGTAGGACGACAGCCCGCCGCCCTCGGCCAGTTCCTGGCGGAAATGCTCGAGGTGCCGCTCGTCCAACCGGCCCTCCAGGAAGGCCCGCGCGTACACGCCCGGCGAGGCGTGCCCCTGGAAGTACACCACGTCGGCCGGGTGGGCGGGGCCGGCGCCGCGGAAAAAGTGGTTGAAGCCCACCTCGTAAAGCGTCGCGCAGGAGGCGTAGGTCGAGATGTGGCCGCCGACGTTGGTCGTCGAGTTGGCGCGCACCACCATGGCCATGGCGTTCCAGCGGATCAGACTCTTGATGCGCCGTTCCAGTTCGCGGTTGCCCGGCATGGGCGGTTGCTGCGACCGCGGGATGGTGTTCACGTACGGCGTGCTGGTGATTTCCGGCACGGGCAGGCCGGCCCGGCGCAGGCGGATCAACAGTTCGCTCAACCGCCGGCGCGCTTGCGGCGGGTCCTGGGTGCGCAGGGTCAGTTCCAGCAGGCGGCCGTAAGCCTCGAACCAGGCCCCGGCCGTGGCCGGGTCCGGCGCGGGGCCCGCCGGGGCAGAATCAGGGGCGGTCGGTTTCACGACGGTTTCAAGACGCATCGCCGCGACCCATTCCGGGCGCGGCCGGCACAACCCGCCCCATCGCGGGTGCGCCGGACAGCAAGCATACCGCACCGGTGTCGTGCGACAACCCCTCCGTTACGTCAGGCTACCACCATTGCGCATACGAGGGCTTCGAGCTCCGCGGGCAGGGCTCAACTGGCGTCCCCGGCGACACCCTGCCGCGGGCCATTCGTGCAGCCTCCCGCGCCCGGCGAGCCGCCGAAGTCCCCTGCCCTTCCCGCCCGTTTGGCCGGTTGCCCCCCGCACCACGGCAGACCAGAAGTCCGCCGCTACGCCGCCCCCAGCGCCGGTCAGCCGGCACACGCCAAGCGCGCCGCGCTTTAGCCGGTGCTCTTTCCAAGGCAAACGCGGACCGCGGTTACGGTGCGGCCAACCACTCGCAGCGGAAGCGCACAAATCCGGCCTGCGCGCCGAAGCTGTACAAGCGGAACGTCCCGGTGCGAGTGCCGTCGCCGTTGGCCTGCCAGGTGCCGGCGTCGAAACTGGGCGAGCTCCAGAGCGCGTCCCCGGCGAATTCCGCCACCACGACCGCGGCCGGATCGTCCCGCACGGTCACGCGCACCTGCCACTCGCCCCACTCGCTGAACGTCTGCTCGGGCAAGGACACGCGGTCCGGTCGGGCGGGGTCCGTACGCCAGAGGTATTCGATCCAGTTGGGCAGGCCGTCCCCGTCGGCATCCGCGCCGGCCGTGCGGGCGGTGGCGGGGAATTGGCCAAGTTGCTGGTCGGCCCAGGAGGCAAAGCCCGAAGGCGGGCTGTCGGCGTCTTCGATCACCACCAGCAGGGTCTGCATTTGGCCGGGTCCACCGCCGCCGTGCAGGCCGAGCACCACCCCCTCGGCCCCCTCGGCCTGGTCGTCGGCGCGGGCGCTGAAAGTGGCTTCGAGCGTGGTCTGGCCCTCGGCAAAGCGGGGCTGGGACGGGTCGAGTGACCAGTCCGTGTTCATCTCGGCCGTGCCGCCCAGGGGAAAGAGAAACACCTCGAGCGCACCGTCGCTGCCGCCCTCGCGGCGCAGGAGCAACGTGCGGCTCTGGCCTTCGCGCAGACGCAAGGTGGTGATGTCGAAGACCGCCCGGCCGGGGCGGGTGTCGTCGTCGGCGATTTGCAGCGTCGCGTACAGGCGGAAGGGGTCGGTGTCGTCAAGAGCCGCGCCCTGCGGGTTCAGGAGGCGGTACTTCACCTCCTCGGGGCGGGCGCCTTCCTTGAGCGAGTCGTTGATCAGGGTGACCGTGAACCACGCACTGGTTTGACCGGGAGCGAAGTGCAGCGTGCCGCTGAGCGGGCCGGTGAAGTCCACCCCCGGCGTGGCCGTGCTGGCCTCGGGCACGAACGCATAGTCCACGCGGACCGCCTGCGGAGCCGGACCGCCGAGGTTGACGCGGAAGACCTGTTCGGCGGGGCCGTCCTCGGGCGCGTAGAGCCAGAGGGTCTCCCAGGCCAGCTCGACGCCGTCGGTGATGAAGACCTGCAGCCGGGCGGGGTCGCCCGGAACCGAGCCCCCCTCGACGCCGCGGAGGTCCACGTAGAAGAATTCCTCGGGCCGCTCACGCACGGCGTCTTGCGCCAAGGGGATGGAGATGACCTTCCGGCTTTCGCCGGGGGCGAAGACCAGCAGGCCGGCACCGGGGGTGTAATCCGCCTCCGGGGAGGCCGTGCCACTCCAATCCCAGCTCGACCAGGTGACAAACGCCGGCAGGTCCAGCGCGCCTTCGCGCACCAGCGGCACCTCGAGCGAAGTGCCCTCGGCTCCGGTAAGCGTGGCGGTCTCGAAACGGACCACGCCAGGGACCGGGGGCGGGGCCAACGCGCGCAGCGACACCGGAGCCGAGGGCGGTGCCTCCGAGCCGTCCGCCAGCCGCGCGACGACGCGCCATTCGCGCAGTTCGCCGCGGGCAGGCACGGGGTCGGTCCACGCCGGCAGGCTGGCGTCCACCTCCGCTTGGGCGATCCAGGCATCGTTGGTGCGTGATTCCACGCGGTAAGCGGCGAGCGGGCGGGCCGTCCAGGGGGCCCAGCGCAGCGTGACGGTGCCGTTGGCATCGAGGCTGGCAGAAAGTCCGGTCACCGCAGGCAGCGGGGCGGGCAGCGGCACGGGTCCCAGCAGCGTGGGCGGGCCTTCGAGGCCGTCAGCGTTGATGGACGTGACGCGGAACCAGCGCCGGGACTCCGTGAAAGGCGCGGGCACCGGCCACGGCGTGCGCGTGGTCAACTCGCCAGCCAGGAGGTCGGTGAAAGGACCGTCCGGGGTCGCGCCGGCCTCGATCCGCCAGAGCGTCAGCCCGGGTGTGGCATCCGCGATGGCCAACGCGGGCAGGCCGCTTGATTCGGAGGTCACCCACGAGACTGTTACGGGGCCGGGCGTGGCCGGGCCGAGGTCCGGGAAGTTGGCTGAAACCGGTGCCGAACGGGGACCTTCGCGGCCGGTGGCGTCCAGGCCGGCGACTTCGTAGGTCGCCCCGACGACAGGGGCGGGGTCCACGAAGTTCGGCTCGCGCAACGGAGTGGGCCCGCTGAGGCGTTCCGCGGTGCCGCCGGGAAGCTGGCGATAGACATGGAAACCGCCCCGGGCCCAGGCCAGTGCTTCTGCGTCCCACCGCAACACGAGGCGCTGGCGGCCGGCCTGTGCGCGCACATCGCGCGGTGCGGGCAACTGATCGGTCACGCGGAACACGAGGCTGGTGCGAAGGATGGTGCCGCCGGCCAGGGCCAGTTCGAGGTCCCACTGGTGCGGGCCGGGGGCGAGCGCGGTGTCCGGCGGAAACGAATACTCCCAGCCCTCGGGGCCGGTCTCTTGAAAACTCACCCACTGTCCTTCCAACCGGCAGCTCAGGCCTCCGGGCACAATGGCGTCGCTCGCGTCGGCCAACCGCACGCGCAGCCGCGGTCGGACCGGCACGTCGCTGGCCCCCGCGGCCGGCTCGGTGATCAAGCCAGGGTTCACGGTTCCCACCGGCGCCACGCCCACGGGCGAGAGCGCCTGGGAGGGCGTGTTGAACCGGGCCACGACCATGCCCTGCCGCGGCACCACGGCACTCGCGGACGGGCCTTCCACCCGCACCGTGGCGCCGCCGTTGTACACGCGCGCGGTATCGTCGGTGTAGAAGTCCACCACGGCCGCTGTCCAGGGAGCATCGGCAGCCAAGGGGTCGCCGGCGGCGGCCGCGGGCCCGCCCGCCAGGCGGTGTTGCGCGCGCGGCTGGTAAGCCGATTCGCCGAAGTCCGCCAGCCAGTTTTCCACCGCGCCGCCGGGTGTGGTCACCGTCCACCCCACCGGATCGGGGATGCCGAGGAAGCCGTCCACGGCATTGCCGAGCGCCTTGTACACGAGCATGCGGCCGTAGCGGCGGGGATCGGTGCGGATGTCCTGAACCAAGGTTTGGAGGGCGGCCTGGAGCAGCGGTGTGCGGTGATCCAGGCTGCCCTGTCCCACCCCGGCGCGCACGCCACCGAGGGTGTCGGACTGGAGGGTCACGCGCTGGCCGTTGCAGAAGCGCACGGTGAGTTGGACGCCGCTGCCGATGGCTTCGCTGCCCACTTGCACCACGTCGCCCGGCAACAAGGTTTGGCCGGGGATCAACGGACTGGGCTCCAGGATGCCGCCGGCGCGCCCCACCAGGAAGCCGCCGTTGACGCCTTCCACCAGGGCGTAGGGGATGCTCAAGGTAACCTCGCGCTGGACGGTGGCGCGCTCCTTCACGGCCTTGAGGCGAACCACGGCCTGGATGTAGCCCGCGGCATCCACCGGCGAACTGGTGCTGGCCCACAGCGGCACCATTGCGCGGCCCGTGTCCTCCGTGGTCACCCATCCTCCGGTGCCCTCGACGCCCGCCACCGGCTCGACCTTGACCTCGGCGCCGGGGAGCGGATCGAACTGGTAGTCCAGCCACGTGCCGCCGGCGGCGTTGGTTTTGATCACCGGCTGATGGGCCCAACAGTACACGGCCAGCGAACCGCCCAGCGCCCCGCCCGCGCTGACGCTGATGGGCCGGGCCACATACAGCGTGGCGGAAAACAGGGCCACGGGCTTCCAGTCCGGATCGGTCGTTTCCAGGGTCACACGCCCGACCAGCAGGCGGAAGGTCGCCATCACTTCCTGATTCGTGCTGAGGTCCACCACACTCCCGGCCACGCCGCCTTCCATCGTCCACTCCGCGGCGCCACCGGTCATCTCGAGGGTCAACCCCGTGGCTTCCACTCCGTCCGGCAATTCTCCGTGAAAATCGGCGTACACGCTGATCGCGACCTGTTTGGGCGCGGTGTACAGAATCAGCCGTTTCCCGGACTCCGGGGTGCCCTCGTCGCCTTCCCGGATGAACCGGGCGTCCTGTCCCTCGACGCGGGCTGTGACGGTCCAATCCGCCGGCGAACCGAGGGTGATGGGCAGGGTGTGCGTGTCGGCCCGGCCCGGGCAGGACAGCACCAGGCACGATCCCAGGGCGGCGGCGAGGGCCAGGTTACCGCCGCGGCGCCGGAGCCTTGGGCGGCGTCGTTGCGGGGTTGGGTGGAGCACAAACGGCGAACAAGCCGAAGCCCCGTGGGGGGGCATGGACTGGGTTTTCATGTGAACGCGATCCGAGGTGGCAGGGGTGATTCGTTTCCGAAAGTTCCAAGCGAGCCTGAACCTCGCGGCCGGACCGCGGCATGACCTATTTTGTCGAAAGTTGAACGTGGCTTGGCGTGCAGGGACCCAAGCCAAGCCCGGGAGTTTCCCTTCCCGGCTTCAGGGCGCGCCGTCGGCGGCGTGTTTTTTCCCGGGCTGTCTTGAGCCGCGCGCGGGCTTGACCCCGGCCCCCCGGCCGCGCAGCTTGGCCGCGCCATGCCCGTGGACCCCGCATTGGTGGACCGCCTCCGGCAACGCCTCGGCGCGGCGCAGGTGCTCACCGCGCCCGAGGACCTCATCCCGTACGCCTTCGACGGCACCGCCGCGCTTCGGCAGCGGCCCGGAGTCGTGGTGTTCCCGCGCTCGACCGAGGAGGTGGCCGTCGTGCTCAAGCTGGCGCAAGAGACCCGCACGCCGGTGGTGCCGCGCGGTTCCGGCACCGGCCTGAGCGGCGGCAGCCTGCCGGTGCCGGACAGCCTGGTGCTCTGCCTGGTGCGCATGGACCGCGTGCTGGAGGTGGACCGCGCGAACCTCACCCTGCTTTGCGAGGCCGGCACGCTGACCCAGACCGTGGCCGACGCCGCGGCCGCCGCCGGCCTGTTTTACCCGCCGGACCCGGGCTCGATGAAAATTTCCACCATCGGCGGCAACGTGGCGGAAAACTCCGGCGGCCTGCGCGGGCTCAAGTACGGCGTCACCCGCAACTACGTCATGGGCCTGGAGGTGGTGCTGCCCGACGGCGAGGTGCTCTGGACCGGCAACAAGTGCGTCAAGGACGTGGCCGGCTATTCGTTGCGCGACCTGTTCATCGGCTCGGAAGGCACGTTGGGCGTCATCACCAAGGTCCTGCTACGGCTCATCCCCCGCCCCGCCGCCAAGAAGACCCTGCTGGCCAGCTTCGCCCAGATGGACCAGGCCGCGCAGACCGTCTCGGACATCATCGCCGCGCAGATCATCCCCTGCACTCTCGAGTTCCTCGACCGCACCACCATCGCCTGCGTGGACGACTATGCGCAGATCGGTCTGCCGCGCGACTGCGAGGCGCTGCTGCTCATGGAAACCGACGGGCACCCGGCGGTGGTCGAGGAGGAGGCGGCCCGCATGGTTGAAATCGCCCGTCGCCACGGCTGCGGCGAGGTGCGCGTGGCCCAAAACGACGAGGAAGCCGCCCGCCTGGCCGCCGCCCGCCGCACCGCCTTCTCCGCCCTGGCCCGCGTGGCTCCCACCACCATCCTCGAGGACGTGACCGTGCCGCGCAGCGAACTGGCCCGGATGGTGCGCTGCATCCAGGCCGTGGCGCAAAAGTACCACCTGCGCATCGGCACTTTCGGCCATTTCGGCGACGGCAACCTGCATCCGACCTTCCTGACCGACGAGCGCAACGCCGACGAGATGCACCGCGTGGAAGAGGCGTTCAAGGAGCTGTTCGCCGAGGCCATCCGGCTGGGCGGCACGATCACCGGCGAGCACGGCGTGGGCGTGGCCAAGAAGGCGTTTCTGCCGCAACAGGTGGGCGAAACCGGACTGCGACTCATGCGTACCCTGCGCCAGGTGCTGGACCCCCAGGGCGTTCTCAACCCAGGGAAGGTTATTTGAGGCGGATGGAGGACGCCGGGGGATGGATGTCTGTTGCCGGCGTCTGACAGGCGGCTTGCCCTGCACACCAGACCGGTACCGGAAATCAAGCACCCGGCATCGGGAGCGGGGGCGGGCAGCCGAGGCCGTTCCCGACGGCCGGCGGAACTGGCCGGGTCGAGGTGCAAAAACCTCCCGGCGGCCGCGAGCAACCGCCGGGAGGCGTGTTCGCCAACCTGGCCGGGGTGAACCCTTTTTCCCCGGGCCCCGACCGTCAGCAAGAAAGCGTTTCGATGCGGGGGGCGTTGTCCCCCCCGCTCACCGTGCGCCCCTACTTGTGGGCTACGTAGATGCGCACCGTGCCCGTGGCGGCAGTGCCCATGTCGTATTTGACCCGGCCTTTGAGGTCTTGCGCATCGGTCTTGGCGGCCGCGGACAGGGACGGCCCGTCAATCCGCCGGCTCAATTCCCAGGCGTCCTCGCGGGTGACGTTGTACAGGACACATTCCACGACCTTGGCGCCGAAGGCATCGTTTTTGTTGTAGCTGGTGTTGCCGTCCAGATCGTAGGCGTTGTTGGTGCCGCTGGCATCGGTGGTGGAGGCGCTGCAATCACTGACCACGACGTTGGCCAGGTCGGTCAATCGCGGCAGAAACGCCTTGTCAATCAGGCGCTCGACCAGCAGGACCGCGCTGTCCCAATTGGTAACCGAGGTTCCGCTGGCGTAAGTGGCTCCCTCGATGCCGCCAAACTTGCCGTACTTGCTGAAGTAGGTGGTGGAGGCGGATTGAATGGCATTGTAGGCGGTGACCGTGTCGTTGATCCGGGCCTCGTTCAGCGAGGCAAAAATCTTGGGGACCAGCAGGCCGGCCAGAACGGCAATCACGGCCAGCACACCAACCATCTCCACCAGGGTGAAGCCGGCGGTCCTTTTTTTCGAGGGCTGCATTTTCATAAGCGCGTCGTGCACTGAGTTGGTTGTGATCGGGATGTCGTTACCGAGGCGCTCCGGTTTCCACGAAACCGGGAGCGACCGTGGCAAGTTCCAAGCAGCCAGGGTGCCAGCTAAGCCGTCCAGGTAGGGCGCGTTTTCCTTCCTTCCTGCGGGAGTGCTGTCAAGGGTCCTTGGCCCATCACCCCTGAATACAACCCGCGCAATTCCAGGCACTCCGTGAAGTTTCGGCTGCCTTCTGCCTCCCGCTTCCAACCCCCGGCTGCACACTGCCGCGCAGCACCTCATGGCGTTTTGCAAGCCAGACAGCCTGGTCCGAGTGTTGCGACTTTGTACGCTGTCAACTGGCAAAACTCACGGGGCCAATGATGGTGGTGGCCCCTCGGGTCTGCCCGGCCGCCCGGTCGGCGGCTCACCTGCCATTACCCGCCAGGGCTGCTCGATTGACTGCGGCGCCGATATTGCAGGATCGAAAATTCCGGCGTCTCACGCAGCCGGGCCACCAGCTCGAAGTCCGCCTCGAAAGGGGGAAAGAAGGCGTCGCCGGCCACCTCGCGCTTGACCACGGTCAGGTACAACTCCGCGCAGTGCGGCAGGGCCAGCGGGTAAATCTGCGCGCCGCCGCAGATGAAAACCGGCGCGGGCAGGGTCAGCGTCCGGAGCTGTTCGAGCGAGGCCACGGTCTGCACGCCGGGAAAGGCCGTGCCCGCCCGGCTCAGCACCACCGTGGTTCGCCCCGGAAGCGGCCGGCCGATGGACTCGAAGGTGCGCCGGCCCATCACCAGCGTGCCGCCCCAGGTGACCTGCTTGAACCACTGCAGCTCCCCGGGCAGGTGCCACGGAATCCGGTTGCCGGCGCCGATGACCCGGTTGAGCGACATCGCGGCGATGGCCTTCCAAGGGGTCATGGCCGGGCCAGTTGGGCGCCCTTGGGCGAGTGCAAGGGCCGGGGGCGCGTCCGTTCCAGCAGCGCGCGGGCTTCGCGCACCAGGCGCTCCCACTGAAAGGCCGGTCCCGGGTCCACCTTGTGGCGCTGGACATGCCAGTGGCCCAGGAGCCCCGTGAAGCGCGCCAGTTCTTCGCCCGGCAAGACATGCGGCACCACCGCGCCGTCCGGTCCCCGCGGGTAGTCGCAGCGCAGGCGCGGAAATACCCGGCACAGGGTGGCCGTCAGCCGCGCCAACGCCCGGTACTGCTCGGGGGTGAAGTCGTACTGGACCAGCTCGATACCCTGCACCTTTCCCCGCACCAGCTCCGGGCGCGCCGGCCGGCCGACGAAGCCCGGTGTGCGCACACCGCCGTCGCCGAACCGCGGCGGGATGGTCAGGCGCGGGCCGGCGGCGTCCACGGTGTACCACTCGGCCAACGGCTCGGCGCGCCCGGGCGGGTAGGCGCCGATGTGGGCGATCTCGATGCCCACCGAGCGGGTGTTGGCCGTGGTGGCGTGCCAGGCCCGCTCCTTGAGGTCCAGGGTCTGGTAAATCGTCCCGTCCACGTCCAACAGGAAGTGCACGCTCAGCCCCCGCTGGTCGTGCAACACCTCGAAGCAGCGTCGGCTGGTGCCGCAGGCGTCGAAGTGGATCACGAACTGGTCCACCCGGCTGGTCAGCGCGCTGAACTCCCAGCCGCCGCCGCGGAAGCGCTCCAGCTCGGCCTCGCTCAGTCCTTCCCGGCGCAGACCGTAGCGATTGGGCGTCTGCAACGCCGGCACCTCGCGCTGCGATGTCTCCCAGTCTGCCCGCGCCCACGGGCTGAACCGGCGCTCGACCCGGTAGGCGTCGTAACCGCCGGGGTCCAACCAGGTGACCACCCGCGTGCCGGTGTGGAAGAACCGCCCCGCCACAATGATTTCGTCGCCGGCGCGGACCACCGGGCGGCCGGGCGACGCGGGAGTGCGACAGGCACCCAGCAGCAACACCGCCAGGCTGGTCAAGGCCAGGCCGGCGCCGCGGCCGGCCGGGGCCACAGGGTAGGATTCGGCGGAAACGGCCCGACTCACGGCGGCAGTCAAACAAATGGCGCGCCGGACGGGAAGCCCGACGGGCCTCTACGCAAGAACGCAGCGGCAATCGGCCCGGCGGTGGAAAAGGCCGGCGGCGTGAGGGCAG
>JBBIJZ010000008.1:10453-12962 GCA_037445715.1 Verrucomicrobiales bacterium | reverse complement strand
CCCCCGCCCCGCGCGCCCGCGTTTGGAGTGCGCCCGCTTGCTGGCGCTTTCCGCTGCGGCGAAAGCTTTCACGCCCCGGAAGCCCCAACCCCGCTCGAGCCTTGAACTTCGGCCTTCGGCCTTGGCCTGCGGCGCAGGGTAACAGGCTTCTGGCCCGAGAATCCCCCACGGCGGCGGCAAGCCGCCGCACTCCACACGCTCCGCGTCGCGTCGGACCCACACCGTACGCGACGTTGACGCTGGGCCGCGGCCCGTTAGGCTGCCGCCAGCCGCCGGCCATGCCTTCGCCCATTGATCTCCGCAGCGACACCGTGACGCAACCCACCCCCGCCATGCGCCGGGTCATGGCCGAGGCCGAGGTGGGCGACGACGTGTTCGGGGACGACCCGACGGTGCAGCGCCTCGAGGCGCGCGTGGCCGAGTTCCTGGGCAAGGAGGCCGCGCTGTTCGTGCCGTCCGGCACCATGGCCAATCAACTGGCGGTGCGGGTCCACACCCGGCCCGGGGACGAAATCCTGGTCGAGGCGCAGGCGCACCTCTGCTACTACGAGGCCGGCGCCCCGGCGGCGCTCAGCGGCGTGATGTGTCGTTGCCTGGAGGGCCGGCGCGGGGTGTTCACCGCGGCGGCGGTGGAGGCGGCGTTGCGCCCGCCCGACGTGCATTTCCCGCCCACCCGCCTGGTGTGCGTGGAAAATACCCACAACCGCGGCGGGGGCAAGGTCTGGCCGCTGGAGACGATGCGCGAGGTGGCGGCCTGCGCCCGCCGACACGGCCTGGCGCTGCATCTGGACGGCGCGCGGCTCTGGAACGCCCGCGTGGCCAGCGGCGTGCCGGAGCGCGAGTACGCCGCGGGCTTCGACACGGTGAGCGTGTGCTTCTCGAAGGCCCTGGGCGCCCCGGTGGGTTCGGCGCTGGCCGGCCCGGCGGAGTTGATCGGCGCGGCGCGGCGGTTTCGCAAAATGTTCGGCGGCGGGATGCGGCAGGCGGGGGTGCTGGCGGCGGCGGCGTTGTACGCGCTGGAACATCACCGCGAGCGCCTGGCCGAGGACCACGCCCGGGCGCGGCGCCTGGCCGGGGTGCTGGCCGGGCTGCCGGGGGCGGCGATTGACCCCGCAACGGTGGAGACCAACCTGGTCTATTTCCGCGTGACCCGCCGGCCGGCGGGGGAAGTGGTGGCCGCGCTCGCGGCCGAAGGCGTCCGCGTGCTGGCCAGCGGCCCGGACACCGTGCGGGCGGTGCCGAATCTGAATGTGACAGCGGCGGATTTCGAGCGGGCGTTGGAGGCGTTTCGCCGGGTGCTGGGGTGAGCGGCGCGCGGGGGCGGGCGGCGCTTAAACTTCGGGCGGGGTCCAGGGCAGGCCGTGGGCCTCGGCCACGGCGCGGCAGGTGAGCCGCCCGGCCTGGACGTTGATGCCGGAGACCAGTTCGGGGCGGCGCCGGCAGGCCTCGGCCAGCCCGTGGTCGGCCAGCAGTTCGATGTACGGGTAGGTGACGTTGGTGAGGGCCTGGGTGGCGGTGCGGGCGTATGCCCCCGGCATGTTGGCCACGCAGTAATGGAGCACGCCTTCCTCGACGAACACCGGGTCGTCGTGCGTGGTGGGGCGCGAGGTCTCGGCACAGCCGCCCTGGTCAATGGCGATGTCCACCAGCACGCTGCCGGGACGCATGCGCCGGAGCATGTCGCGGCGGATGAGCCTGGGCGCGCGCGCCCCGGGCACCAGCACCGCCCCGATGAGCAGGTCCACCTCGGGCAACAGATTCAGCAGGTGCGCCTCGTTCGAGTAGAGGGTGTGGGCGGTGTGCAGGGTGATGTCCAGGAAACGCATCCGTTCGAGGTCCACCTCGAGGATGGTCACATCCGCGCCCAGGCCGGTGGCCGTGCGCGCGGCGTTCACGCCGGAGGTGCCGCCGCCCAGGACGACCACCCGCCCGGGCAACACGCCGGGCACCCCGCCCAGGAGCGTGCCGCTGCCGCCGCATTGCCGGCCCAGGAAGTACGCGCCCACGTAAATGGACATGCGCCCGGCGATTTCGCTCATCGGCTCCAGCAGGGGCAGGCGGCCCTTGACCTCGACGGTTTCGTAGGCGATGGCGGTGACGCCCGCGCGCAGGAGCCCCTCGGTGAGCGCGCGGTCCGGGGCCAGATGCAGGTAGGTGAACAGGAGCTGCCCGGGCCGCAGGAGCGGCAGTTCGACCGGTTGCGGCTCCTTGACCTTCACCACCAGGTCGGCACGCGCAAAGACGGCGGCGGGCTCCTCCACCAGCTCCGCCCCGGCGCGCTGGTAATCCTCATCCGCAAAACCCGCCGCCGCGCCCGCGCCACGCTCCACCAGGACGCGGTGGCCGCGCCGGATGAGTTGATAGGCGGCCGAGGGCAGCAGGCCGACGCGGAATTCCCTGGCTTTGATTTCTCGGGGTACGCCAATAACCATGCCCGCAGGGTGCCACTGGTGGTCGGGACCGACAAATCCAAACGCGCGGGAAGACGGGGATTGGAGTCAGGAGTCAG
>JBBIJZ010000008.1:0-10353 GCA_037445715.1 Verrucomicrobiales bacterium | reverse complement strand
CAGAAGTCAGAAGTTGGTGGTCGGTAGTCGGAAGCTCCCGAGCGGGCAGGCCGAAAAAGCGACCGCCCGCGGCCGCACTCCAAACGCGGGCCGAGGCGGACGCGCCCGGCGCACAGCGCGAAGCGTGGGGAATGCCTGCCGGCCCTTGGCAGGCGGGCGCCGGCCTGCCGGCGCTGTCGGCCGCGTAGCGGCTGCCCTGAGGGCTGCCGTAGCGCGGGTTTCCCAAACCCGAAGGCCTCCGCGTTCTTCCGCGCCGCCGATTGGGCAATCGGCGAGCCATCAGGCTGGCAGCCCGCCGCTACACCGCCGGGCTGGTGGCCCGGCGGAACGGCCAGGTGGGCCGTTCCCCCCGGGGCCAAAGCGACCGCCCGCGGCCGCACTCCAAACGCCGGCGCGGGGTTCAGCCGGTGGCGGCACGCACGGTTTGGAGGCGCAGTTGGCCGCAGGCCGCCTCGATGTCGCCGCCTTTTTCGCGGCGCAGGGTGGCCTTGACGCCGCCGCGGGTCAGTTCGGCCAGGAACGCCTCGCACACGGTTTCGGCGGGCCGTTCCCAGGGCAGACCTTCCACGCCGTTGTAGGGGATGAGGTTGACCTTGGCGCCGAGCGGGCGGGCCAGACGGGCCAGGGCCCGGGCGTCGGCGAGGGTCTCGTTGACCCCGGCGATGAGGATGTACTCGAAGGTGAGCATCCGCCCCTTGCGGGCGCGGTAGTATTCGCAGGCGGCCAGCAGTTCGCGCAGCGGGTAGCGGCGGTTGACGGGCATGAGGCGGCTGCGGACCTCGTCGGTGGCGCCATGCAGCGAAATCGCCAGGCGGAACTGCTCGGGTTCGTCGGCCAGGCGGCGGATTTGCGGCACGAGGCCGCTGGTGGAGATGGTGATCTTGCGGGCGCCGATGCCGCCGCCCCAGGGGGCGTTGAGCAGGCGCAGGGCCTTGAGGAGGTGGTCGTAGTTGGCCAGGGGTTCGCCCATGCCCATGATGACCAGGTTGGTCACCAGCCGGTCCGCGGGCCGGGCAGGGGAGGCAGCGACGGCCGGCCCGGCGGCGGCGGCGGTGGCCTCCGCCTTCGCGCGGGCCGCGTGCCAGCGCTCGACGGCGAGGACCTGGCCCACGATTTCGTCGGGCGTGAGGTTGCGTTTCCAACCGTCCAGGCCGCTGGCGCAGAAACGGCAGCCGTAGGCGCAGCCGACCTGGGTGGAGACGCAGAGGGTGTGGCGGTCGCTGGGCTCGCCGTACAGGGCCGGGTTGGCGGGGATGAGCACGCTCTCGATGAGGGCGCCATCGGCCGGCAGGCGCCAGAGGAATTTGAGGGTGGCGTCGGCCGCGCCGCGGGTGGTGACCCGTTCGGGCAGGCGCAGGTCGAAGCTCTCGGCCAGCCGGGCGCGCAGGGCCCGGGGCAGGTTGGTCATGGCGTCCCAGGACGCGGCGTGGTGCTGGTAGAGCCAGGCCAGGAGCTGGTCGGTGCGGAAGGCCGGTTCGCCCCGGGCGGCGAGGTGCTGCTGCAGCTCGGCGCGAGTGAGGGCGTGGAGGGCGGTCTTCACGGCGGCACGGCCGCGCGGGTCCGGGACAGGTCAGGCGGTGGCGGGCGGGGAGCCGGGCGGCAGGTAGTAGCGGGTGGTGTATTCCTGGACCATGCGCCAGGTGTTGAAGCGGGGAACGAGGGTGACGAGCGCGCGGCGGATGCGTTTGATCCATTGCCGCGGGATGCCGGTGGCGTCGCGATTGTAGAAGCAGGGAATCACCTCGGAGGTCAGCACCTGGAGCAGGTTGTCGGCGTCGCGGCGGTCCTGTTCCTCGATCGAGTCGGGGTGGGAATCGTCACCGATGGCGAAGCCGTTGGTGCCGTCGTAGCCCTCGCGCCACCAGCCGTCGAGGATGCTGAGGTTGAGGCCGCCGTGGATGGCGGCCTTCATGCCGCTGGTGCCGGAGGCCTCCAGGGGGCGCCGCGGGGTGTTGAGCCAGACGTCGCAGCCGGAGACCATCTGGCGGGCGACGTGCATGTCGTAGTTTTCGATGAAGACCAGGTGGCCGCGCAGTTCGCTGTGCTGGGCCAGGTGGCGGATGTGCTGGAGGAGGCGTTTGCCCTCGTTGTCGCGGGGGTGGGCCTTGCCGGCGAAGATGAATTGCACGGGGCGGCGGCGGTCGCGGGTCAGGGCGACGATCTGGTCGAAGTGGCGGAACAGCAGCGTGGCGCGCTTGTAGGTGGCGAAGCGCCGGGCGAAGCCGATGGTCAGGGCATCGGGATTGAGGAGGTGATCGTACTCGATGAAGGCGGTGGGGGTGAGCCGCTCACACTGGAGCAGGAGCCGGCGGCGGGCGAACTCGATGAGTTCGCGGCGCAGTTCGTAGCGCAGGGCCCAGAGTTCCTCGTCGCTGACGGTGGCGGGGTCGGCCAGGGCGGCCCAGAACTCCGCGGAGTTGGCCTCGTCGGCGTAGAGGTGGGCGGTGCGGGCCAGAATGTTGCCGTTGTTGGCCACCGCCTGGTGGACCTTGTCGCGCCAGAACCGCCGCGCCCGGCCCTTCATCCAGCCCAGCAGATGCACCCCGTTGGTGATGTGGCCGATGGGGACCTGTTCGACGGGGCGGTCGGGGTAGAGGGCGTGCCACATTTTGCGGCTGACCTGGCCGTGCAGTTCGCTGACGGCGTTGGCGGCGCGGGAATGCCGCAGGGCCAGCACGGTCATGCAAAACGGCTCGCTCGGGTCCTCGGGGTGCACACGGCCCAGGCCCATGAGTTCGTCATGGGTGAGCTTGAGGTGGTCGCTGAACTTGTGGGCGACATGGCGCATGAGATCGCTGGTGAAGCGGTCATGGCCGGCTTCGACCGGGGTGTGGGTGGTAAAGAGGCATTCGGCGCGGGTGGCGGCCTGCGCCCCGGCAAAGCTCAGCCCGGCGGCGATTTTTTCGCGGATGAGTTCGAGGGTCAGAAAGGCGGCGTGGCCCTCGTTCATGTGAAAGACCGAGGGTTGAAGGCCCAGCAGGCGCAGCAGGCGCACCCCGCCCACGCCCAGCAGGAGTTCCTGCATGATGCGCGTGGTGCTGTCACCGCCGTACACCCGGGTGGTCATTTCGCGATAGTGGGGCTCGTTTTCGGGCAGGTCGGTGTCCAGCAGGTACACGGGGCAGCGGCCCACGTTCACCCGCCAGGCGCGGAAGGCCACCGTGGCGGAGGCGATGCGCACGGTGCCCACCAGCGGCTCGCCGCGCGGGTCCAGGACCGGTTCCACCGGCAGGTTCCGGGGGTCGAGCAGCGAGTAGTATTCGGTCTGCCAGTTTTCCGCGTTGAAGGCCTGCATGAAGTAGCCCTCGCGGTAAAAAAGGCTCACGCCCACGAAGCCCAGGCCCAGGTCGCTGGCGGACTTGGCGTGGTCGCCGGCCAGCACGCCCAGGCCGCCGGCGGCGATGGGGAGGGTTTCGTGGAAGCCGAATTCGGCACTGAAGTAGGCCACCGGGTGCCGGGCCAGTTGCGGGGCGTGCGAGGCGGCCCAGGTGTCGGTGCGGCGCAGGTAGGCGTTGAAGCGCTCGAGCACCTGGCGCACGCGCTCGGCGAAGGCGGGACTTTGCAGGCGCACCCGCAGCTCGTAGTCCGAGACCTCGTGCAGGACGGCGACGGCGTTGTGGTAGAGGTTCTGCCAGCCGCGCGGGGACAGCTCCTGGAAGAGGTCCTGCGCGCCCTGGTCCCAGGTCCACCACAAATTGTGGGCCAGGCGGTTGAGGCCGATGGCCAGTTCGGTGACTTCCGCGGCGGTCAAGGTTTGTGCTGCCATGTTGGTATCGGGTGCGGGCCGGCCGGGCCGGAGGTCGGTGATGCTCGCCAGTCCGGGTCCTCGGCGTCTGCCCGCGCGCGCGGCAGGTTAGCAACGCGAGCCCTCGCGGCAAACATTTCCCGGCGCGGCCGCGGGGATGCGGCCGGGGCGGCGGTCCGGCGGGAGCCGGGGGCGGGCGCGGCGTGGCGGGGAGTCCGCTTGTTGCCAAGGCCGCCGGCGGTTGGCTAGGCTGGGCGGACTTTGACATGAGCGAGATTCCCAAAGCCTACGACCCCCGGGCCGTCGAGGATCGGTGGTATCAGTTCTGGCTGGACGCCGGGTGTTTCACCGCCGACCCGGCGCGGGTGAGCGCGCGGCGGCCGGCCTATTCCATCGTCATCCCCCCGCCCAACGTCACCGGCGTGCTCACGATGGGCCACGTACTCAACAACACCCTGCAGGACATCCTCGCCCGCAAGGCGCGCATGGACGGCAAGGAGGTGCTCTGGCTGCCCGGCACCGACCACGCCGGCATCGCCACGCAGACGGTGGTGGAAAAGACGCTCCGCAAGCAGGGCCTCATCCGGCACCGCGACGACCTGGGACGGGAAAAATTCCTCGAACACGTCTGGGCCTGGAAGGAGAAGCACGGCGGCATCATCATCCAACAGCTCAAGAAACTGGGCTGCTCCTGCGACTGGACCCGCGAGCGCTTCACGATGGACCCGGACTACTCGCGCTGCGTGCAGAAGGTGTTTGTGGACCTGTACCGCAAGGGCCTCATCTACCGCGGCCGCCGCATGGTCAACTGGTGTCCGGTCTCCCTCACCGCCCTCTCCGACGAGGAGGTGATCATGAAGGAGCAAAAGGGCCACCTGTACTACTTCCGCGTGCAGGTGGTCGAGGCCGACGGCTCGCCGGTCAAGGTGGAGGCCGGCCCCGCCCTTGCCGGCGCGCCCCCCGCCCCTGTGCCCGGGCCCGCCGCCGGTGCGGCCGGTCCGGACAACGCGGCCCCCCCGTTCGCCCGGGGTCCGGAGACCGACGCCGAGGGCCGCACCTGGCTCACCATCGCCACCACGCGCCCGGAGACCATCCCCGCCGATACCGCCGTGGCGGTGAACCCCGCCGACCCCCGCTACACCCGGTTCATCGGGAAATTTGTGAAGCGCGCCCTGCCGCTCGAAAACCAGGCCCTCCTGCCGATCCTGGGCGACGAACACATTGACATCCGTTTCGGCACCGGCGTGCTCAAGGTCACCCCCGCCCATGACGCGGCGGACTACGAGATCGGCCTGCGGCACCGGCTGCCGGTCATCGAGGTCATCGAGGCCAACGGCCGCCTCAACGACCGCGCGGGGCGGGACCTGGCGGGTCTGGACCGGTTCGCGGCGCGGGCCAAAGCGGCGGAGCTGCTCCGCGCGGCCGGCGCCCTGGTGAAGGCCGAGCCGTACGTGAACAACGTGGGGTTCAGTGAACGGGCGGACGTACCGATCGAGCCGCGGCTGAGCGAGCAGTGGTTCCTCAAGTACCCGAGCGTCGAAAAGGCGCGGGCCTGCGTGGCCGCGCCCGGCGACCCCGGTCCGGACAAGCTCCAGTTCCACCCGGACCGCTGGGCCAAGGTCTATGACCACTGGATGGCGAATCTCAAGGACTGGTGCATCAGCCGCCAGCTCTGGTGGGGGCACCGGATTCCGGTGTGGTACAACCAAACCGGACGCGCGGCGTTGAACAAGGGGCTCACCGAAGTGGAGCTGGCCTGGGAGGCGATTCCCGGCGCCAAGGCGCGGGAGCTTCGGGAAAACGCCCTGCGCGTGGCCGCGCAAACTGGCATTCTTGGTGCCGCCTTTACCAATCAGGACACTGGCTGGTCCATCCGTGTGTCCAAGGCCGGCCTGGTGCACGCGTTCACTCGCCGGGGGCTCCAAAATATCAAGCTGGTGCCGGCGCTGCCCGAGCTGCTCCGGCACGCCGTGCTGATCGGCAGCGAGCACCATGCCCCGCCGGCGCCGGATGTGCGGGCCGTCCATACTCTCCTCGCCCTGCTCAGACTCGGGTACCGCCGTTATCGCGTGCTCTTCACCGTCAAGGAACTGGCCAACGGGCAACGGCTCTATGACCACCACGCGGTGGAGTGGGTGGGAAAAGAAAACGGGTCCGACGGTAAACATCCTCCGGAGGCGCGTCCCCTTGAGGAGACGTTGGCCTCACGGCCTGCATCGGACCCGCGAGTCAAGGTCGCCGACCTGCTCGGCGATGTCAACACCGAGCCCGAGTTGCTCCGTGTCCAAGGAGAAAGCCCTGGCCCGGGGTGGACCCAGGACCCCGACGTGCTCGACACCTGGTTCAGCTCCTGGCTCTGGCCCTTTGCCACGATGGGCTGGACCGGCGACCCCGCCCGCGACGCCGCCAACCGCACCCTCCAGACCTTTTACCCCACCACCGACCTGGTCACCGGGCCGGACATCATCTTCTTCTGGGTGGCCCGCATGATCATGGCCGGCTACGAGTTCATGGGCCAGATGCCGTTCCGCCACGTCTATTTCACCGGCATCATCCGCGACAAGCTCGGCCGCAAGATGTCCAAGAGCCTGGGCAACTCGCCCGACCCCCTTGAACTGATCGCCCAATACGGCGCCGATGCCCTCCGCTTCGGCACCCTGCGCAGCGCGCCCCTCGGCCAGGACGTGCTCTTCGACGAACAAAACGTCGAGCTGGGCCGCAACTTCTGCAACAAGCTCTGGAACGCCTGCCGTTTCCGCCAGCTCCAGGGGGGTACGGTCGAGGCGGAGATCAACCCCGCCCTGTTGACCAGCGACGATCGCTGGATTCTGCTGCGCCTGGACCAGGCCATTGGCGAGGTCTCGCAGGCCTTCGCCGAGTACAAGTTCAGCGAGGCCGCCGCCGTGCTGCACCGCTTTTTCTGGAGCGAATACTGCGACTGGTACGTCGAGGCGTCCAAGGCCGCGCTCGCCGGGGCGGACGCCGCACGCCGGGCCAATACCCTGGCCGTGATGGACTTTGTCCTCAACCACACCCTGCGGCTGTTCCATCCCTTCCTGCCCTTCATCACCGAGGAGCTCTGGCACGGCCTGGGCTACGCGCAGGACCTGCCGCCGGACCAGGGCGGCCGCACCATCATGTTCGCCCCCTGGCCCAAGCCGCTCAGCGCGGACGAAAAAGCCTGGTTCGGCCTCGACGAAGCGGCGGACCGTTTCGCCGCCGCCAAGTACGACCTGGTCTCCCGGGGCCGCAACCTGCGGCGCGAGTTCAACCTGCCCGCCGGCAAAAAGCTCCGCTACGTGCTCAAGCCCGCCGCGGCGTTTCCCGCGGCCGAGGTCGAGGTCCTGCGCCTGCTCCTCAACGCCGAGGCGGTGGACGTGGACCCGGCCTACCAACCCCCGCGCGGGACGCCCTCCGCCGCGAACTCGCTGGGGGAATTGTACCTGCCGCTGGCCGGCCAGGTGGACTTCGCGGCCGAACGCGCCCGCCTGACCCGGGAACTGGAAAAGGCCCGCGCCGAACTGGGCCGGGTGCGGGACAAGCTCGCCAACCCCGACTTCGCGCGCCGGGTGCCCCCGCCGGTGCTCGCCGAACATCAACGCCGGCTGGCCGAGTGGCAGGAACGCGAACGGCAGCTCGAACAGGCCCTGGCCAACCTGTCCGCCGCTTAACCCGCCTCCCCGGGGTTGGCCCCGGCGCACACACGCCCCGCGATCTGAGTGATGCACCACCCCCGCGTCTCCGATTCCGTCCCGCGCCTCATCGCCACGGATTTCGACGGCACCGTGTTTGCCGAGTTCGAGAATCCCCCCGTGCCGCCGGCGTTCGAGGAGGCCATGGCCGCGCTCCAGGCCCGCGGCGCGCGCTGGGTCATCAACACCGGCCGCGACCTGCCCGGCCTCCTGGAAGCCCTCGGCCGCGCCCGGCTCCGCGTGCAACCGGATTACCTGGTGATGGTGGAACGCGAGTTGTACCGGCACGACGGTGTGCGTTACGTGCCCCTCGAGGACTGGAACCGGCGCTGTGCCGAGGTCCACGCCGAGCTGTTCGCCCGCGTCCAGGCCGATGTGCCGCGGCTGACGGCCTGGGTGAACGCCCGTTTCCGGGCGATGGTGTACGCCGATGCCTGGTCGCCGTTTTGTCTGGTGGCCGGACGCGCCGACGAGGCCGAAGCCATCTGCGCGTATCTGACCGCGTACTGCCGCGAGGTGCCGGGGCTGACCGTGGTGCGCAACGACGTGTACGCCCGCTTCAGCCACGCGGCCTTCAGCAAGGGCACGGCCCTGGCCGAGCTGACCCGCCGCGAGGGCCTCACGCCCGCGGCGGTGCTCGCCGCCGGCGATCATCTCAACGACCTGCCCATGTTGCGACGCGAGGTGGCCCATTGGCTGGTGTGCCCGGCCAACGCCGTGCCGGAAGTGCAGGCGCAGGTGCGCCGCGAGGGCGGCGAGGTCAGCTCCCTGCGCCACGGCCACGCGGTGGCGGCGGCGCTGCGCCGGTTTCTGGAGTAACCGGTCCGGGCCGCGGCGCGGGTAAGCGGCTCATCCCGGGGTCTCCGCGCAGAGTTTTCGCGTCAGTTCCTCCAGGAAGAGGCGGGCCTTGCGGGCCTCGGCCACGACCTCGCGGAACTCGCCCCGGGCGGTGGTTTCCACCAGCAACGGGCCGTGGGTGAAACCGCCCCGGCGGAGCCGGGCCAGCACACCGGCAAAGTCCACCCCTCCCGTGCCCGGCGTGACCAGCACGTCCCGGGGCGGGCGGAAATCCTTCACGCTCATTCCCACCACCAGGCCGTCCACGGTGGCGGCGTCGGCCACCGGGTCGCGCGCGCCGTCCGAGTAGTACAGGATGTTGCCGGGGTCGTACCAGAGGCGGAAGTTCGGGTGGCCCACGCGCTCGAGGGCCGCGCGGCATTGCGGGCCGGTGGCGATCCGGCCGCCGTGGGGTTTGAGGGTGAGCCGGACGCCGCGCGCGGCGGCGAAGTCGCACACCTCGCGAATGGCCTCGTAGTACGCCGCCTGCAATTCCGCTTCGCCCACGCCGCCCAGCAGCAGGTCCGGCGCGCCACACGCGGTGCAATGCTCGACCAGGCGTTGCAGCGCCCGCACGTTCTCGGCCACGGCCGGTTTGACCGGGTAGTCGCCATACACCGAGAGGCAGGTCAGGCCGCGTTGCCGGATGGCCGCGCCCACCTGTGCCGCTTGCTCGGGCGGCGTCTCCGCGGTGATGACCACCCAGGAGCGGCCCTTGGCGGTCATGATGCCGCAATGCCGGTAGCCCGCCTCGGCGATGCCGTCCAGCGCGGTGCTCAGGTCGTACTGGTCAAAGGGACGCGTGTAGCATCCAAGCGTCCACGCGTGCCCGGTCGTCGTGGCGGCGCGGGGCCGACCGGCCCACGCCACGGGGACCAGACCCATTTCGAGGAGCCGGACGCCAAACCGCCGGCGGGTGAGCGGGACTTGCCAGGGGAATGTCATGGGAACAGGGAGGTGGCGATGTGGAGCGTTTTAACGGTGCCGCCGCAGCCGCAGCGCGTTGCCGATGACCAGCAGGTCGGACAGGCCCATTGCCGCGGCGCACACCACCGGGCTCAGAAAGCCCAGCGCGGCCAGCGGCACGGCAGCGGCGTTGTAGAAAAAGGCCCAGAACAGGTTTTGCTTGATGGTGCGCAGGGCGGCCTGGGCCAGCCCCAGCGCCTGGGGAATGGCCTCGATGTCCGAGCGCAACAGAATCAGGTCCGCCGCCTCGCGCGCGACATCGCTGGCCCGGGCCACGGCCACGCCCAGGTCGGCCTGTTCGAGCGCCGGGGCGTCGTTGATGCCGTCGCCCACAAACGCCACCCGTTCGCCGCGCGCCTGGAGGGCGGCGACAAAGTCCGCCTTACCCGTCGGGGTGATGCCGGCTCGCACGCGCTCCGCCGGGATGCCGGCCGCCTGGGCCACGGCCGCGGCGGTGCGGGGGTGATCGCCGGTGACCAGGTGGCAACGCAGACCGGCGGCTTCGAGACGCCGCACCACGCCCGCGGCGGCCGGTTTGAGGGTGTCGCGCAACGCCACCAGCCCCACCCAGCTCCAGTCCACCGCCACGCCGAGCACCGTCGCGCCCTTGTCCGCCCAGTTGTCGGCAAACTTCGAGCGCAGCGCCGGCTGGAGGCCGCACTCGGCCAACCAGCTCAGCGAGCCGAGGCGAAAGACCTGACCGCCGGCCCGCGCCGCGACGCCCTTGCCGGCCACTTCCTCCCACTGTTCCCAAGCCGGCGCCGCGAAGGCGATGGCTTGCGCGGTCGGGTCAGGAGAGCGTTCTCCCGGTGCGGTTGCCGCGTGGTGGGCGATGGCCCGGCTGAGGGGATGATTGGACGGCGCCGCCAGCCGCGCGGCCAGGGCCAACAGCGGCTCGCGGCGTTCGGACTCCGGCCGCAGGTCTTCATGGGCGGCCACCGCGACCCGCCCCTCGGTCAAGGTGCCGGTCTTGTCGAACACCACCGCGGTGAGGCGGCCGGACTTTTCGAGGGCCTGGCCGTCGCGGATGAGGATGCCGCGGCGGGCGGCGACGTTGGCGGCCACCAGGATGGCGATGGGCGTGGCCAACCCCATCGCGCACGGACAGGCCAC